>WFRX01000373.1 GCA_015486285.1 bacterium
CTCGGAGATGTGTATAAGAGACAGCACCCTTGTGGCGCCGGTGGATCGTGTGCGGGAAGAAAAGACCCCGCCGCTCGCTGCGGTCAGCCCCGGATATGATCGCTTGCCCCCTGGCCCCCCTCCGGAGGAGAGTCCTTCCTCTCTTCGGTCCCCGCCCCCCGTACGGGAGCGTACGCTGCCTCCTCCCAGCCCCAAGGAGGCGCTTCCGACCTCCTCGCTCGCGAAGCCCGCGGCGGTTCCGGATTCGACCCGCGTCGAGGCGAAATCCGTTTCTTCTCGGGACGAAGTGAGGCCGCGGCCCGCCGTGCGGGAAGATGCGGTTCTCCCGGAGGCTTCCGAGGCGGAGATCATTCAGGAGTGGGAGGGCTCAGAGATCAAGATTAACGCGATCGCTTACAGCCGGCACAGGCAGAATCGTTTCGCGGTGGTGAACCTGAAGACCGTTCACGAGGGGGATCTGTTCGAAGACCTCGTCGTAGCAGAAATCCAGGAGAAGGGGATTCTCTTCGAAAAGGCCGGGAAGAAATACAAGGTGCTCCTGGGAAGGCGTTAGTTCGCCTTGTCGGCGAGAACAACGAGGGCGTCCACCGCCACCGGTTTCCCGTCCCGGAATTTGAGGGGATTGACGTCGATTTCCTCGATCAATGGATTGTCCATCCCGATCTTCCCCAGCGCCACCAGTGACTCGGCCAGGAGGCGCCTGTCCACCGCCGGCTCGCCCCGGAAATCATCCAGGATCTTCTTCGCCCTGATTTCTTCCATCATCTCCATGGCGTCCCACTCTTCCAAGGGCGCCACGCGAAAAGAGACATCGTTGAGTACTTCTGTAAAAACGCCGCCGAACCCGAACATGACACAAGGCCCGAACTGGGCATCCCGGATCAGGCCGATGACCAGCTCCCGGTTGCCGGATACCATCTCCTGGACGAGGATGCCCTCGAGGCCTTCCGGTGCGCCTTTCGTCAGGTCCCGATAGGCTTCCTGGACCTCCTCCGGTCCCCTCAGCCAGAGGCGAATGAGGTTTCCCTCTGTCTTGTGGGTGAGTTTTTCTCCACAGGCCTTCAGCACGACGGGAAAGCCGAAAGCACGCGCCTTCTCCACGGCCTCCTCCTCCGACTGGACGAGGGCTTCCCGGCAGACCGGGATACCGTAATCGGCCAGAACCTGCTTGGATGCGAACTCCGAAAGGCTTTTCTGCCCCTTTGCAACCGCTTCCTCAATGATCTTCATAGCTTGTCAACTCCCTCTGCAACGTTTCGAAAGCCTTCGGCTTTTCTTGCATGCGAAAAATATATCGGCCGTCCGGCCGGTTGTCAACAAGCGCGCAATGAGAGTCTTTTATCGGAATATCCACGATGCCTGCCTGGATGCCGGCCCCCCCTTCGGCAAACTCCAGGCGGCATTTTCGCTGCCGTCAGATCCAATGGAAAGAAGAATGGCGGTTGATCTCAGGGCTTTTTCTCATTGCCGACGGAAAGATCGTAGGCTGCCTGGCCGATTTGTTTCGAAACCTTCACGGAAGTAGCTACCTCTTGGGCGGACAAATCTCCGCTCAAATCAGAGTAGATCTCGTCGATGATCTTGAGAACCCGCTCGTTCAGCTTTTTTGCCTCTTCGGTGAGATAGATGTGCACGGCCCGGCGATCCGTCTTGTCGGTTCGCCTGTTTACCAGCCCGTCCGCCTCCATCTTGTCGATGACCCCGGTCATGGTTGATTTCTCAAGGAAGAGCCTCCTGCCGAGCTTGGACATGATGACTCCGTCCTGGTCCGCCAATGCCAGCAGAATGCCGAGCCGGGTCGGGTTCATGTTTTCGATATGATGGTCGGAGAATGTTCTCTTCAAGTACTTATAGATACTGAAATATGCCTTGAAAAGGTGAATCCCGAGGTTGTCCTCAAACCGGATCATTTGTCTTTCCGATTCCATTCGTGGGAGAGGAGAAAGAAATGGAGGTCATACAAAAAATAATACGTTAGCGAACCAAATCGGCGCTGTCAAGTATCGGTCCCCGTTCTCCATGGCACGCGGCGGGGGCCCGCGTATTCGCATGGAAGGGCGATGGAACGGTTACAGCAGATCGGCTTCCCTGAGCCTGGCCTGGATCTCCGCGGATACCTCTGCGGGGCTCTTTGCCGATACGTCGACGGTCCAGTGGGCCGCCGCGCGATAAAGCGGCAGGCGTTCTTCCAGAACCTCCGCAACCTCCTCCAGGAAGGTTTTCCCGTCTTTCAAGGGAGGGCGCTCGGTGTCGTCTTTGATCCGTTCAATCAACACGGAAGGCGGGGCGGCCAGCCAGAAGAGGGTGCCGTTCCGTTGCAGGTTTTTAACGTTCTTTTCCCGAAGGATCACGCCGCCGCCCGTATCGATCACCCAGCCGTCTCTTTGGGCGTAATCTTCCGTCACTTCGCTTTCGAGATCCCGAAAATACCGCCACCCATGGTCGGCGACGATTTCAGGGATGCGTCTGCCGGCCTTTCTTACGATCTCTTCGTCCAGGCAGATCTGGGGCATCCGGAGGTCGGAAGCGAGCAGGGAAGCTACCGTCGACTTTCCCGTCCCCCGGTAGCCGATGAGAACGATGTTCATGAGAGGGCCTCCATTACGACACGGCGCATACAGTTCACGGGGGCAGACTCTCCGGTCCAGAGTTCGAACTGGAACACGGCCTGATGGATGAACATTTCAACCCCCGGGACGATTCGGCACCCAACGGATTCCGCTTCCTGCAGCAGACGGGTCTTCAGCGGGTTGTATACGGCATCAAAGACGAATTGCCCGGGTCGGAGAAGCTGTCGGTCAAGTACGGTTTTTTCAGCGTGCGGATTCATCCCCACCGGCGTGCAGTGAATGATACCGGCTGAATCCGGGATATGTCGATTCAGTGTCTCGATGCGCATCGGTTCCCAGATGACCGGAAAAGGCAGGGCCTTGCCGAGATCGTCGGCAAGACGCCGGCATTCCTCCGGCTCGACGCCGAGAAGGACCATCTCGCGTAACGCGGCCTCTTTTCCAAGGGTAAAGGCGATGGCTCGAGCTACGCCTCCGGAGCCGAGGATCGTAACCTTTTCGCCCGCGAGGGGGATGTCCGCTTCCCGGAGTGCCCTTACGGCACCCATCCCGTCGCTGTTGTACCCGATCAGCCGCCCCTCTTTGTTGATGACCGTGTTCACCGAGCCGATCTTTGAGGCGGTTTCCTCCACTTCGTCGAGATAGCGTAAGACGGCCACCTTGTGAGGAATGGTCACGCTCAGGCCGAGGAGATTCAGGCCTCTCGCGCCGGTCATGGCAGCGGCCAGGTCCTCTACGTGAAAGGCAACGTAGCACATGTTGAGCCCCTTCTCCGCGAACGCCGCATTGTGGAGAGCGGGGGAAAGAGAGTGTTCTACAGGGTTTCCGATCACAGCGCAGACGCGCGATTTGCCATCGATTTTCACGACGAATCCTCCAGGATCAATGGGAAGCCACACCGGACGGTATCCGAAAAAGTGTACCGCATATCCACATTGTACGAAACCCCCCGCAGTGCGCCCCTTGTCACGCGGCGAGTTGCTTGTGTGGGCGGAGGGGAATAAAATAAAGGCTTTCGGTTGGCGCGGGATCGGCTCGGCAAACAAGAGAAAAGAGCAAGAGAAGGAATCGTCTCGATGGAAAAGGCAGGATGGACAGAGTTGGCGCTCAAGGCGGGATCGAAGCGAGTGGTTTCCCTGGAATTCGTACTTTGCGGACTCCTTCTCGGTGCCCTTTTCGTGGTGCCTGTGGCCGGATGCAAAGGTTCCTCGACAGACGAGAAGGTCTCCGCGCCGCAGGAAGAGATGTCGATCCCGGAGTACTGGCGGTCCCTGTTCAAGAATGATCCGGAGGCCCTGAAGGAGTTCGATCGTATCCAGACGGAATTCCGGACGGGAAAGCAATCCGCGGGATTTCAGGACCTGGAGGCACTCCTGAAACGGTCGCCTCAGGCCCCCTGGGCTGAAGCGGTTGATTTCTACCTGGCAGAGGCATTGACGGTGTTGCGGCAGTACGGAAACGCCCTTGCCCGACTCGATTCGTTACTGGCCCGGTATCCGACGAGCCCTGCGGTGCCCCGGTACCTGATCAGCAAAGGGAAGATCTGCATGGCCCTTGGTAAGCAGTCCAACCTTCAGGGGGGTCAGGGAACGGGCGGAGAGGAGTATCTGAAAAAGGCGAAAGAGATCTTTCTGCAGGTGTCAAAGGACTACCGGAAGAACACGAGGGTGGCGGCGGAGGCCCTCTTCTATCTGGGGGAGGTTTCTTTGTCCCTGAAGGAACCTGCCGGGGCCAGGGAGGCCTTTGAGAAGGTCGCCGAGGCGTATGGAGATACCCCCTTCGGCGGCAAGTCTCTCTATGCGCTGGCAGGCCTGGAGTTGAGCGACGCCGATCTGGAAGGCGCGGAAAAGGCCTTCCGGGAGATCACCCGTCGATATCCGAAGACGCGCCTGGCCGGTAAGGCGCAACAGAAGCTGGAGGGGCTCGAACTGGTGGGGAAAAAGGCCCCGCCGCTGCAAATCAAAGAATGGATCGGCGGTCCACCCCCCCAGGGCGATCTCTACCGGGGAAAGCTCACACTGTTGAGCTTCTGGGCCTTCTGGTGCCCGCACTGCAGGCGGAACATCCCAAAGATGGAGCAACTGCTTGAAACCTATGGGCCGAAAGGAGTATCCATCCTGGGCGTTACGCGTGCAAAAGAAGGGCAGGGGGTCGAAAAGATCAAGGAGTTCATCAAAGACCATCCAATGGGCTTTCCCACGGGCGTGGACGATGACGGGAAAACATCGCTGGCAATGGCCGTGAAGAGCATTCCCTGTATCGTGGCCGTGGATTCCCGGGGCCGAATCCGCTGGCACGGCCATCCGGACCACTTGTCCGCGAAGGTCATGGAGTTTCTCCTCCGATCGTCTCCCTGAGAACGGCCGAGGTTTTCCTGCAATGGACTGGATGCCCCTATCGGAACAAATCGATTTCGTTTTCCCGATTCCCGTGCCCACCCGGACCCTGCCCCCTCACCGGGACACCAACAGCTATCTGGTGGGAGTCAGGGAAACCGGGATGATCGATGCGGGCCTGTGGGACGAGAAGGGTGTGGATGCCCTGGTCAGTCGCTTCGCAAAGGGAACGAAGCGAAGGCTGGACTGGCTGATTCTGACCCACTGGCACCCGGATCACCTGGTCGGCACCGACAAGATCAAGGAGAGAACGGGCTGCAGGGTGGGGGTCCACGCGAGCGAGGCGGACAAGGTGGCGCCGGTCTCTCCTGATTTCACCTTTCAACACGGCGACGAGATTCCCTTCGACGACAGGGTGCTCGAGGTCATCCACACGCCGGGCCATTCTTCCGGCCACTGCTGCTTCTTCCTTCGGTCGGAAGGGGTGTTGTTTACGGGGGATCACATTTTAGGGACAGGGACTTCGATCATTGTCCCTCCGGACGGGGATATGGAACTGTACATGGCTTCCCTGGCCGACCTCCTGTCCTATCCCGTCAAGATCATCTGCCCCGGCCACGGACCGGTCGTCTGGAGTGCCAGGGAGAAGATCCAGGAGTATATCGAGCATCGGCTGGAAAGGGAAAAGGCGATTCTGGCGTGCCTTCGTTCGGGTATCCGGAGGACAGAGGACCTGGTGGCCGCGATCTACACGGATGTCCCGAAGTCCCTCCACGCTATGGCCTGTTTCTCCGTAGAAGCCCACCTGGTGAAGCTGATCAGGGAAGGGAAGGTCCGAAGGCTTGAGGGGGGTGGCGGTTGCGAACCGGCCTGAGGTCGAGTCGAGGCCCTTCGTTGGATTGCCATGCATTGGACAAGTAGGGGACCCTCCACGGTGATTTGCGCAGGGTACGCCGAGGTCGGCCCCGCCCCCTCGGGGTCCCGCCCCGGGGGGCGGAGGGCTTGCGCCCTCCTGTTTCTCCTCCTGGGGTGCGTCCTTGTCCTCAGCTGTTCCCGAAAGGAATCCGCCGATTCGGAGACCCGGCGCATCACGCGGCCGATGATGGGTACGCTGGTGGAGGTCGTATGGCGGGCAACGGAGGGGACGGGTGGGGCGGAAGCGGCCCGCCTGGCGCTGGATCGAATGGAGGAACTCGCCTCCCGTATGGACCTGTACAGCCCCGCGTCCGAACTGGCGCGGGTGAATGCGGCGGCGGGCAAAGGGCCGGTGAAGGTCTCTGACGCGTTGCTGGATGTGATTGAGGAATCCCTGACCCTGTCGCGAATGACAGGAGGGGCCTTCGATGCGACGGTGGGGCCGCTCGAGGCCGCCTGGGGGGACATCCAGCATGAAGGCGGAGGCAGGCTGCCTGGAGAGAGGGCTGTACATGAGGCTCTGGCGCGGGTCGGCTACCAGCGGGTCCGGATCGACCGGAACAGGAAAACCGTTTTTCTCGAGAAAGCGGGGATGCGCCTCGATCTGGGCGGGATTGCAAAAGGCTACATCGCGGACCAAGGCATGGCATGTTTGCAGCAAAGGGGCATTCGGGACGCGCTGATCAATGCGGGGGGAGACATCCGTGCCTCGTGCAGCGCCGACAGCCCCCCATGGCGTATCGGGCTGCAGGATCCGCTCAAGAAAGGCCGCCTCCTGGGAGTCTTTGTCTTCCGGTCGGGAGCCGTGGTCACGTCCGGCACCTATGAACGTTATTTTGAAACGAAGGCGGGAAGATTTACTCATATCATGAACCCCCGGACGGGCCGCCCGGTCGAAGGCCTGCTGAGTGTCACGGTGGTCGCGGCGCGGGCTTTCCTTGCGGATGGCCTGGCCACGGCGATCATGGTCAAGGGCAGGCGGGAAGGGGTCTCTCTGCTGGGGCGTCTCCCCCGCGCAAGGGGTGTCCTGGTGGAGCGGGACGGAACGATCTGGGTTGCGGAAGGCTTGAAGGGCACCCTGGAGTTGGGTTCCTTGCCTGCCGGGAACACCGTGCGGTTCTACGGCGCGGCGCCCCTATCACGGGCGATCTTCCCCCCGGCCCGCTTCCAGGTCCTCGGATCCGGTTTCCCCGGAAAGCCGGAGATGGGCCTGGATGGTCCATGGGCGAAAACCGAATCGTTCCCAGAACCTGAGGGCATTGCCGTTACTGACCTGATAGTGAATCCGGACCTCCTCGATCCCCTCTTCCGCGAACCAGGACAGCAACATGCGGCAAAGCCGGGTGCCGATACCCTGTTTCCTCCAGCGGGGGACGACGTAGGCGTTGTCAACAAGGCCGTCCCGGTGAGGCAGAATGACGGGCGGACGTTGCGTGATGCTTCCCGTGATGAACCCGACGATTTCGTTTTCGCGGCAAGCCACGTATGAGATCGCGTGGCGGGTGGCGAAGAGGTCTGTGAGGTGGACCCGCAAGTGTTCTTCCGCACCGGACGATGTTCTCCACACCGGATCGATAGACTCGATGTAGGCATACAGGTCTCTGGCCATGCGGGCCAGTACCGGGACATCCCTCCGGGTCCAGGGGCGGAACCGTACGCTCGGAGGCGTGTGTGGGGCTTCGTTCTGTTTCACGGCATTCGGGGCTCCGGCGGGTCACGGAGGCCGTTGCGTTTGCGAAGGTGGATCTATTCAATACTATCAGAAGGGGAAAGAGAAACTCAACGGCCGGAGATTTGCGGGACAGGGAATGCTTGTGGTATCTTCCGATCGCCTCGCCTCCGAAACAGGCGACGAAATGGGTTCGGAATTCGAAGGGGGAGCAAGGATTATGTTTCTTGTGCGACATGAAAGCGAGGTGCCGCCGGCCGACCTCTCTAACGAACATGATCTGAGCGGTGTGGAGCTTCGACCTCTGATTACGGAAACGGACGGTGCGGAGCATTTCGCCATGAGGATTTTCCGGCTTCAGCCCGGGGGGTACACGCCGTTTCACCGTCACGGGTGGGAACACGAGGTATTCGTTATAGAAGGGGCGGGACAGGTGGTGGGGGAAGAAGAGGCCCGGCCCCTTGAACCGGGGAACGCCGTGTACGTGCCCGCCGGGGAGAAACACCGCTTCCAGGCCGGAGAGAAGGGCCTCGTTTTCTTGTGCTGCATCCCTCATGGGTCGTAGAGGGTCTTTTTCTGACATGAAACGGACATTCTCCGCCGGCAAGCTCCCCACGTCCTTCCTTGACCGTCTTCTCCGGAGGCTCCCGGGAGGTGATTCCCGCGTTCGCATCGGTCCCCGGATCGGGGACGACGCCGCCGTGATCGACATGGGGGATCGATATCTGGTGGCCAAAACCGACCCGATCACCTTCGCCACGGACCGGATCGGGCGCTATCTCGTAAACATCAACGCCAATGATGTTGCCTGTATGGGGGCGGACCCGAAATGGCTTCTCGTGACCTGTCTTCTCCCCGAGGGCGGCGCCGACGAAAAAAGTGTAGAGGCCCTCTTCGAGGACGTTGCGGCCGCCTGCACCGACCTGGGAATCACGGTCTGCGGGGGGCATACGGAGATCACCTTGGGCCTGGACCGGCCGATCGTTGTCGGGCAGATGCTCGGTGAAGTGGATAAGGGACGAATGGTTGACAAGCGCAACATACGCTCCGGCGATGTGGTGCTGTTGACCAAGGGAATCGCTGTTGAAGGGACCTGTGTGATAGCCCGCGAGCGAAGGGCTTACCTGAAGGAGAGGGTGAGCGGGGAAGTCCTGGAGAAGGCCGGAAGGTTCCTCGACGATCCTGGGATCAGCGTGGTCCGGGATGCCCGGATCGCCCTTGCAGCCGCAGGCCCTGCAATCCACGGCATGCATGACCCCACGGAAGGCGGCGTCGCCCAAGGCATGCGGGAATTGGCAATGTGTGCGGGAGTGGGAATCCGGATTGATGCGGAGGCGATCCCCATTTTCCCGGAGACGGAAGCCCTGAGCGAGCCGTTCGGGATCGATCCGATGGGCCTTCTCGCTTCCGGGGCCCTCCTGATTGTCGCGGATCCCGGCTCCGAAGAAAAGGTTCGGGAAAGGCTCCAGGACGCCGGCATTCCCTGCACGGGGGTGGGGCGCATATGCGCGGCCGAAAAAGGCCTTCGATGGACGCGGGGAGGGAGGGAAGCGGACTTGCCCGAATTTGTAAGTGATGAGCTCGTCAAGGCCTTCGGAGAGGGTCCCTGCCACCCCTGATGCTTTTCCCCCCTCCCACTTTCGCCCGCCGATTTTCCTTTCAAGAAAATCCGCCCGGATGACGAATGAGAAGATGGACCCCGGAGAAGTGTTTCCGGCAGCGGCTTGTTTGCACCGAACAGGTGAGTCGATGAGCGAACGCGTCTACACGACAGTGGATCTGGCAAAGGTGTGCAAAGTCTCCTTGCGAACGGTGATCCGCTGGGTGGACGAAGGAAAACTCACTTCGTTCCGGACCCCCGGCGGGCATCGCAGGGTGCGCGAAGAGGATCTGCTGAAGTTTTTGGACCATTACCAGATTCCCTTTTCGGTCAAGCCGGACGGGGGGAGAAAAAAGATTCTCGTTGTCGAGCAGAAACGGTTGCTGGAAGGGCTCCTGAAGCAGATTCTACGGCGTTCCTCCGACACCCATGAGGTTCTCGTAGCGAGAGACCTTTACGAGAGTGCCATCAAGATCGGGTTGGCACGGCCGGATTTGGTGCTCCTCGGGACGATCCCCAAGGGAGAGGAAATCGTGAAATTCTGCCGTTCCCTCCGAAGAATCCCTGAAGCGAAGGGCACGAAAATCATCGTTCTCAGCGACAAGGTCTCCGCGAACAGGATGCAGGAACTTCTTTCATTGGGTGTTCAGGCGGTCATCGACAAACCCTATACCCTCGACGACCTTCGACCCCACTTGTTGAAGATGCTTGGGGACCCGTCCCGTCCATCCCGTTGATTCAGCCTGAGCACTCAAGGCTCTTTCTTGCTTCCCGCCGCCGGCCGGTCCCATGCCGAGTTGAATCCCAATGCCCGTTACGGTAGGAATGCCGTCAGGACGGAAAGACAAGACAACGACGGGAGCGGAAGATGCTCGAACGGATCTTTCGGCTGAAAGAGAATCAGACCACCCTGCGGACAGAAGTGCTGGCCGGCGTAACAACCTTCATGACGATGGCGTACATTCTGTTCGTCCAGCCGGCGGTCCTGTCCCGGGATTTTGCCGGGAATCCCACGGGACTTTCTGCGGAGGCGATCCTTTTTGCCACGTGTGTGGCGGCCTTCCTTGGTTGCCTCCTGATGGGTCTGCTGTCCAATTATCCGATCGCCCAGGCCCCGGGCATGGGAGAGAATTTCTTTTTTGTAACCGTCGTTATGGGGCTCACGGCCGCCGGGTTCGCCGAATCATGGAAGGTCGCGCTCGGGATCACATTGCTGGCGGGCATCGTTTTTGTGCTGCTCTGTCTGTTGGATCTTCAATCGGCCATCATCGACGCGATCAGCCCCAGTTTGAAAAACGGTATTGCGGTCGGCATCGGGCTTTTCATCTGCTTTCTCGGGCTCAAGGGGGCGGGTCTGGTGATCGAGTCGCCGGGGACGGCGGTGCGGCTGACCGCGGATGTCACGGATCCGGGTGTTCTGATCTTCCTCGCGGGCCTGATTGCCACGGGCGCTCTGGTCGCCCTGCATGTACGGGGCGCGATTCTCTGGGGCATCCTGATCAACGCGGCCATCGCCACTCTGACCGGACAGCTCCAGTGGAACGGGATTATAGGGCTCCCGAGGAAGACAGCGCTCTTTTCATTCGATTTCGGTTGGTTTGCCCGACCCGAGACCTATTTGACGATTCTACCTTATGTTGTGGTCTTTCTTTTTATGGATGTCTTTGATACAGCCGGAACGCTCATCGGGGTCGGCGAGCAGGCCGGATTCATTCGGGACAACCGTCTGCCGAGGGCCAAGCAGGCGCTTCTGGCGGACGCCCTGGCAACCGTGGCGGGTGCATGTCTGGGTACGAGCACAGTCACGTCGTATATCGAAAGCTCGGCCGGGGTCGCTTCCGGAGGCAGGACCGGGCTGGTGTCGGTCACGACCGGCCTGCTCTTCCTGCTCGCCTTGTTCTTTGCGCCTCTGGCTCGGAGTCTGGGAGCCTACCCGCCGATTTCGGCCCCCGCCCTGTTCGTGGTCGGGTGCATGATGGCCGGGAACATGCGATGTATTGCATGGGACGACTACACAGAGGCGATCCCCGCCTTCTTCATCATGACCGGAATCCCTTTCTTCTACAACATCGCGGACGGTATCGCCGCGGGTCTCGTGATCTACCCGGTCCTGAAGCTCTTGACCGGCAAGGGTCGCGAATGCTCCCCCGTGCTCTATGGTATTGCAGTACTGTTCGTGCTCCGATACGCATGCTTTCCCGTGTAGAGAGAGATGGCGCCCGGATGCCCCCCGCCCGCTGTGAGCCTTGTCACATGTCCCGGCCCCCCCCGTGCTGTTCCCGGTTGAAACCGGGGGATCACCGCATCGCTTGGGCTCCTTGCAATGTCCGCGGGTGAGCCCGAGGGGCCTTCCACTTCCCCGGCGGGCATTTCTTCGCAGGTTATGCGACCGTATGTGCGCGATGGACGACTACGGGGAGGGTGGCGGGCCGGAAGGGAGGATGCATCCATCTGTCGGGTTTTTTTTCAATGGGGAACTCTGCCTGCCCATGATCAAAAGGTCTTTGAGCCTGTCCAGGAAGGCGGGGAGTGTGGACGGGTCCAAGGCGCACATCGGGATGCCTTGATATCTTCGGCAGAGGTTGCTCAATGTGTCGGGGTCGGCCTTGTCGGCCTTGTTGAACACCCGTAAAATGGGAATTTCTCCGAGCCCGAGGGTGCCCAGCAGGTCTTCTACGACGGCCAGCTGCTTTTCACAGCGTTCCGAAGAGCCGTCGACTACATGAACGAGAAGAACCGCGTCGCTCAACTCCTCCAGTGTGGCCCTGAAGGCCGCGATCAGGTCGGCGGGAAGATTCCGGATAAACCCCACCGTGTCCGTGATCAGGGCCTCTTTATTTTCGTCGAGGCGCAGTCGGCGTGTCGCCGGGTCCAGGGTGGCGAACAATCGATTTTCCGCATATACGCCGCCCTGGGTCAGCGTATTCAACAGCGTCGATTTGCCCGCATTGGTGTACCCCACGAGACAGACCATGGGCAGGCCGCTTTGGTTCCGCCGTGCACGCCGGGTCCTTCTTCCCTTGCGGAGTTTTTCGATCTGCCTCTCCAGGCGATGAATCCTGTCCCTCACCCTCCGGCGATCGATCTCGAGCTTCGTCTCTCCCGGGCCCGTACCGCCGATTCCTCCCGCGAGGCGGGACAATCCCGTGTTGCGGTGGAGCAGGCGCGGCAGCCGATAACGCAGCTGGGCGAGTTCCACCTGGATCTTGCCGTCCCGGGTCTTGGCTCTCTGGGCGAAGATGTCCAGGATCAATTGTGTGCGATCCAGGACCTTGATCTCGGTAAAGTCCGTGACACAGCGCATCTGGTTCGGGGTCAAGTCGTGGTCGAAGATGATCATTTCCGCGCCGGTCTGCAGGGCCTGAATGGCCAGGTCCTTGAGTTTGCCCTTGCCGACGATGAACTGGGGGTGAATGGAGGGCCGCCGCTGGAGGATCGTTGCCACCACCGAGACGCCGCAGGAAACGGCGAGGGATTCGAGTTCTTCGAGGGATTCCTCCGCTTCGGTGATGTCACCGGTGGCCACGCCCACGAGAACCGCACCCTGCCTTTCAACCCCTGCCCGGGTCTCTCCCGAAAGAGGGGTGCTTCGGGCAAGTTCCTTTTCCAGATCCCGGATCAGCGCGCTGAAGTCGATGGCGGCCGCGTCGGCCGGGGAGAGGGGGCTCCACACGTCCCAGGGGTTTTTCGGACGTGTACCCGGGGCGAGCAACGCAACGTGTATGGTCTTCGGCAGGCCCTCGTGGCCGGCCCCTATGGCGGCCACGCAGTCGAATCTGAGCAGGGCCAGATCCGCCAGGTCTTCCTTGCTCAGGGGTTCCGAGCGAAGGTGAGTGTGGATGTATCGGAGGCCGGACAACCTGCCGGCCGAAGACCGGGAACGCTTCCGGTCGGGAAGCAGGATCTGTTTCGCGTCTCCCACGACTACTTGCTGGATGTACCCTCGCCGGTCGACAAGGATGCCGATCTGTCTGCCGATTTCCCAGGAGATCTCGGAGAGATAGCGTGCGAGTTCCGGGGTGCAGAGCCTGGTGAGCGGAACCCGCCTGCGGTAGATCCGCTGCAGTCTCTTGTGCTGATTGGGCTTCAGTCCGAGTGTATTTCCGAATATCTTCTCTATGGGGCATCTCCTGGAAACATGGTTCTAACATGTTGATTTCCAACATAAAAAGCTTACGACAGACGACAGGAAAAGTAAAGGCCCCTTTCTCTTCGCCGATTTTCCCTGGAAGGGCTTTTTTGATATTTTGTTCTATCGATGTCTTAAAATGAAAAAAGCCCGACTGTTTCGATAGGAACATGGGTGTGCATACGATGGAGGGACGATTCTTGCTCGACCGGGAAATTCTGTGCGCCGCCGGGCGGCGCGGTGCGTTGATCTGTCTGGTAAGCGCAATCGTGGGCCTCTTGTTCAATGCCGCCTCCCCCCGGGGCATCGACCTGTTGGGACCGGTTCCTCGCCGGACGGTGGAGGGCGTCGGCGAGGTCAGCCTGGAGGAGGCCTGGGATCTGTACAGGGGGAAGACAGGCCTTTTCGTCGATGCCCGTTCGAAAAAGGAATTCGATGCCGGACATATTCCCGGGGCGATGCTGTTGCCTCTGGATGATCTCGACGAGGTGCTTTCTTCCTGGAAGAGCCTGATCCCCTCCGATACGCTGCTGATTACCTACTGTAGCGGAGCGGGGTGTGATTCCAGCCTGGATGTGGCGGAGTCGCTCAGAGAGGAGGGGTATTCCCGGGTGAAGGTGTTTTTCGGCGGCTGGAAGAAATGGAAGGGAGCGGGATACCCGGTGGAAAAGAAGGGGCGGGAGCCGGAAGGGCGCTCGCTGCCGGAGTCGAAGCGGAAGGCCTTCCGGCCGGAGGAGGAATAGAGCATGAAGCCGGGCAGGGAGTTGCGTATTCTCGAACTGACCGAACTCGCCGCGCGAGTCGCATTGGGCCTCGTTTTCCTCCTGTACGGACTCGACAAGGTGCCCTATCCGGACGATTTCGCCCGGGCCATCGCGAATTACAGAATCTTGCCCGAGGCGCTCGTCAATCTCGTTGCCGTGACCCTTCCCTGGATCGAATGCACGTGTGGGCTGCTTTTGCTTTCCGGTCAGTGGGTGCGGTCCGCCGCACTGGTTTCGGCCTTTCTGCTGGCCGTCTTCCTGGCCGCGGTGAGCATTACGATTGCCCGCGGGCTGGATATCAACTGTGGGTGCTTCCACACGAATGAAGGCCGGAAGATCGGGTTCAAGCTTCTCGGTGAAGATCTCATGCTCCTGGGTGCGGCTGTCTTCCTCGTCTTGAAGGCCGGGGACCGGATCGGCTGGCTGGCCGTCATCGATTCGGGAAGCCGGCCGGTTCGAACTCCACGACGGTGACCCCGTCCCCGCCCTCCTCACGGCGCCCGGGCCTGAAGGAGACGGGGTAAGGGCCGCGGGAGAGGGATCGGCGGATCGCATCGCGGAGGATCCCCTTGCCGAGCCCGTGTATCAGGACCATGCGGGGCGTCTGCTGCCGAAAGCCCTTGTCCAGCAGCTGCGATGTGCGATCCAGGGCATCTTCCACGCTCAACCCCCGAAGATCACAGCGGAAGGATCCGTCCTCAGCAGGCGTTCCCTCGGCTTGGAGGCTCCATGAGGCCTGTTCTTCCGGCCGGGACGCGGGATCCCCGGCCTTGATGGTCCTTTTCTGGATCCTGGGCTTGCATACCCGGTTCCTTTCGACCTGTAGCCGGAACCCCCTCGCCTCCACGACGACCATGCCTTTTCGGTCCGGCATTTTCAGGATCCTGGCATCGGCCTGGAGTTCCGGCAGGTAGACCCTATCCCCGCACCGGACCCTGGACCAGTCGACGGCACTTCCCTTTTCCGGGAGTGGCGGCGGTTCATGGAACAGCCCGCCTTCGGAGAAGATCTCTGCTCTGTACTGTCTGATCTGTCGGGCGGCCGCTGTGGCGGAGGGGGTATCTGACGAGCTGCCCCGCTGTCGACGGAGCCGTTCGAGCTCTCTGAGGACATCGCGGAAGGCGTCCTCCAGCCTGTTGCGGTATTTCCCCTTGAGTTCCGCCCTGCGTCTTTCCAGCTCCGCAAGCTCCTGCAGGAGAGATTGCCGGAGAGCCTCGACCTGTTCCGATGCCTTCCGCCGGCGGCTTCGCTCGGCTTCGGCCTCCTTCTTGGCTGTCTGAATCTGGATGAGGAGCGCTTCGAGGTCCATGCCGGCCTCGCCGCGCAGGGATCGGGCCCGATCGAGAATCCAGGCGGGGAGGCCGAGCCTGCTCGAGATGTGCAGGGCGTTGCTCGTCCCGGGCACGCCCGGGGTCAGACGGTATGTGGGCTCGAGGGTGTGGGGATCAAAGCCCAAGGCCGCGTTCTGTATGCGCGGCTCCCGAGTCGCCAGCGACTTCAGGGCGAGGTAGTGGGTGGTTGCGAGGGTAAAGGCCCCCGTGTTCGCGAGATACTCGAGGACGGCCTGTGCGAGAGAGCTGCCTTCTTCCGGGTCCGTCCCGATCAGGATTTCATCCAGCAAGGCGAGACTCGTCTCTTCGACGGAAGAGAGGAAATCGACAATCCGCTGGACATGGCCCGAAAACGTGGATCGGCTTTCCTCCAGGCTCTGGCTGTCTCCAATGTCCGAAAAGATGCAATCGAAGAAGGGGAGGTTCGAGCCTTCGGCAACGGGCAGTGCGAAGCCCGCTCGAACCATCAGGGCAAGCAGGCCCACCGTCTTGAGGACAACGGTTTTGCCTCCGGCGTTGGGCCCGGTGATCAGTGCCGTTCGGATGGGGGGCGTAATCAGGATATCGTTCGGGATGACTCGATTCTTGTTCAGGCAGAGGAAGGGGTGGCGGGCCTGGTAGAGCCGGATGCCCTCCTTGCGGTTCAAGGTGGGGACCTTGGCCTCGAGGGCGTTCGAGAACTCCGCTCTGGCCTGGAGAAGGTCGAGTCGGGTCAGGAAGGCGTGCCCCTTTTCCACCTCCGGGGCATCCTGCCGAAGATGATCGCAGATTCCCTGCAGGATTCTGGTGATTTCCCGCTGGGACTCGAGCAGGACCAGCTTGTACGTATTGTTGAGCTGCACGATCTCGCGGGGTTCGATGAAAAGCGTGGCTCCGCTGTTGGAGCTGCCCAGTACGATCCCGTCCACGAACACCCGCTGGTTTGACTTGATGGGCAGTACATAGCGGTCTTCTTTGATCGTGTAGAACTTGTCCTGGAGAAGGGCTTCAAAGTCCTTCGCAGTGAGATAGGCGTGAAGCTTCTGATGGATCTCATCGCAAACCTTCCTCGCCTTGCTCCTGAGGGTGCCCAGTTCCCGACTCGCCTCATCGCGCACTTCCCCCTTTTCATCCACGCTGCTCCGAATATCGTAGATGAGATGGGAGAAAGCAGGAGCGGTTTCGGCGTACCGGTAGAGCAGAGGCGCCTCCTGGCGGTGGATAACCAGGAATCTGCGGAGGGCCTCTACCGTGTCCATCCAGGAGGCGATGTCCAAGAGTTCCGCAGGATTAAGGATCGCGCCCTTATGGATGCGTGGCTGCAAAGGCCGTATGTCCGGGGGGGCTCCCAAGGGAAAAGAATGCCCGGCCGCGAGCAGGCCCCGGGCCTCCTCGACCTCTTGCATGGTCCGGGCCGCAGCGTCCGGTGTCGTTGCCCAGAGCAAGTCTCCGCAGCCCCGGCGCGCGGGAACCGTGCGGAGCCGTTTCTGAATCTCTCCAACGAGCCAAGGCCACTCAAGCTGTCGAAGGGACTCCATGGATGCAAAAGGCGTGTCGGCAAGAGAGGCCGATTCCTGTTCGCTGTAAGCGTCCATTACCCTGATGTCTCGCTGACGGTCACCTGGAGGGGTTCACATAAAGAATCAAAAAGGCAATGCATCTTGCGAAATTTCTTTACTTTTTGACAAAAGATACTAAAATGATGCAATGCGAAAGGCAACCCGGTTTCCTTGAACTGGATCCTGTGAAAGGCTGGAATTTTCATCTTCCTGAACAAATATGGGAATAACCATCGTCCAAAAGAGCGATCTCAGGCGCCCCAAGGATAACCCGAAGATCGCCATCGTACTTGCGGGGGGAGCCGTCACCGGCGGGGCGTACAAGATCGGAGGCCTTTACGCGCTGAACGGCTGTCTCGAGAACCGAAAGGTGACGGATTTCGATGCCTTTGTGGGGTTGAGCGCCGGTTCCATCATTGCTTCCCTGCTGGCGTGCGGGATAAGACCCGAGGAAATGCTGGACAGCATCGAGGGGACAACCGATCACCTGGGCGGGGTCGGCTTCCTGGACTTCTACAATCCGAACCTGGCGGAGTGTATCAAGGGCCCCCTTCGCTTCGTCTGGGATGCCCTCGACTTCGTGCCGGACTTTGTGTTCGACACCGCCTTGTCCAACATTCTTTTGAACAAGGGTTTTCGGAAATCCCTTTTCAAACTGGCCCGGCGCCCCTCCTACGAGAACTGGAGGCGCCTGTTCAAGCAGTATGGAAGGATGTTACGGGCGACCCGGCAATTCCCATCGCCCTTGGACTATCTGCCACGAGGCGTTTTCAAGAACGATCGAATCGAGTCTTCCCTCCGCAAGAGTCTGGAACAAAACAGGCTGCCCAATGAGTTTTCCGCTCTTTATCGGTGGACCGGAAAAGAACTTTATATTGTCGCCGCCAACCTGGATACCGCCGAGAGGGTTGTGTTCGGCCATAACCAGAACAACAACCTCACCATTTCCCAAGCGGTTCAGGCATCCACGGCCCTGCCCGGGTTTTACCGTCCTGCGAGGATCCAAGGGGTGGATTACGTCGATGGCGGGGTTCGAAAAACCGCGAACATCGATGTAGCCGTGGAGAGCGGAGCCGATCTGATCATCTGCTACAATCCATTTCGGCCCTTTCACAACAGGGTCGTGGCACGATATTCCGAGGAGCAAAAGAAGCAGGTAGTCGAGGGGCGGTACATATCGGACCGGGGGCTTCTTTCGGTCTTGAATCAGGTCTTCCGGATTCTGCTGCATACCCGGCTCGCTTACGGGATCGATCTATACCGGAGAGATCCGCGCTTCCGGGGTGACATTATCCTCATTGAGCCCACGGAGGATGACTACAAGTTCTTCAGCATGAATCCCCTTGCCCTGCGGGAAAGGCGGCGGGCCGCCCGACGCGGGTATGACTCGGTGTCCGAATCGATCGAGAGGAGGTACCAGCCGCTGCGGCGGATTCTGGATGCCTACGGCATTGTCTTGAAAAGGCCGTCCGCGGCCTTTGATTTGCAGGAGGAGGATCCGGAGAAGATTCGGTCCTTCCCGCTGAGGAGGGAGGGCGACCTCCTGCAAGCCGCTTCCTGACGGGCAGGCGATGTGTGACTGTCCGTCTCTGCATCGCTGCCGGTTGTTGTTGGAGCGCGGAGTCTTGCGGCAGTCCGTTTCAGCCTGGGGTGGTTCCCAGAAGGGACTCCGCGATCTGAACCGCATTGAGGGCGGCCCCTTTCCGGAGTTGATCCCCGACGATCCACAGCCAGAGCCCGTTCGGCACGGTTTCATCCTTGCGGATCCGTCCCACCAGACAATCGTCTTTGCCGGCTACCTGGACAGGCGTCGGGTACTTGGCCTTTTCCGGCTGGTCATGAAGACGGACCCCTCTGGCCTTGCGTATCAGCGAACGGGCCCTGGCAACGGAAAGGGGCCGCTCGGTTTCAATGTGTACGGATACGGCGTGCGAACGGAAGACGGGCACCCGTACCGTGGTGGCGGAAACCTGCAGGTCCGGTTGGTTCAGGATCTTCCGGGGCTCGTACAGGCATTTCAACTCTTCTTTTGTATAGCCCCCTTCCAGGAAGACATCGATCTGGGGGATCAGGTTGAAAGCGATCGGGTGCGGGAATTTCTCGGGGCGCAGTACGGCTTTGTCATCCGTGCCCATGGTCGCGTTCTTTATTTCCTGAAGAGCCCACTCGAGGGTCTGTCTCCGGAGTTCTTCGATTCCCCAGGCCCCGGCGCCGGAGACAGCCTGGTAGCTGGAAAGGATGATTCTGCGGATTCCGCTCGATCGAAGAGGGTAGAGCCCCATGAGGGTGATAATGGTCGTGCAGTTCGGGTTGGCGATGATGCCGTTGTGATTCCGGATGTCTTCCGCGTTGATTTCCGGGACGACGAGGGGCACCTTCGGATCCATTCGAAATGCCGAGCTGTTGTCCACCACGACAGCCCCGGACTTCACGGCCGCCGATGCAAACTGCTTGCTCCTCTCGGCTCCGGCCGAGAATAGGGCGATATCGATTCCCCGGAAGGAATTCCGTTTCAATTCCTCCACCTCCAGGGATTCCCCGCGGAACGGGATCCGCTTCCCGAGGGACCGTTTTGAGGCAAGCAGACGCAGGGATCTGACAGGGAATTTTCTTTCCTGGAGGATGGAGAGCATTTCTTGTCCCACAGCGCCCGTGGCGCCGACGACGGCAACATGATATCCGGCCATCGGTGAATTCCCTTTCCTCGTTCGGTTAGAAGGTATGGATTCGTGAACCATCCCGTTAGCAAGAAACTCAACCTCTTACTCTACCCGCAAAGAATTTCCCCTGTCAAACAAGGAAATACGGCATACGTGTAGCCGGACAGCCAGGAGAGAGGGGACCCAAAACGACGCCCCCCCGGAAATGTAGCGCCCCTTCCACGCCGGCGCATCAACGGATCTTCAGCGAAGCGAGGGCCACCAGCGCAAGAATGCCCGAGATGATCCAGAACCGTACCGTAATTTTCGTTTCCGCGAGGCCCTGGTACTGGAAGCAATGGTGAATGGGAGCCCGGTAAAGGAAGCGCCGGCCTGTTCGCTGGATGCCGATCCAGTCCTGCAGGACCACGGAGAGGATCTCGGCGAGAAAGATGCCGCCCACGATGAGAAACAGGACTTCCTGCTTCAGGAGAACGACCATCGTGCCGAGGACGCCTCCCAGGTACATGGATCCGGTGTCTCCCATAAAGATCTCGGCGGGGTAGCTGTTGAACCAGAGGAATCCCACGCAGGCGCCGAGCAGCGCGGCGCACAGGATGGTTACCTCCCCGCATCCCGGCAGGTAATCCAGCATCAGGTAATGGCTGTATTTCGCGTTCCCCAGGAAATAGGCGAAGATTCCGTACACCCCGATGGCGTAGCCACAGGGGACGACGGCGAGCCCATCCATCCCATCAGCGAAATTGATCGCGTTTGCCGCGTACACGACGAACAGCACGATGACAAAGGCATATCCCCAGGACAGATCCACCACCGGATACTTGTAGAACGGAATGTAAAGCTTCGAAACGACGGCCGGGGGTACGGGAGACGTTGCCGGGTGGAGAAAGAGGATGCTGAAAAGCAGACCGAAGGAAATCTGCCCCAGGTATTTCATGCCCCGGGAGAGCCCTTTGTTGCTGTCCCGGTGCCTGATCTTGCGGTTGTCGTCCCAGAACCCCAGTGTGAAGAACCAGGCGGAGGCAAACAGAAGGAAGAGGATAAACCGGTTCGTCAAGTCGCACCATAGAAGGGTGGACAACATGGTGGCGGAGAAGAGGATGACGCCGCCCATGGTGGGCGTGCCCCCCTTTTTGTGATCGTGTGCTTCCTGCATTTCCTCCCGCGGCGTGTCGCGCATCCCCATCCGGTACAGGACCCGAATCAGGGGGCGGCCCGCGAACAGTGTAAAGGCAAAGGAGGTGATGATCGCGAAGATGGTCCGGCTGCTTATGTAATTGAAGAGCCTTATGAACGAGAAGGGGCCCTCCGGGTTGTAAAACCAGAGGTAAAGCGCGTGGAACATGTCAAGTGGCCTCCTTTTCCTTGTCCGGCCGGTTTGCGCATTTCATCTTATCGGAAAGGAGACGCTCAAAATCATCCCAGGTCTGCTTGAGCGGGAACCGTGGGAAGAAGTCGAGCCCCTTGTTCGGGATCTTGTGCATCCACTCTTCCGCCTCCCGAGGCAGCCGCACAACGTCCGCCTGCATGAGCCTCATCAGACAGCGGACGGTGGCCTGCTGCACCTTCCAGTTCTTGTGCGTGAGCAGGGGAACGAGGTCGGAGAGGATGGCAGGGTCTTTCGTAATCCTTCCAAGGGCCCGCAGGGAGGAAACGACAACCTCGAACCAGCGGTCCTTCAGGTTTTCTCGCAACAAGTGCGCAAGATCGGTATCCTCACCGATGAGCGGTGCGAGGCGGTCGATGCAGCGGGCCGCCCAGGATCTCACCTCGAAGTAGGGGTCCTTCAAGGCCGTCAGGAGAGCCGCCTTCACCGCCGGGCCATACACGTGGAGCCGCCAGAGGGCCTGCAAGGCATTCCTTCGTATGAATCCTACCTGATGAAAGTCTCCCCCCAGGAGCCGTTGCCGCCATTTGGCCGGGGTCCGGTCCGTGATTACGTACAACAAGGAAGGCAGCCTTTCCCGATACGCGATAAGCCCCACGAGCTTGACGCCCGTGTTCCTCTCCTGCCATCGGGGCGACGCGAGCAGCTGATCGGTTCTGTATCTCAGGTAGGCTTTCTCGTCCTCGGACAAATCCTGATGGCGTTTCCTCTTGTCCTCTGTGTAGGCGAGAATCGCCTCCGTTCCGAACCATTCGATCCCGGTCCGCCCCCGTTCTCCGTCCGGGGCCGGAAGGCCCGCGGTCGAGTTCCCCGGAGAGGCCCTCCGCTTTCTCGTCCGAAGGTCGCGGATCAACTCGTAAAACGGCTCCTTTCCGGCAGGAAGGGACGAGTCCCCGGTTCCCCCGATTGTCGCGCCGTTTTCCGCGGGCGGGTAGAGGATCGAGAAAACGGTATCTGCCAGTGTGTCGGGATCGACCGATTCCGGGCCCTCGGCCTCGGGGGGGACCGGTCTCTTTTCGAAAAGGAGGCGCGCTTGCCCCCGGCGTGCGAGAAAATAGGCGTTCTTTACCTGATGGTCCCCCGGGAGGCCGGATTTTGGTATGAGAATCGCCGGGACGCCGTAAGAGGCGACTTCCCACACGCTGCCTGCACCGGACCGGCAAACGACCAGATCGGCGACCTCATAATAGCGTTCGATGTGTTCCAGGTAGGGCGCCTGGCGGTATTGTTTCGTCACCCGTTCCTTTGCCACCGGAAGATCGCTCAGGATCCGGCGGAACGCCTCTTCCGGATCGTACTCCCCCTGGGGGTGCCCTGTGGCGTGAACGATGTACAGATCCTGCCGCTCGAGGAGCCTGGGAAGGGCCTCGAATACGGCCCGGTTGATGGCCCGGGCTCCGGAACTTCCACCGAACACGAGCAGTGCCTTCGCTGCCCGGGGAATGTTCAGGGCCTGCCTCTTGTCCTCCCTTGCTTCTTTTCGTCTTCGGGAGGACTCTTCCAGGTCATCGCGAAGCGGGTAGCCCGTCCAGAAGGCCTTTTGCCTCGGCAGATACCGGAGGGTTTCCGGGAAGCTCGTGCCCGTGAAATCGACCCACCTCGATATCCACCGGTTGAACCTGCCCGGGATGATGTTTGCTTCGTGGAGGCCCAAGATGCCCTTCCAGAGCCCGAAGGGCCTCATCAGGATGGCTGCCAGGAGAACAGGGGCACTGGCATATCCCCCGGTTCCGATGATGACATGGGGCTTGAACCCCGCGACCAGCCTGATCGCCTGCAGGAGGGCCGTGCCGAGCCGCCAGCCCGCACGCACCCTGACAAACAGGCCGGACCCCGGTGGAAGCCCTCTTACAGCAAGGGTGCGGAGGGCCTGGCCCGCGGCGGGTACGATTCTTTCCTCGGCGCCATTCCGTGTGCCCACGAACAGGAATTGCGCATCCGGCTCATTCCGTTGAATGCCTTCCGCCAGGGCGAGCCCCGGATAAACGTGTCCTGCGGTTCCGCCGCCGGTGATCAAATAACGCTGATGATCCGCTGGAGAGGTGTTACGCATGTTTCTTATACAGATTCATGGGTTTGAGAAAGATGTTTTGCTCGCCGGGTGAGGCATTATGATAGGAGTCCCCTTCCCGGAATGCAAGGCCCTCCCGTGGAACAGGCAGGGGCCCTGCCATCTGGTTGTATAATCCTTTTCCCTCTTTCCAGTGTCGACGGTCCCCCGCTTTCGCTCATGGGGTGTCAGCGGTTTCCCCCTGTGGATCGGCGAGATTTTCTTGTTGACAACGCCGACCAAAGATCCTATGCTTGGCCCAAACATAAAAAAGCAATTTATCTATTAGCCCTTTCGTCCTGCTTTTCCTCCGAAAGGGGGCCTCAGGGGCGAGGCGCGCCCCGGGGGAGAGGCGGTCGGGGGAAGGTGGCCCGCTTACCCCTCCACGGGAGGATGAATTTCGAGGGATCTGCGAGACCGTGGCTGCCGTATTCACGGAAACAGCTTTGTAGATTCGCCTTGACCGGATGCATTTTGCATGGGAGAAGACGCACAAGGGAGTGGGCACCATGAAGATTACGGAAGTGAGAGTGTTCCCTGTGAGTGAGGAGCGTTTGAAGGGCTACGCGACCATCATCTTTGATGATTGCTTTATCGTTCGAGACTTGAAGATTATTCATGGGAATACAGGCCTTTTTGTCGCCATGCCGAGTAAGAAGCGCAAGGACGGCACCTTCAAGGATACGGCACATCCTCTCAACAATTCCACACGCAGGATGATCGAAGAAAGAGTGCTCGACGAATATCGAAGGGAACTGGACCGGCTGCACGATTCCCCCACGGGCACTGAAACGTAAGGGAATGCAAGAGAATCGCTTCATCTTTCCCCTCCTATTCCGCTCCCTCATCGTACAACCCGGGCCTCCAGTCTATTTTGCATTTTCCAGCCCGTAGACTATAATCACCGTTGGGGAAAAAGACTTCGAAATATCTGAAATTGGGGTGTCGACAAGCGGTAAGTCACAGGACTTTGGCTCCTGCATTCGGAGGTTCGAATCCTCCCACCCCAGCCATCCTTCGCCTTTTCCGTGGGTCATACGGGTACTGTTTCCCTTGCCGGCCCTTTACTTTTTATCGCCTCTCTGGTAATCTCTATGACTCCTCAGAACCCCGCCATTCGAGTTCCTAATATACGAGACCGAAAGCACATGAAAAAGTTGCGCATTTTCTCCGGAAACTCAAACCGGAAGCTGTTCCGGGAGATCTGTGACGAACTTGGTATCGAACCGGGCAGTGCGGAGGTGAAGCAATTC
>WFRX01000374.1 GCA_015486285.1 bacterium
CTTTTCGAGGATGGAGGTGAAGGGGGCCAGCGTGACGTGCAGGGACCTGGCCGCCGTGGGCGTGATTTCCTCGTGGCACTCGCCGCAGGCACGCTCCGGGTCGGCCAGCGACGGACTGGCAATCAGCCCTTTGTGCGCGCCGTCCTTTTGTTCGGCTTTGGGGTCTCCCCCATGACATGTCTGGCATTCGATTTCACCGTGTTCGTCCTCGGCGATGAAATCTTTGGACACGAGTACTTTTACTTGCGGCTCCAACGGAGTCACGGAACCGCCTCAGCCGACCCCCGAGGTGTGGGCCGACTTTTTGGGCTTTACGGTTGAGAGGGTGCTTTTGAGGGCCGTTTCATCGGTGTGGCAGACCACACAGCTCGAACGGGTTGTGTCGTCGACGGCGTTGGTGGCGGTACCCGGCAGCAGGGCAGTGACCAGTATCGCCAGCAACAGTGTTTTGGATCGGATGCCACCCCTTCGTTGCATTGCACTCCCCTCTTTTTTGGGTTCGGCATGTATTCGTCACCGAAAACGGGCACATTTGCAGTGAAAAGCCAGGTGGTCTTTGCAGAACTTTTCGTTCACGGTGGGCGCGGTAGACGGCAAGTGCAACATACCCACCCGTGGCCGGCCCTCCGCGACAACGAACATCGGCACGAGACAGGAGTTGCTTTCTCTGACCGGCAATATCTCAGTTTCCGTTTTGGGTGTCAAGGGCGAAGTGTCTGTTTCGGTAGCGGAACTCCCGCGGCAGACGGGCTGAAGCCCTCCCGGAGCAAGCGGCCTGTTACAATGGAGTTGATTTGCGTCAACAAGTCTGATGTTCCGATGACGGCGGCTACAGCTTTACTCGTTCGACGAAAGGGGATCGACCCCCTATGCTCGCCTTTCCGGGCCTCTGAAACGGTCCCTGGGCTTTGATTTTCCTATGAAAAACTTGCCCTCCCCGTCAATCCATCGTTTTTGGGGATCAAGAAGCGTCCTCCAGAGGTCCACGATTGATATCGTGATTGTCCGCCGCTATACTCTTTTCGATGCGGAACAGGCCTGCCGGAGTGGAGTGCAGCTTCTGCGCACTCGCATTTGCCTGCCGCCGCGTCCTCTTTCGATCCCCTTATCCGAACCTCCTTTTCTCACAGAATCGCGAGGGAGCATCATGGGAAAACTCAGGTTCTGGGTCAAGTGGTCTCTCATCAATTTCTATCTGGGAATTCTGAACTTCCTGCTGTATCCGATCCTGCTCTTGCTCTTGCCCACGAGGATTCCGGAGTGGTTGCTCAAGTTTCAGGGAGATCTCACCTATCTTCTCTCCAAAACGCAGAGACGCAAGGTCGCCCGAATCGTGAGGGAAAAGGTCCCTGCCGTCAGGGACGATGCCCATGCAAGAAGAACGGCAAGGGACTACTTCCGGATCCAATCGAGTCTCTTCTATTACACCCTGTTCATTCTCGCCTTTCGGCAGAAGAAATGGCTGCCGAGATTCGTCACCTATGAGGGCCTGGAGCACCTGGACGCCTCGCTCAAGGCCGATCAGGGCGTAATCATGCCCACCTTCCATTTCAACCACCCCATAGCCACCCCCGGATTCCTCGAGTTCAAGAAGTACAAGGTAACGGGGTATGCCGTTCATCCCTGGGACTTGAATGTTCCGTGGGTGGTCAAAATCAACACCTGGCTGGGATACAACGTGGGGGCACTCAAGGGGGACCTGGTGATGGCTTACGCAAACCGCGGAGCCCGCCAAGTATACTCGCGCAGGCTGAAGGAGGGGTCGGTCTTCGTGGTTCTCGTGGACATACCTTTTCCCGGGAGGAAGGACCTGAGGCCGGTCGACTTCCTGGGAGAAAAGTTCCTGTTCCCTTCCCGGATCACGGATGTGATCTATGAAACGGGTTGCCCTGTTCACATTGCTTACTGTGTGCGGGACAACAATGACTGGAGGAGAGCCAAGGTCACGGTATCGCGGCGGCTCGACATGACGGGCGATCCGGACAAGGACCTGCAAACGATCATCAGCGCCCACGAAGCCGCGGTTCTGGAGCACCCGGAGCAGTGGTGGGGATGGCGGGGCTATGAACGAGGTACATTGGCGTATCACGAGGAGTACAGGCGACGAAAAGAGGAAAGGGAGCGAGAGGGCGATCGGACCAAAGGGTAGAGCCGCTGAGCCGGGATCAAGGGCGCCGTCCGAGGCTCGCCGGTCCGATGACAACAGAAGGACGGTGGTTGCGATGTCGCAGGGGAAAAAAGGGCTCTTGGAGGCTGTTCAAAAAGTTCCAGATGCAAGGCAGGCAACCATTCCGCAGGATAGCGGAATGGGACGCGACATCCCCTGGAAGGGGGCTGTCGCGCCCGCAGGGCGAGCGCCATGGACGGCGCGAGTCAAATCCCGAGGAATGAAGCGTACTTTCTGTACGTTGAATGACGAGGGATGCAGCCGAACGCCGC
>WFRX01000375.1 GCA_015486285.1 bacterium
ACCTCGTCCCGCTTGATCCCGCGCAGCAGCACCCCGATGTTGTCCCCCGCCTCTCCCTGATCCAGGATCTTGCGGAACATCTCCACGCCCGTGCAAACCGACTTCTGCGTGGGCCGGAACCCGACCAGCTCCAGCGGATCGTTGACCTTGATGATCCCCCGCTCCAGTCGGCCCGTGACCACCGTGCCGCGCCCGGATATCGTGAAGACGTCCTCGATGGGCATCAGAAACGGCTTGTCCAGCGGCCGCTCCGGCGTCGGAATCGTAGAGTCCACCGCCTCCATGAGCTCCAGGATGCACTTCGCCTCCGGGCTGTCCGGATCCCCGCTTTCCAGCGCCTTCAACGCCGAACCCCGGATGATCGGAATGTCGTCCCCGGGAAACTCGTATTTGCTCAGAAGCTCCCGAACCTCCAGCTCCACCAGCTCGATGAGCTCCTCGTCCTCGACCATGTCCACCTTATTCAGAAAGACCACGATGTTCGGCACCCCCACCTGGCGGGCCAGCAGGATGTGCTCCCGCGTCTGGGGCATGGGCCCGTCGTCCGCGCCCACCACCAGGATCGCCCCGTCCATCTGGGCGGCGCCCGTGATCATGTTCTTGATGTAGTCCGCGTGCCCCGGGCAGTCCACGTGCGCGTAATGCCGGTTCTCCGTCTCGTATTCCACGTGCGCCGTGGCGATCGTGATGCCCCGCTCCTTCTCCTCCGGAGCCTTGTCGATGTCATCGAAAGGGATGTAATCGGCCTGCCCCTTCTTGGCCAAAACCCGCGTGATGGCCGAAGTCAGCGTCGTCTTCCCGTGATCGATGTGCCCGATCGTCCCTACGTTTACGTGCGGCTTCGTCCTCTCATACTTCTGCTTTGCCATCTCCGCCTCCTGGCTACGTCTTGCGTCCCGGTTGGGATAGGGTTTTCTGTGTCCCGGCCTTGATCGACTACCACCGATAATGGGCGAATGCCTTGTTCGCCTCCGCCATCTTGTGCGTGTCTTCTTTCTTCTTCATGGCGGCGCCGCGGTTGTTGGCGGCGTCCAGGATTTCCAAGGCAAGCCGTTCGTGCATGGATTTCTCTTGGCGCTTCTTCGAAAAGCCGATGAGCCAGCGAATGGCCAGGGACTGTCTCCTGTCGTAGCGCACTTCCACAGGCACCTGGTACGTGGCGCCGCCTACGCGCCTGGACCGGACTTCCACGACCGGTTTCACGTTTTCGAATGCCTGTTTGAAGATCTTCAGAGGGTCCTGCTTGGTGCGTTCCTGGATGATGTCGAAGGCGTCATACAGGATCATTTCACCGGTGCTCTTCTTTCCGTGGCGCATCAGCGAGTTGATGAACTTCGCCACGAGCTTGTCGCCGTATTTCGGGTCGGGCAGAACGTCTCTTTTCGGTACCTCTCTCCTGCGCGGCATTTCTTTCCCCTTGGACTGCTGTGCCTACTTGGGTCGCTTGGTTCCGTACTTGGAGCGTCCCTGCTTCCTGTCCTGGACGCCGAGGGTGTCCAGAACGCCGCGGACGACATGGTACCGAACGCCGGGAAGGTCCTTGACGCGACCGCCCCGGATGAGTACGACCGAGTGCTCCTGAAGGTTGTGACCGATTCCGGGGATGTAGCTGGTGACCTCCATCCCGTTCGTGAGCCGCACACGGGCGACTTTTCTGAGCGCGGAGTTCGGTTTTTTCGGGGTCGTGGTGAAGACCCGGATGCAAACGCCCCGCTTCTGAGGGCAATTCTGAAGCGCCGGCGCGGTCTGCCTTTTCGCGACGGGCTTCCTGCCACGTTTGATGAGCTGATTAATCGTCGGCATTCAAATCGATCCCTTTTCCCCAAAAATAGACGAAAGTTGCCCCGCGATTGGTTAAATGAGATATATTATGTCGATTGTCGCGGAATGTCAATCAGTTTGGTCGAATATCGGCCGAAAACCTCTTTTTTTTCTTTCACGACGACTCGGTTGAGACGAGTTCCTGGCTTTTTACGCGAATCCCCTGGTTCCGGTACCCTCGAAATCCGGTGCCGGCCGGGATGAGCCTGCCCATGATGACGTTCTCTTTCAGGCCCCGGAGGTAGTCGACCTTGGCGGAAACCGCCGCATCGGTCAGCACCCGGGTGGTCTCCTGGAAGGAGGCGGCGGAAATGAAGCTTTCCGTGGTCAGCGAGGCCTTGGTGATGCCCAGGAGCAGGGGGTCCGCGATGGCCGGCTTGCCGCCCTCGCTCAGGACCTTTTCATTGGCCTGCTCGAAGATCTGCTTCTCCACTTCCTCGCCGATGAGGAAATCCGTGTCCCCCACTTCCTTGATCTTGACCCGCCGCAGCATCTGGCGGACGATGACCTCGATGTGCTTGTCGTTGATGCGCACGCCCTGGAGCCGGTAGACCTCCTGGATCTCGTCCACGAGGAACTTGGCAAGCTCTTTCTCGCCGCGGACCCGGAGGATGTCGTGGGGGTTCGCGGACCCGTCCATCAAGGCCTGGCCCGCCTTGACGAAATCCCCGTCGTTGTACAGGACGTGTTTCGCCTTCGGCACGAGGTATTCCTTCTCCTGCCCCTTTTCCGGCTCGATGATCACCTTTCGCTTGCCCTTGGAATCCTTGCCGAAGCGGACCGTCCCGTCGATCTCGGTGATCAGGGCGGCCTCCTTGGGCTTGCGCGCCTCGAACAGCTCGGCCACGCGGGGCAGTCCGCCGGTGATGTCCTTGGTCTTCGTGGTCTCCCGGGGGATCTTGGCGAGGATGTCGCCGGCCGTGACCTGGCCGCCCTCGGTCACCAGGAGGTTGGCGCCCACGGGCAGGAGGTAGGTCGCCGGGTTCTTGGTCCCGGGAATCCTGAGGGTCTTGCCGTTCTCGTCCTTGATCGAGATGCGGGGGCGGGTGTCCGCGTCCCGGCTCTCGATGATGACCTTGCGGCTCAGGCCCGTGACCTCGTCGACCTTTTCGATCATGGAGCTGCCTTCCACCACGTCTCCGAACTTGGCGATGCCGCTCACGTCGGTCAGGATCGGTACGGAGAAGGGGTCCCACTCGGCGAGGATGTCGCCCGACTTGATCTTGTCCCCCTCGCGGACGCGGACGATGGCCCCGTAGTTGAGCGGGTACTTCTCCCGGTCGAAGCCCTTCTTGTCCTGCACCGCGATTTCCGCGTTACGGGCAATGACGACGAGCTGCGTCAGGTCGCCTTCCTTCTCGATGCTCTTCATGTTGTAGAACTTGACCGTGCCGTCGTTGCGCGCCTCCAGGACCGTCTGTTCCGCGCTCCGGCTCGCCGTGCCGCCGATGTGGAAGGTACGCATCGTCAGCTGGGTGCCCGGTTCGCCGATCGACTGGGCGGCCATTACCCCGACCGCCTCGCCGAGGTTCACGGAGCGCCCCCGGGACAGGTCGCGGCCGTAACAGCGGGCGCAGATGCCGCGTTTCGCCTGGCAGGTGAGCACGGAGCGGATCTTGACCCGCTCGATGCCGGATTTTTCGACTTCCTGCGCGAGGGCCTCGTCGATTTCCTGGCCCGCCTTCACGATGACCTTGTTGTCCGCCGGGTTCCGGATGTCGTCGATGGCCACACGGCCGAGGATCCGGTCCGCCAGGTGCTCGATGACCTCGCCGCTCTCCACGAGGCTGGTCACGAAGATGCCGTCCAGGGTCTGGCAGTCGTCTTCGGCGATGATCGTGTCCTGGGCCACGTCCACGAGGCGCCGGGTCAGGTAGCCGGAGTTGGCCGTCTTCAGGGCCGTATCCGCGAGTCCTTTGCGGGCCCCGTGAGTGGAGATGAAATATTGGAGAACGGAGAGGCCCTCTCGGAAGTTGCTCGTGATCGGGGTCTCCATGATCTCGCCGGAAGGCTTGGCCATCAGGCCCCGCATGCCGGCGAGCTGGCGGATCTGCTGGGTGCTGCCCCGGGCGCCGGAATCGGCCATCATGAAGATGGAGTTGAAGCTGGGCATCTCCCGCTCCTCGCCGTCCGGGTCCTTGACGATCTCGGTGCCGAGGGAGGAGATCATTTCTCTTCCCACGTTCTCCGTGGCCTGCGCCCAGATGTCGATCACCTTGTTGTACCGTTCTCCGTCGGTGATGAATCCGTCGGTGTACTGCTGCTCGATCTCCCGCACCTCCTGGTACGCCTTTTCCAGGAGCGTCTCCTTGCTCTTGGGAATGAGCATGTCGTCGATGCTGATGGAGATGCCCGCCTTGGTGGCGTACTCGAACCCGAGGTTCTTCAGACGGTCCGCCAGGATGACGGTCTCCTTGTTGCCGCAGACCCGGTAGCAGGCGTCGATGAGGGCCGCCACCTCTTTCTTGCCCATGACCTTGTTGTAGAGCGAGAAGGGGAGGTCCTGGGAGATGATCTCCCGGAGCAGGATCCTGCCCACGGTGGTGGGGATGAGTTCTCTGTCGATGCGTACCCGGATCGCCGCCTGCAGGTCGACCTGGCCCGCGTCGTAGGCGATGCGGACTTCGTCCGGGTTGGCGAAGACCTTGTTCTCTCCCTGTACGCCCGCCTTTTCACGGGTGATGTAGTAGAGCCCCAGCACGATGTCCTGGGTCGGCACGATGACGGGCTTGCCGAAGGCGGGAGAGAGGATGTTGTTCGTGGACATCATGAGTACGCGCGCTTCGATCTGGGCCTCCAGGGAGAGGGGCACGTGGACGGCCATCTGGTCTCCGTCGAAGTCGGCGTTGAATGCGGTGCAGACGAGGGGGTGGAGCTGGATCGCCTTGCCCTCGATCAGGATCGGCTCGAAGGCCTGGATCCCGAGGCGGTGCAGGGTAGGGGCCCGGTTCAGCAGGACCGGGTGCTGCTGGATGACCTCGGCGAGGATGTCCCAGATCTCGGGCCGCTCCTTTTCCACCATCTTCTTCGCGCTCTTGATGGTGGGCGCGAAGTCCATCTTTTCCAGCCGGTTGTAGATGAAGGGCTTGAACAGCTCGAGGGCCATCCTTTTCGGCAGCCCGCACTGGTGGAGCTTCAGTTCGGGGCCGACCACGATCACGGTTCTTCCCGAATAGTCCACGCGCTTGCCGAGCAGGTTCTGGCGGAAGCGCCCGCCCTTGCCCTTGAGCATGTCGCTCAGGGATTTCAGGGGACGGCGGTTGGAGCCGGTGATGATCCTGCCCCGCCTGCCGTTGTCGAAAAGGGCGTCCACGGCCTCCTGGAGCATCCGCTTCTCGTTTCGGATGATGATCTCGGGCGCGTTGAGTTCGAGAAGGCGCTTGAGCCGGTTGTTCCGGTTGATGACGCGCCGGTAGAGATCATTGAGGTCGGAGGTGGCGAACCGGCCGCCGTCCAGGGGGACGAGGGGCCGCAGGTCGGGCGGCAGGACCGGGATGACGCTCAGGATGAGCCACTCCGGCTTGTTGTCCGAATACAGGAAGGCTTCGACGACCTTCAAGCGTTTGGGGATCTTCTTCCGCTTCGCCTCCGAGGTGCAGGTCTTCATCTCCGCGCGGAGTTCCTTGGAGAGCTTTTCGATATCGATTTCCTTGAGCAGCTCGTGCACGGCTTCCGCGCCCATGCCCACGCGGATGTCGGTGCCGTGTTTTTCCAGGGCCTTGCGGTATTTCTCCTCGGTGAGGACCTCTCCCTTCTTCAGGTCGCTGCCCCCCGGGTCGAGGACGATGTAAGTCTCGAAATAGAGCACCTTCTCCAGGTCCTTCAGGGTCATGCCGAGAAGGGCGCCGATGCGGCTCGGCAGGCTCTTCAAGAACCAGATGTGGGCCACCGGGGCCGCCAGATTGATGTGGCCCATCCGCTCCCGGCGCACCTTGGACTGGATGACCTCCACGCCGCACTTCTCGCACACGACCCCGCGGTGCCGCATGCGCTTGTACTTGCCGCAGTTGCACTCGTAGTCCTTGGTGGGGCCGAAGATCTTGGCGCAGAACAGGCCGTCCCGCTCCGGCTTGAAGGTCCGGTAATTGATCGTCTCGGGCTTCTTCACCTCTCCGTGGGACCAGGCCCGGATCTTCTCGGGCGAGGCGACCGAAATGCGGATGGCGTTGAAGCGCAAGGGATCTTTCGGCTTTTCGAAGAAATTGAAGATGTCTCGCAAGGTTTGTCCCCCTTTTTAGGGTTCTTCAATGTCCAGAAATTCGACGTCCAGGGCCAGGGCCTGCAGCTCATTGACGAGTACGTTGAAGGATTCCGGCAGGCCGGGCTCCAGGACGTTCTCCCCCTTGACGATGGCTTCATAGGTTCGGGTTCTCCCGGCCACGTCGTCGGATTTGACGGTCAGGAATTCCTGGAGGCTGTATGCGGCGCCGTAAGCCTCCATGGCCCAGACTTCCATCTCTCCCAGGCGCTGGCCGCCGAACTGGGCCTTTCCGCCGAGAGGCTGCTGGGTCACGAGAGAATAGGGGCCGATGGATCGTGCGTGGATCTTATCGTCCACGAGATGGTGCAGTTTCATCAGGTACATGATGCCCACGGTGACCTGCTGGTCGAACTTCTCGCCGGTGCGGCCGTCGTAGAGGGTCGCCTGGCCGTTCAAGGGCATGTCGGCCAGTCCCATGAGGTCCTTGATCTCGCCTTCGCTGGCGCCGTCGAAAACGGGCGATGCGACGAAGATGCCCTCGCGGGCGGCCTCCGCCAGGTCCAGGACCTCCTTGTCGGACAGGGAATCCAGCCACTCGGCCTGGTTGCTTCCGAAGGCCTCCCTCAGGGTCTTGCGCAGGGAGGCCGGCTCGGAGGCCTTTTCCAGCAGGGCTCCGATGGCTTCCCCCATGCCCTTGGACCCCCAGCCGAGATGGGTCTCGAGGATCTGGCCCACATTCATGCGGGAAGGGACGCCGAGGGGGTTGAGCAGGACGTCCACGGGGGTGCCGTCTTCCAGGTAGGGCATGTCCTCTTCCGGCAGGATGCGCGACAGGACGCCCTTGTTCCCGTGGCGGCCGGCCATCTTGTCTCCCACCGATAGCTTTCTTTTGATGGCGATGTCCGCCTTGACCATCTTGATGACGCCCGGAGGAAGCTCGTCCCCTTTCTTCAAGCGGTTGATCTTCTCGTTGAAGACGAACTGGATCAGGTCGATCTGTTCCTCCATGTTGTCCATGACAATCTGGATGTCCTTCTCGGTCTTTTCGCCGTCCTTGATCGAGATGTCCTTCCAGTAGCTCGGCGGTACGGCCTCCAGGTCCTCTTCCTTGATCACCTTGTTCTTCTGGAGCAGGACCTTGTCCTTGTACCGGTCGGTCAGGGCGCCGGAGGTCTGTTTGCCGACGAGAAGCCTCTTGACCTTCTGATAGGCGCTCTCGCGGAGGATCTTGATTTCGTCTTCCATGTCCCTGGTGAGCCGGGCGACCTCCTTGTCCTCGATCATCTTGGTGCGCCCGTCTTTCTCCACGCCCTTGCGGACGAAGACCCGGGCGTTGATGACCGTGCCCTCCACGCCGGGGGGCACGCGGAAGGATGTGTCGCGGACGTCGCCGGCCTTTTCCCCGAAGATCGCCCGCAGGAGCTTCTCTTCCGGGCTGAGCTGCGTCTCGCCCTTGGGCGTGATCTTCCCGATCAGGATGTCCCCGGGCCCCACCTCCGCGCCGATGCGGACGATGCCGCTTTCGTCCAGGTCCTTCAAGGCCTCCTCGCCCACGTTCGGGATGTCCCGGGTGATCTCCTCCTTGCCCAGCTTCGTGTCCCGCGCGATGGCTTCGAATTCCTCGATGTGGATCGAGGTGAAGGCGTCTTCCTTGACGAGATGTTCGCTGATCAGGATGGAATCCTCGAAGTTGTACCCGCCCCACGGCATGAAGGCGACGATCACGTTGCGCCCCAGGGCCAGTTCGCCCATCTGGGTCGCCGGGCCGTCGGCGAGGACCTCTCCCCGCTTGACCTTGTCGCCGATGCGCACGATCGGTTTCTGGTGGATGCAGGTGTTCTGGTTCGATCGGACGAATTTGATCAGGTTGTAGATGTCGACCCCGGGGTCCCCTTTCCGGGTGGGGGCGGGGGTGACGCGAACGACGATGCGGGTGGCGTCGATGCTTTCGACCACGCCGTCCCGTTTCGCAATGATGGTTACGCCGCTGTCCTGGGCGACGACGCCTTCCATGCCGGTGCCCACGAGGGGCGCCTCCGTCCGGAGCAGGGGCACGGCCTGCCTCTGCATGTTCGACCCCATGAGGGCCCGGTTGGCGTCGTCATGCTCCAGGAACGGTATGAGGGCGGCCGCCACGCTGACGAGCTGCGTGGGGGAGACATCCATGTACTCGATTTCCTTGGGGTTGACCATGGTGAATTCGCCGCCTACCCGGGCGGAAACCAGGTCCCGGAGGAAGCGTCCCTGTGCGTCCAGGGGGGCGTTGGCCTGGGCGATCTTGTGCCGCTCCTCCTCGAGGGCGGACAGGTACTCGGTTTCCTTGGAAACCTTCCCGTTCTTGACGATGCGGTAGGGCGTCTCGATGAAGCCGAACTCATTGATCCGGGCGAAGGTGCTCAAGGACGAGATGAGGCCGATGTTCGGCCCCTCCGGGGTCTCGACCGGGCAGATCCGGCCGTAGTGCGTCGGATGCACGTCCCGGACCTCGAATCCGGCCCGCTCCCGCGTGAGTCCGCCGGGTCCCAGGGCGCTGAGCCTTCTCTTGTGCGTGATTTCGCTCAACGGGTTGGTCTGGTCCATGAACTGGGAAAGCTGGCTCGAGCCGAAAAACTCCTTCACAACGGCGAAGACGGGCTTCGCGTTGATCAAGTCGTGGGGCATCAGCGTGTCCACTTCCTGGAGGCTCAGCCGTTCCCGGATCGCCTTCTCCATGCGGACCATGCCGATACGGTACTGGTTTTCCAGCAGCTCGCCCACGGAACGCACCCGGCGGTTGCCCAGGTGGTCGATGTCGTCGATGCTTCCGTGGCCGTTTCGCAGCTTCAGAAGATATTCCACGACCGCCAGGATATCCTCCCTGCGAAGGGTCTGGAGATCCAGCGCCGTGTCCAGGCCGAGCTTGTAATTGAGCTTCAGCCGGCCGACCTTGGAGAGATCGTAGCGGTCCGGGTTGAAAAACAGGTTGCTGAAGAATACGGCCGCCGTGTCGATGTTCGGCGGATCCCCGGGGCGCAGCCGCCGGTAGATCTCGAGGATCGCCTCCTCCTGCGTGGCGACCTTGTCCATGAGCAGGGTCTGCTGAAGGGGAGGGCCGATGAGATGGTCGTCCAGGTGCAGGAGGGTGAAGGAGGTGATGCCCCGCGCGAAGATCTCCTCGAGCTTCTCTTCCGTGATCTGCTCGTTGTACTCTACGAGGATCTCGCCGGTTTTCATGTCCGTGATATCGCCGGCCGCATAGGCGCCGATCACGTCTTCCTTCTGGATCGGGATCCTCTTTATCTTGGCGTTCTGGAGCTTCTTGACGGCGCCCCGGTGGAACTTTTTGCCCTTGCGCAGAAGAAGGTCTCCGGTGGCCGGATCGCGGATGTCCTTGGTGGCGTATTTTTCCTCGAGCACCCGGGGATCGAACTTCCTGGCGAGCTTTTTCCCCTCCTCCACGTATATGTGATCCGTTTTGTAGAAATGCTCCAGGAGTTCCTCGGCGGTGTACCCGAGGGCCTTCAGGAGAATCGTGGCCGGCAGCTTCCTGCGGCGGTCGATGCGTACGTAGAGGAGATCCTTGGTGTCGAACTCGAAATCGAGCCAGGAGCCCCGGTAGGGGATGATCCGCGCGGAGTAGAGGATCTTGCCGGTGTGGGTCTTTCCCTTGTCGTGGTCGAAGAAGACGCCGGGGGAGCGGTGCATCTGGCTGACGATGACCCGCTCGGTGCCGTTGATGATGAAGGTTCCGTTGTCCGTCATGAGCGGGATCTCGCCGAAATAGACCTCCTGCTCCTTGACGTCGCGTATGCTCTGTACGCCCGTATCCGCGTCCTTGTCCCACTTGACGAGCTGGACGATGATCTTGATCGGAATGGCGTAGGTCATGCCCCGCTGCATACACTCCTCTACATCGTACTTCGGCTTTCCGAGGCCGTAGCGCACGTATTCGAGGGAACAGGTCTCGTTGAAATCCTTGATCGGGAAAACCGTGCGAAAGACCTCTTCCATGCCGATGGGCTTGCGCTTCTCGGGGGGCAGCTGCGACTGGAGGAAGTTCTCGTAGGAACTCTTCTGGATATCGATCAGGTTGGGAAAATCGAGGATTTTTTCAATCTTATTGAACGATCTTCGATATCGTTTACGATGAAGATTGAGCGAATCCATACATGTCTCCTTGTAAGGCGGGAACCAGACGCAAACCGGCTCTGTTCTCCCTACGCCGCGAAAAAGGCCTGCGCGCGGGAAAGGTGCGGCGTCTGTCGTTCGTCTCGAGTGAAGAAAGGGAGAACGAGGTGCATGCGAATGGAAAGATGGACATCCGTATCCATCATGCTACTTGACTTCCACTTCCGCCCCGACCTCTTCCAGCTTGCCCTTGATGTCTTCCGCCTCATCCTTCGGAACGCCTTCCTTGACGGGTTTCGGCGCTCCCTCGACCAGGTCCTTCGCCTCCTTGAGGCCGAGGCCGGTGACCGCTCTGACCACCTTGATCACCTGGATCTTCTGGGACCCGAAGCTCGTCAGGATGACGTCGAATTCGGTCTTTTCCTCTTCCTCGGCGGCGCCTGCGTCCGCGCCGGCGGCGGGCATGGCGCCTACCGCTGCGACCGGGGCGGCCGCGGTCACGCCGAACCTCTCCTCGAGGTCGGATATGAGCTCGCTGAGCTCCAGGACGGTCATGTTTTCGATGAACTGCATTACGTCTTCTCGGGTGACTTCTGGCATTGCTCGCTTCCTCCTTGGGGTCTTCGTATTCGTAGGGTATCCATCAAGAATCGGATGTTGATTCCTTTGCCTGTTGAATGGCTTGCAGGGTACGGAGAAACTTCGTCAATACCCCGGCCAGGACGTTGACCAGTCCGCTGGTCGGGGCCTTGAGGGTGCCCAGCAGCATGGAAAGCAGGACCTCCCGGGGGGGAAGCTTCGAGAGGGCCTCGATATTCTCCCGGGACAGGGGCTTCCCGGACAACAAGCCGACTTTGACTTCCAGCTTGGGGTTGCTCTTGGCGAACTTGGCGAGGATCTTCGCCGGCAGAGCCGGGTCCTCGTTGGAGAGGGCCACGGCGGTGGAGCCCTGGAAGTGTTCCTCCAGCTGCTCCAGGTCGGTGCCCTTGATCGCCCGGCGGGCGAGGGTGTTCTTCACGACATGGAATTCCGTCCCGACGCTTCGCAGCTCGTGACGCAGGGCCGAGATCTCGGGGACGTTCAATCCCTGGAAATCGACCAGGCTGACGAAGGCTGCATCCGAGAACCCCTTGTTCAGCGAAGCAACGGCCTGTTCTTTTTCTGTGCGGTTCAATTTCCTTCTCCCATGGATCGGCCTCGCGGCCGGGCGAACCTATCGGAGGAGCGTCCGAACGTTCGCCGGATCGATTTTTACGCCGGGGCTCATGGTGGTCGCAACGGCCACGTTCTTGACGTAGGTTCCCTTGCTGGCCGCCGGCTTCGCCCGGATGAGAGCGTCGAGCAGGACCAGGAAATTCTCTTTGAGCTTGTCGGGCCCGAAAGAGACCTTGCCGATCGGAACGTGCACGTTTCCCACCTTGTCGACGCGGAACTCGGTCTTTCCGGCCTTGAGTTCCTCTATGGCCCTTTTCAGATCGAAGGTGACGGTGCCGACCTTCGGGTTGGGCATGAGTCCCCGGGGTCCGAGGATCTTGCCGATCTTGCCGACCTGGGACATCATGTCCGGGGTGGCCACGGCCTTGTCGAAGTCGAGCCAGCCCTCGTCGGCGATCTTCTTGACCAGGTCTTCGCCTCCCACGAAATCCGCGCCGGCCTCTTCGGCCTCCTTTTCCTTCTCTCCCTTGGCAAAGGCCACGATGCGGACCTGCTTGCCCGTGCCGTGGGGAAGTGTGACGGTGCCCCTTACCATCTGGTCCGCCCGCTTCGGGTCCACGCCGAGCCGCACGGCCACGTCGACGGACTCGTCGAACTTGGCGAAGTGCATCTCCGGCAGCAGGGCCAGGGCCTCCTCAACAGGGTAGGCCCTGTTGGAATCGTAGCTTTCCTTTGCCTTTCTGTATTGCTTTCCACGTTTTCCCATGGTAGCCCGTCTCTCGCAATCAAAAGTTAAACTCAGGATTCCACGACCTGGATGCCCATGCTTCTCGCCGTGCCCTCGATGATGCGGACGGCGTTGTCCAGATCGACTGCATTCAAGTCTTCGAGCTTCTGCTTGGCGATTTCCATCGCCTGCTCCCTGGTTACCTTCCCCACCTCTTCCTTGCCCGGATTGTTCGCCCCCTTTGCGATCCCGGCCGCCTTCTTGAGGAGAACCGACGCGGGGGGCGTCTTCGTGATGAAGGAGAAGGAGCGGTCCGCGTATACCGTCAGCACGACCGGAATCACCATGCCTTCCTGGTTCTGGGTCTTCGCATTGAAGGCCTTGCAGAATTCCATGATGTTCACGCCGTGCTGACCCAGGGCCGGGCCTACCGGCGGGGCCGGGTTCGCCTGGCCGGCGGGTACCAACAATTTGACCGATGCGATCACCTTTTTTGCCATGATGCGATCTACCGTCCTTTAGCTTTTTTCCACCTGGGTGAAATGAAGTTCCACGGGGGTCGATCTGCCGAAAATGCTGACCGAAACCCGCAGCTTTCCCTTGTCCGGCCTGACTTCTTCCACGACTCCGTTGAAGCTCGAGAAGGGACCGTCGATGATCCGCACGGCCTCGCCCCTTTCGAAGTCCGCCTTCGGCTTCGCCTTGAGAGAGCCATCCGCGATCTGCTGGGTGATCCGCTTGACCTCGGCTTCCGGAATCGGAGGAGGCGTCGTGCCCCCTCCGACGAACCCGGTGACCTTGGGCGTGTTCTTCACGATGTACCAGGTCTCGTCATTGAGTTCCATGTTGACCAGGATGTAGCCGGGGAAGAATTTCCGCTTCGATTCCTTCTTTTTCCCCTTGACGAGTTCCACGATATTTTCCGTCGGCACAAGGATTTCCCCGAAGGCATCCTCTTTGCCGAGCTGTTTCACCCTGTCTTCGAGGTTCTGCTTGGCCTTGTTTTCATAGCCGGTATAGGTGTGGACCACATACCATTCTTTTGACATGGATTCATCCAAGGATAAGTGTTCGTTGAGGCGCCCTTGCGGCAATCAACTCAACATGAATTTCAGCAGCTTCGAAAACAGGAGGTCTGCCGCGCCGAGGTAGAGGGAGATGAGCATGACGACAACCAGCACAACACCCGTGGAGGCCACGATCTCCTTGCGGGAAGGCCAGCTCACCTTCTTCATTTCGATCCTGAATTCTCTCAGGAACTGCTTGATCTTTTCAAACATCTTCCGTCCGTTTCTGCCTGCGCAGGGCCCGATCGTGAATCGTTACGGCTCGCCTTCTCTCTGCCCGGTCCTTTCCTGCCTGGTGTCGCGGCCCGGCAGGCCCGGGGAGGCGCGGCTGTTGGCATGGCAGGCCAGGAGGGATTCGAACCCCCATCACCCGGATTTGGAGTCCGGTGCTCTACCGTTAGAGCTACTGGCCTTCGTCTCTCATTACTTGGTCTCTTTGTGAAGCGTGTGCGTTCGACAAAATCGGCAGTATTTCTTCAAAGAGAGCTTGTCCGGATGCTTCTTCTTGTTCCTCGTGGTGGAGTAGTTCCTTCTCTTGCATTCCCCACACGCCAGGGTGACGATATCAGAGGGCATTTTGTGCCGTTCCTTCCCTTATTCGATGATGTCGGTGACGACGCCGGCGCCGACGGTCCTGCCGCCTTCACGGATGGCGAAGCGCAGCTCTTTCTCGAGGGCCACCGGGGTGATCAGCTCGCCCTTCATGTTGATGTTGTCCCCGGGCATGACCATTTCGACGCCCTCGGGCAGCTCGATGATGCCGGTGACGTCGGTGGTCCGGAAGTAGAACTGGGGCCGGTATCCCGGGAAGAAAGGCGTGTGGCGGCCCCCCTCCTCCTTGGTCAGCACGTAGACCTGGGCCTCGAACTTCGTGTGGGGCGTGATCGATCCCGGCTTGGCCACCACCATGCCCCGCTCCACCTCGTCCCGCTTGATCCCCCGCAGCAG
>WFRX01000376.1:0-40000 GCA_015486285.1 bacterium
AAGGAGGCCTTTGCGGCTACGGAGGATTGTCCCTGGAGGGGAGGGGTCCTGGAAGGGGAGGTACACGATGAAAACGGCTGGCTCCTGGGCGGGGTATGCGGTCACGCAGGGCTTTTCTCCACCGCCGCGGAGCTGGACAGGATCGTGGCTGAGATCTTCCGGGGACTCCGGAACCGGTCCGCGCTGTTCCCGGCGGCATCCCTGAAGACCTTCCTGGAGAGACAGCAGAGCTCTTTCGGGGGAACCTGGGCACTCGGCTGGGACACGCCGTCCGAGAAGGATTCCGCTTCCGGACATTGCTATTCGAATTACAGCTTCGGCCACAACGGGTTCACCGGGACCTCTCTCTGGATGGATTGCAAACGGAACATAGCGGTCGTTTTTCTCACGAACCGGGTCCACCCGACTCGGGAGAACACGGCGATCCGGGCGCTGAGGCCCCGGGTCCACGATGCCGTTTTCGAGGAGATGCTGGGCCGTTGACATCTGCTGGTGGGGAACAAAGAGTCTTTCTCGGCGACAAGACAACGGAAGGAGGCGCTGGACAGGATGAAAGAGGGAGTGCCGGCCAAAGTGCACATGATCGCCGTATGCGGGACCGGTATGGGGGCCCTGGCCCTGTTGTTTCGAGAAATGGGCGTGAGGGTTAGCGGTTCGGACGTGCAGGCATACCCACCCATGGGGAACCTGCTCCGGAATGCCGGCGTCGACCTGTCTCTCGGGTATCGCCCGGAAAACGTGCCGACGGACGCGGACTTCGTCGTCGTGGGCAACGCGGTTTCCAGGGACAATCCGGAGGTGCAAGAAATGCTTGCGCGGGGCCTTCCCTATGGCTCGTTTCCGGAGACGCTGGCCCGTTTCTTTCTGACCGCCCGATCGCCGATCGTGGTGGCCGGGACCCACGGCAAGACGACCTCCACCGCCTTGTTGGCGTGGCTGCTTGCCTGCTCCGGCGCGGAACCGGGCTTCCTTGTCGGCGGAGAGCCGGTGAATTTCGGGAGGAGCAGCCGGTTGGGGCAGGGGGACTACTTTGTGATCGAAGGCGATGAGTATGATTCGGCCTTCTTCGACAAGGCCCCCAAGTTTCTGCATTACCAGCCCCGGGTCGTCCTGTTTACCTCTCTGGAATACGATCATGCGGACATCTATGCGGACCTTGCCGCCATAGGCGAACAGTTTCTTCGCTTTGTCGCGCTCGTGCCGCCCGATGGGCTGGTGATGGTGTGCAGCGAGTATCCGGGGGCGGTCGAGATTGCCGGCAAGGCGTCCTGCAGAGTGGAAACCTACGGTTATGGAAAGGACGCCGACTGGGTGGGTGTGCTCCGTGGCCGGGCCGGGGAGTGCGGTACGCTCGAGGTTGTCCGCGGGGAGCGGTCTGTGGGCAGGTTTCCCATGCCCCTGTCCGGCCGGCACAACGGCCTGAATGTCCTCGGGTGCCTGGCCATACTCGCCCAAATGGGATTTCCATGGGAAGGATTGGGTGCCTGCCTCGGGCGGTTCAAAGGGGTTCGCCGCAGACAGGAGGTCGCCGGGGAAGTGAAGGGCGTTCTGCTGATCGATGATTTCGCTCACCACCCGACAGCCGTCAGGGAGACCCTTGCAGGCCTTCGCAGCCGTTACTCCGGAAGGCGCATCGTGGCGGTCTTCGAGCCGAGAACGAACACGAGCAGAAGGAACGTCTTCCAGGCCGCCTATGCGGACGCCCTTTCAGAGGCGGATATCGTGATCTGTGCACCGGTATACCGGCCGGAAGCCTTACGTCCCGGCGAGCGGTTCAGCCCGTCCGCCCTCGTGGAAGATCTTCGAAGGAGGGGAATCGCCGCCTATTGCTTCGAGACGACAGAGGCGATGGAAGAGGCCCTTGTAAAAACGTGCAGGGCGGGTGATGTCGTCCTGTTCATGTCGAGCGGCAGTTTCGCCGACCTCTTCGAGAGATTGAGGACGAAGCTGGATGAATCGGTCGCAGTCGATCCGGGGAGATCGTCGATCTGAACACGCGCGAGGAAAGCGCGGGAGAACGGAAGGGGGCTATGGCGGCGGACGACGCACGAATCGATGAAGACAGAAGGATCCGTTATCTGCAGCGGGTCGTGGACATGACCTGTCAAGTGCTGTTGCAACAGGAGATGTCGCTCGAGGAGGCGCAGGGCATGATCACAGGCGTCAAAAAAATGGCTCTTCGGCTGTTCCCTGACAAGGAGCCGACCTTCGACCTGATTTACGGTTCGAGGTTTCGCAGGATCCTGATGGAGCGGTTTCCCCTCGTTTGAGATAGCCGGTCGACGACCGACCTGCCGGCCGCGACCCCGTCAAGGGAAAGCGAGGGGGCATGCCGCATGGTTACCCGTCGGTTCCGGTCCGGAGCCCCTCTTGTTCGGAAAGGTCCGGGGCGCTTTGTGCCTGCGACGGAGGCTCGCCCTGGAGAAACTGGAGTTCGCCGGGAAGAAGGAGGGCCAGGTCAAAGGCCTTCTCCTCCTTGAGCTGGTCGTAGCAACGCTGGAACCTCTCCAGGCGGTCCTGATGGTATTCGACCATCGCTTTGGATCGGTCAATGAAGTCTTTCAAGACCTCCCGTTCCGCCTGGGTCTTGGAAATATTGCGCTCGGCGAACAGGAGATCCAGGAAGCGCATCTCCCTGTTTATATCGTGCGGGATGAGTTTGAGTTCTTTTTTCAACAGCCGCAGACTGACCCTGCGGCGATTTTTTTTGTCGTTTCGATTGGTTCGTGGCGTTCCCATGTGCTTTCTCCGCTGACCGCCGGGTCTGTTTCCGACGTGTTTGATCGCCTTCGAGAGGCTGTCCAAGAGCTCCCCTGTCCAGCGGTTTTCGCTTGGCCCTGCTCTGTCGAGAGGGTGGAGCAATTACCATGCCAGGGGCACGATTCTATAACTTACTGGATTTTATGATGTATTTTAGATAGGGATTCGCCTTTTTCGTCAGGTTAGATGACAGTGAGTGGATAATCGTTCCTGGTACAGGAAAAAAAATCCCCAGCAGGGAGGGAGAGAGGGATCGGGGCACTCGTTCCCTGCACGCGGTGGGTATGAGACTGACAACCTTGCGTTGGAAAGACTGGATGGTGGCGGCCGGATGATCTACTTCTTGACCGCCTTTCGAAGCATTACCAGAGAGTTGCGTGCGCCCGGCAGGCCCCCTTTGACCATCAGGAGATGATCCTGACCCCTTACCTGTACGACCTCCACATTCTGCAGGGTTACCCGCGCCGCCCCGGACCTCCCCGGCATCTTCTTCCCTTTGATCGTATGCTGAGGGGTGCAACCGCCGATGGAGCCGCCGTGGCGGAAGTATTCATGGACCCCGTGGGTGGATTTGGAACCGTGGAAGTTGTGGCGCTTCATGACCCCGGTGAACCCCTTGCCTTTGGATGTGCCGATTACGTCCACGAAATCACCCGGTTTGAACTGGTTTACATCGATCTCCTGCCCGAGTGTGATGTCCGTAATCGCATCTTCCGGCACGCGGAACTCGCGAAGGACCTTGAGGGGCTTGACCTCGGCCTTCTTGAGATGTCCCTTGCGGGGAAGGTTGAGTTTTTTGTCCGGAACCTCTTCGAAGCCGAGCTGGATCGCTGTATAGTGGTCCCTCGCCGGTGTCTTGATCCCGGTCACATAACAGGGGCCTGCCTGGATGACAGTCACGGGGATACAGTTTCCGTCCTGATCGAAGATCTGGGTCATTCCCATTTTTTTCCCTAGAATGCCAACCTGCATGAGTAGAATCCTTCCTTGCTTGATATCGCTAAAATACTCAAACTCACTTATTTTATGAATTTCGGGGGAAAAGTCAATCTGACGTTTGATCCTTCCCGTGCCCGCGGTTAGGACTACCCTTCGAAGCGGAGAGGTTGTACACTGGGGCGGCATTGCGGCCGAGCCTTTTACCAGGTCCTCACGGAAGGCAATGATGGGCAAGCGGAAAGACCATTATTACAGGAAAGCGAAGCAGGAAGGGTACCGTTCGCGGGCGGCGTACAAGCTTCTGGAGATCCAGAAGAGGTTTGCCATTTTTGAGCGGGGAAGCCGGGTTGTGGACCTCGGGTGTGCACCCGGCGGTTGGCTGCAGCTCATCGCGGCGGAGATTGGGCCGGAGGGGCGCATAGTGGGCGTGGATCTTCAGAAGACCAGGGGGCTTCCAGCCAAGAACGTGGTGCTCATCCAGGGAGACATCACGGCGCCGAACGTCCAGAGCATGATTCGCGAGGCCCTGGGAGGGGAGGCCGACGTGGTCACTTCGGATCTTTCCCCCAATCTTACCGGGATCGGGTTTCAGGACCATCTGCGGAGTTGCGAGCTCACACGGACCGCCCTTGCGGTGGCGCGGGAACTACTGAGACCCGGCGGCGTCTTCCTTGCCAAAATTTTCCAGGGTGAGGATCTCGAGTCGGTTGTCACGGAACTGAAGGGGGAGTTCGAGCGGACCAGGCGGGTCGTACCCAGGGCCTCCCGAAAGGCCTCTTCAGAGATCTACTTGCTCGCACAGGGATTTCGGGGGGCCTCTTGTGCCGGATCGAATCCGGCCGTTTGAATTCTGCTCGGAGAGCCTATTATAATGGGCGGCCCCGTCTTGTGGCGTATAGCTAATCAAGAAAAAGCTCAAAAAATACCCACTTGTGGCCGAAAACGAAGATTGGGGTGTTGGACTCTTTCGAGGATATAGAGGAGAACCGCCGTGTGCCACCATGATCGCCGTTTCCGAAGCCGTTTCCCTGGCTTCCTCCTGCTGCTGTCGGTCCTGCTGCTGCTGTTGTTCCCCTGCAATGGGTGGTCCGCCGCGCTGGCCAGAATGGACGCTTCCCTTTCCGCGGCCCTGAGGATCCGATCCGACCTGGACCGGTTGATGAGAACGACCCCGGGTGTAACCCTGAGGGAAAATGAACCGTATATCAATGCGTTCATCGAGATGGAGACCGTTCCTCCTTCCTTGGAGACGTACGGCGTGGAGATCGTCTCCCGCGCCGGTGACATCTATCTGGCCCGTCTGCCTGTCTCGAACCTCGAGGCAGTGGCATCCCTGCCCGGGGTCATCCGAATGGAAGGGGATGCCCGGGTCGAGTCGTTCCTGGACCTGAGCGTTCCCGAGATCGGCGCCGATCGGGTGTGGCGCGAGGGAAAATACGGGCACCTCCAGGGGCAGGGGGTGATCGTGGGGATGGTGGATACGGGTATTTCCCTGATTCATAGGGACTTTCAAGAGCCGGGAGGGAGTGGAGCCAGCCGGATCCTGTGGGTCTGGGATCAGGGGGACGACACGGGCCCTGCGCCTTCGGAAATCTGCCGGGACTATACGCAGGATCCCCCCCGGACCGTTCCCTGCGGCGGGACGGAATGCAGCCCTGCGACCGAGGATTGTGCGGAAGAGGACGATTTCGGCCATGGGACGCTGGTGATGGGGGTGATGGCAGGCAACGGCCAGGGAGAATGCCCGGCCGAGCTTCCCTGCATTGGGGTGGCGCCGAAGGGGGAGATCGTTGTGGTGAAGACCAACCTCGGCCTGGCCTCGGAGGTCATCCAGGGGGTCGATTACATCTTCCAGAAGGCGGCCAGCCTGGGGAAGCCCGCCGTAGTGAACCTGAGCGTGGGGTGGTATACAGGCTCCCGGGATGGGAACTCCCTGCTCGAGAGGAATTTGTCGAACCTGGTGGGCCCAGGTCGGATCCTGGTGGCGGCCGCCGGGAACGCGAATCTCGAGATGAGCCACGCACGGATCGATTCCAGTCCGGGGCGAAGAACGCTGTTCCTCGATTGCATTCCCGAGATTTCCGACGTGGTGAAAGTCTACGGGTGGTATGATGCGCCCGCCTCGGGTGCCATTGAGGTCAGGGTTTTGTATTACAATGAGGACGAACCGACTCCCTGGGTCGGCTTCGGAAATCCGGGGGAGGTCCTGGATTCGAGCTATGGCCGCATCACGATTCAGCACAACGAGACGTCGGGGAACGCACGGGGGTTTACGATCACCCTCGAATCCGGGGCGAACCGGTTGCGGAGCGGGCAGTGGCACATCGAGGCCCGGAACGAGGGAGCGGCCGCACTGGGTGCCACGGTGGATCTCTGGGTCGATCGAACCTATGACGTGGGGCCGCGCTCGGCTCCGTGCCCCGTGCCGGCGAGATTCGTCAAGGCCGACCAGGAACGTGAAACCACGATCGCGCCCGCGTGTACGGCGGACAACGTGATTTGTGTGGGGTCCTACAACACGCGGTGTTTCGCACAGTCCATGAGTTTTTGCACCGGCTGTTCCCTCGATTATTCCGCTTTTGGCGTTGACAACTGCATCCAGGATTTTCCCGAAACGGTGGATGACCTTTCTTCGTTCAGCAGCCGTGGCCCGACCCGAGACGGGAGGAAAAAGCCCTGGCTTGCAGCGCCGGGCAATGCGATCCTCACGCCGGACAACCGGGGAGAAACCACCTATTCCTACGGAGGAGGGACCAGCTTCTCCGCCCCCCATGTGGCAGGGACCGTGGCGCTGATGCTGGGGGCGGACCCGACGTTGACCCCTGCGAAGGTCCTGGATACCTTCCGTTTCTCCGCGCGAGTGCCCGGCGGTGTTTCCGTTTGGGACGAGGGCTGGGGCTGGGGAAAGGTGGATGCCTACGGCGCGGTGGAGCGGGTGGCCTCCGAGATTCCGCCTCCGCCCCCTCCGACTCCGGAAGGGCTTGGAGGGGATGATGATTTCTGCTTTATCGCCACGGCCGCCTTCCATGACATCGACGCTCCTCAGGTCAGGATCTTGCGGGAGATGAGGGACCGCTTTCTCCTCAAGAGCGCGTGGGGCAGGGAATTTGTGAGAATCTACTACCGTTTGAGTCCCCCCCTGGCTGCCTGGATGAAAGGGCATGCCTTGATTGCCCGGATTGTCAGGTTTTCCCTGTTTCCTCTGGTCGGGTGGGCCGAGATGGCCTGCCACTGGAGCCTGGTGGAACGGATGATTTTGTTGGGTTTCGGTCTTTTCTTGATCAGCGCGGTATGCTGGTTTTCGGTGTGGCGGCGGACCCGTTAATTCCTCCAAGGAGCAGACAGTGAAGGCGATTCCAAGGACAGGGTTTTTGTCGGTTGCGATCCTTTTGTTGGCTGTTGGTAACCTCTGGGCCCAGCCCGCCCCCCGCAGCGTATTCGAGGCCGAGACGGCGCCTTCCCCGTCCCCGTCTCATCGCTTCTCCGTTTCGGGCAAGTTTGCGTATCACACGTTCTGGAAACAGGGGCTTCTGGAAAACGGGGAGGATTATGGCCGGCCCGGCCTCGGCGTGGGCAACCTGACCGGGGTGGGAGGAGAGATCGAGTTCGATTACCACTGGAGGCCTTTCATGGTGTTCTGTGCCACGCTGGGCGGATATCAGGGCAAGTCCGATCACTACAAAATCGAGGTGCTCACTGGATATCTCCTGGCCACCGCGAAGCTCCAGAAGGTCACGCACTACGCCGACTATTATGTGGGCGCGGGCTTCGGAGGGTATTTCAGCCGGATGAAGGCGGACGGTACATCCTATGCTCTTCAGCCGGGGATGCACGGCCTGATCGGTATCCGAGTCCGCGTGACGCCCGCCTGGTCGGTTCTCCTGGAAGATCGGATGGCCTTCACGCTGCATGCGGAGGGCGGCTTCGGAGACCTGGATCTGGGCGGGAACTTCGTGATGCTCGGAGGCTCCCATCATTTCTAAGCCCCTGCCGCCCTTTTCCACTATTCTTGATATCGGGAAGGTCTGGAATGCTTGAGAACGGAAGCGAAGAATACCGGGTAACGGTTCTCCCGGGCGACGGTATAGGGCCCGAAGTCGTGGAAGTCGGTGTGCGCATCCTCGAGGAAGTGGCCCGGCGGTTTTCCGTGCCCCTTTGCCTGGAGCGGGATGAAATCGGGTGGGCCGCTGTGAAGCGGTACGGTGTGCCCCTGGCCGACGAAACGCTCGAACGGGTGAAAAAGAGCCACGCCGTCCTGCTGGGCGCGGTGGGCGGGGCGGAGGCGGAGAGCAAGGACTTTGCGATTCGTCCCGAGGCGGGCCTCCTGGCGTTGAGGAAGGGCATGCGCCTCTATGCGAATCTGAGGCCCGTGTGCGTCCTTGCCCCTCTCCTCGATGCCTCTCCCCTGAAGCCTGAGATTGTCAGGGACACCGACCTGCTCGTGGTCCGCGAGTTGATCGGCGGGATCTACTTCGGAGAACCGCGTGGCAGGGAGCGGACCGAGCAGGGGGAGGAGCGGGCCGTGAACACGATGGTCTATACGACTTCTCAGATCGAGAGGGTCGTGAGGATGGCCTTTTCCCTGGCCAGGGAACGAAAAAAGCGGGTTGTTTCCGTAGACAAGGCAAACGTACTCGATGTGAGCCTGCTTTGGAGAGATGTGGTGATCCGGGTCCATCGCGAATTCCCGGATGTTGAACTGACGCACCAGTATGTGGACAACTGTGCCATGCAGCTGATCCGCGCGCCGCAACAGTTCGACGTGATCGTGACGGGGAACCTGTTCGGTGACATCCTCTCGGACGAGGCGGCGGTCCTCGCCGGCTCGATCGGCATGCTCCCCTCCGTGAGTGTCGGGGACGGGGGCGTCCTGTGTGAACCGGTACACGGGAGTGCGCCGGACATCGCGGGCAGGGACCGGGGCAATCCCCTTGCCACTATTCTGAGCGTGGCGTTGATGTTCCGCTACGCCTTTGGTCTGCAGGAAGCCGGTGCGCTGATCGAGGCGGCGGTCCTTTCGGCCCTGGAGCAAGGCTTTCGCACCGCGGACATCAGTGCCGACGGCGCATGTTGTGTGGGAACGCAGGCGATGGGGGACTGCGTCCTCGATCAGATCGGCCGGATTCGTCCGGGTGCCGGGTGATGAGAACCCTCCGCGTCGACCTGGAATACGATGGGACGAACTATCATGGCTGGCAGGTTCAGCCGGCGATGCCCACCGTTCAGCAAAAGCTGGAGGACGCGCTTTACTCGATTCTCGGAGAGCGGGTACGCGTCACGGGAGCGGGCAGAACGGACGCGGGTGTACACGCCCTTGGACAGGTAGGTCATTTCCGCTGCGAGAGCGATCGGGATACGGGGGCGATCCTGCGTGGTGTGAACAGCCTTCTGCCTGAGGATATTGCGGTGAAGGCGGTCCGGGACACTTCGCCGGATTTCCACGCGCGGAAGTGTGCCAGGCTCAAGCGGTACGAATACTGGATTTGGAACGACCCCGCCGGATCCGCCTTTCATCACCGGTTTTTCTGGCATGTGAGGGCGGGTCTGAGACTGGACCCGATGCGGAGGGCGGCGGAGTGTCTGGTCGGGGAACATGATTTCGCCTCCTTTCAGGCCTCGGGCGGCGAGCCCGGAAGACATACGGTCCGTTATCTTCGCCTGCTGGAGATCCGGGAACTCGCAAGGGGGGTGATTCGGATTGCGGCCGAAGGCAACGGCTTCCTGCGTGGAATGGTGAGGATCCTGGCGGGTACCTTGGTGGACGTGGGCAGAGGCAGGATCCCGGAATCGCACGTGCCCGGCATCTTGGCTGCACGGGACCGGAAGGCCGCGGGGATCACCGCGCCCGGGAAAGGGCTCTTCCTGAATTGGGTGCGGTATCCGGAGGTTTTCGAGATCCATTCGCAGGAGGCGGACCGCCGGGGAGAGGGGTTCGGCGCGGCAGGTTTGCAGCCGCTATTTGACAAATTTGGCTGGACGCATTAAATTAACTGGATTTTGGTGCATTTGCATTCTGAAACTCATTCACTCGAATCGTATGCGTGGATTGCAATGAAGACCTACTTTGCGAAGAAAGAAGATTCCCTCGAGAAAAAATGGGTGTTGATTGATGCGGAAGGCAGGATCCTTGGGCGGATGGCGACGGAGATCGCGGACACCCTCCGGGGAAAAAACAAGCCTGTCTATACCCCCCATGTCGACACCGGAGATTTTGTGGTGGTCATCAATGCGGAAAAGGTACGCCTCACCGGGAGAAAATGGGACCAGAAGGTCTACTATCATCATTCCGGGTATATCGGAGGCATCAAGGCGAAGACCGCCAAGGAGATGCTTGACAGGAAGCCCGAGGAGCTGATTCGGCACGCCGTCAAGGGGATGCTGCCCAAGAACCGTCTGGGCAGAAAGGTGCTCACGAAGCTCAAAGTCTATCGCGGTTCGGAGCATCCGCACGAAGCACAAGTTCCTGTGGCGAGGGTTTCCGGAACGAAACGGAGCTGAATTCGAAATTTAAGAAAACACGAACAAGAAGAAGGAACACAGCATGGAGGCTGCTGGAAAAGAGATCCGATTCCCGATTCACTCGGTTGGGAAACGAAAGACCTCTATAGCCCGCGTCTGGATGAAGCCCGGAAACGGTAACATCCTTGTGAACCGGAAACCTCTGGATGAATATTTCGGGCGCGAAACGTTGAAAATGGTCGTCAGGCAGCCCCTGGAGCTGACCGAGATGACAGGACGCTTTGATTTTCTCGTTAATGTCCGGGGAGGGGGCAATTCGGGCCAGGCGGGCGCCATCAAGCATGGCATCTCGAAGGCCCTCCAGATGGTGGACCCCGCCCTTCGGCCTCAGTTGAAGAAAGCGGGGTTCCTGACCAGGGATTCCCGGATCAAGGAGCGAAAGAAGTATGGACAGCGGGGTGCACGGGCCCGCTACCAGTACTCGAAGCGATAGGCGGCGTCCTCCGGAAGGAGAATCGTTCCAATTTGCGCACGCACCCAAAGGCCTCTTGGAGGCCTTTTTTTGTTTCATCTTTTCTTCCTACGGTTCGTCGAGCGTGCAGGGCTCTCCGGGCGCCTCGCGGGCGGGCGGAGGATGGGCCCGGACTGTCCCGGAAATTGACGGTCGGAGGACGCTGTGGTACAAACACGTTCGGCATCGAAACACGGGAAGACCTCGGCGGAGGCAAGGGGCCGATGGGGGGCTGATGCGGGAGCGATCTCTTGAATCGACCACTTCCAGGAGGCTGCTTCTCTGCCTCAGGGCTTCAGGTTCGGCAGGCTGGATTCAGGATCCTCTCGTCGATCTACTGGCTGCTCCTGAAAAAAACGGTAGTTTTTTCCTGATATGACTCACGTTGTTCGAATCGGTGACTGGACCTTCGGGCGGGAAGTCGACTTTCTGCTGATTGCCGGACTTTGTGCAATCGAAAGCGAAGCCGACGCGATGCATGCAGCCGCCTCCTTGAAGAAGTTCGCGGAAGAGGCCGGGGTGCCTCTTGTATTCAAGGCATCGTACGACAAGGCGAATCGTACCTCCTGCTCATCTTTTCGGGGGCCGGGGCTGGAGGAAGGCCTTCGGATCCTGTCGAAGGTCCGCCGGGAGATCGGGGTGAAAGTGCTGTCGGATGTACACGCTGTCGACGAGGTGGCGGCCGCCGCGGAAGTCCTGGATATCATTCAAACACCGGCCTATCTTTGCCGCCAGACGGATCTGCTGACCGCTGTGGGAAGAACGGGCAAGGCGGTCAATGTGAAAAAGGGGCAGTTTCTGGCCCCTTGGGATATGGAGCACGTCCTGCACAAGGTTCGTTCGACGGGCAATGAAAACATCATGATTACGGAGAGGGGGTCTTCCTTCGGCTACAATCAACTCGTGGCCGACATGCGTTCGCTGCGGATTATGCGGTCTCTCGGGTTCCCGGTGATATTCGACGCTTCCCACAGCGTGCAGTTGCCCGGCGGAAGAGGCGATGTGTCGGGCGGCCAGAGGGAGTTTATTCTGCCGTTGGCGAGGGCGGCGGCGGCCGTCGGCGTGGACGGAATTTATCTGGAGGTGCATGACCGGCCGGAAACGGCCCGTTGCGATGGTCCCAACTCGCTGCCCCTCGATCACGTCCCGGCGCTTCTGAAGCAGGTCTTGCGGATACAGCAAATGGTGCGGACCTGGGAGGAGGGGATTCCTTGAAGCCCGGCGGACGAGGTGAAGCGATGAAAACGATTTCTTTCTCGTGTTGGTTCGTCCGGGCGCCAGGCATTTTCGATGCCTCCCCCTGTTTCCGGACGGCTGGCGATAAGAAGGGCTGACCCATTCGGTTTCCTTTACACCTTTCGGCAATCGTTGCTATACTTCAGACGATAGATCTCGAAGGTTCGCGTTGAAGGTCGTCAGAGGCATCTTTCTCGTCTGCATCATCGGTGGATTCGCGGCGCTTTTTTTTGTGCTCAGGCCCCCGCAAAGGCTGATGGAAAGGGCGGATCATGCTGAAGAGATTGAGACGGGGGAAGACATCCTCGTAGAGGGCCTCCGGTTTTCCGAATGGGAAGAGGACAGGCTGGAATGGACGATGGACGCAGCGAGCGGCCGCTACTATCATGACGGGGAAAGGGCGGAATTTGAATCCGTGAAAGTGACCTTCTCCTCCCCTGCCGGCGGCAAGCTGGTATTGTGGGCGGAAAGGGTGGAGTATGATCTGAAAACGAAAGGATTGACGGCGCACGGGTCGATACGCGGAAAAAGCGATCAGGGATATGAGTTTACCACCGAAAGCCTCTTCTATGATGGTGTCAAGAGGACAGTGCGCACGGATGATCAAGTTCGCCTGGCAAAGGACCGACTAACCATAGAAGGAAGGGGTATGACGGGCTCTTTGGCGACTCACAGATTCCGATTGCTGTCGGAGGTTCGGGCGGTGTTTGCTCCGAAGGGTCCCGGCGTCCGAGGAACCGTCCGATGAGCAATCGCCGGTTCTTCAGGGGACGTCGCCGACCGTCCTTTCCGGGAGGACGGCGGGGAAGAACGGTCGTCCCGTCCTTTTGCCTGATCGTTCTGATGGTCTGGTCCTCTCCCCTCGCAGGCGTGGAAATCGACGCGCTTACGTCCGTTGGTGAAGGGGCGCTGGGAAAGGGTCTGGAGAAAGAGCACTGGGACCGGAATGCTCCTGTGGATATCCATTCCGATGAGATGGGGGTTGATTTCGAGGGGCACCAGATTGTTTTCAAGGGAAATGTCAAGGTTCGGCAATCCGATTTTTCCCTGTCGGCAGGAGAAGTGACGGCGGTTTTTGGAGAGTCCGCGGACGATATCAAAAAGATCATCGCTGAAAAGAACGTGAGGATCCGGAAAGGGGACAGGGAGGCATGGGGTGACCGGGCCGCGTACGACAGGCAGAACGCAACGATCGTACTCGTCGGATCTGCGGTATTGAAGCAGGGGCGGAATTTCATCCGAGGACAGGAAATTCATTTCCACCTGGACGATGAGCGTATGGAGGTCAAGGGACGGGTGGAAGCGGAATTTCGTCTGTCGGACCAGCAAAAAGGCCCTGTTGCCGGGGACCAGGGGGCAGGGACCGACGATCAGAAGTCGTCCTCCGGCGCCGGCGATTCTGGATCGGGGGCTAAGGCCCGGGAGATCAAGACCGAGGAGCGTTGATCCATAACTTCAAGGCGGGCAGGGATGCATAGGGGACAGGAAATCAGGCATCGCCTCGTGGCCGAGTCGTTGACCAAGGCCTATCGAAAACGCACGGTTGTGGATGGGGTCACGATCGAGGTGGAGGCGGGAGAGATCGTGGGACTTCTCGGACCGAACGGCGCCGGAAAGACGACGACCTTCAGCATGATCGTCGGCATCACGAGGCCGGATAGCGGGCGAATCCGCCTGGACGGGGAAGACATCACGGACCTGCCCATGTACCGGAGGGCGAGAAAGGGAATCACGTATCTGCCGCAGGAGACCTCCGTCTTTCGAAAATTGAGTGTGGCGGACAATATCGATATTGTTCTGGAAGCCCTGTCGATCAACGGCGAGGAACGAAGAAGGCTTCGCGAGAGCTACCTCGAGGAGCTCGGGATCGCCCACCTGGCGAAGAGCAAGGCCGCTCAGCTGTCCGGTGGGGAGCGAAGACGGGTGGAGATCTGCAGGGCGAGGGTGATGAATCCTTTTTTCATGCTGTTGGACGAGCCCTTCGCGGGAATCGACCCCATAGCCGTTGCGGATATCCAGGGCATCATTGCAGGCCTGAAGGAGGAGGGGATCGGGGTCCTGGTGACGGATCACAATGTACGGGAGACCCTCGGCATTTGTGATAAGGCGTATATTCTCGACAAGGGAGTCGTTCTGGAAGTGGGAGACAGGGAAAAGATTGCTTCCAGCAAGCAGGCTCGGGAGATCTACCTGGGGGAACAATTCGTCCTTTAGGGAGCGGGAAGAAGCAGGGAGAGAGATGGCCTTTGAACTGAAACAGACCATGAAGCTGGCTCAACAGCTTGTGATGACGCCTCAGTTGCAACAAGCCATCAAGCTGCTTCAGCTCTCCCGCCTGGAACTCGTGAATATGGCGAGCCAGGAGCTGCAGGAGAATCCTCTTCTGGAGGAGTCTTCCGTGGTGGACATGGAAAAATCGCTCCTGGAAGGAGAGAGGGAGAAGGACCGGGGGCCTGAAGAGGTCAAGGGAGAACTGGAAGGAGTCAAGGATATCAACTGGGATGAATACATGCAGAATTATGAGTATTATCCCAGGCCTGTCCCCCCGAAGGAGGATCCGGGCAGGGGGGTGGAAGCGACCTTGACGAAGAAGACGTCTCTGGTTGACCACCTCGTGTGGCAGCTTCGGCTGAGCCACCTGTCAGGAAAAGAGATTGAGGCGGCTGAGATGATTGTGGGGAACTTGAATGAGGACGGCTATGTGGATTGCCCGCTGGAAGAGATCGCCCATGCATGCGGCATGGAGATTTCTTTTGTCGAGCAAGTGCTGTCCCGGGTTCAGGAACTCGATCCGCCCGGCGTTGCCGCGAGAAATCTGCAGGAATGTCTCATCCTCCAGGTAAGGCGGCTTGGGGTGGGAAACACGATCGTTGAAGCGATCCTCAAGGATCACATGCAAGAGCTGGAGAAAAGACGGTACGACATCATTGCAAAGCAGCTCAGGGAACCCTTGGAAGACATTCATGCCGCTGTCAGCGTCATCACGCATCTCGAGCCGAGGCCGGGCAGACCGTACGCGGGTGAAGAACCTCTCTATATCATACCCGACGTGTACGTGTATAAGGTGGATGACGAGTATGTTGTCGTTCTGAACGAGGATGGGTTGCCGAAACTCCGAATCAGCGGCTATTACAGAAATATTCTCTCGAAACAGGGGATGGCCGGCACCGATACGAAAGAGTACATCCAAGACAAGCTGCGGTCGGCCGCCTGGCTCATTAAGAGTATTCATCAAAGACAGCGTACCATTTACAAGGTGGCATGCAGTATCGTCAATTTTCAGAGGGAATTCCTGGACAAGGGCGTCAGTTTTTTGAACCCCCTTGTGTTGAGGGACGTGGCGGAAGACATCGACATGCATGAATCCACCATCAGCCGGGTGACCACGAACAAGTACATGCACACGCCGCAAGGCATATTGGAAATGAAGTATTTTTTCAAGAGCAGCATTACACAGAAGGCGGGGAAGAAGATTTCGTCGGAGACGATCAAAGAGCGAATTCGTCAGATCATTGCCCAGGAAGATCCTCGAAAGCCGATCAGTGACCAGGAGATCGTGAGTATCCTCAAGGCTTCTGACGTTGATATCGCTCGGAGAACCGTTGCGAAATATCGGGAGAACCTGGGAATTTTGCCTTCCATGAAACGGAAGAAGATGTTCTAGGGCTCTATCGGGTGCGGTCGTCCGCTGGAGTCATTTTTGGCCGAACCGCGTGGTTGCCCGTTCCGAAGGGGGAAGGGGACGGAGACGCGAAAGGGATGGTGATCGGCGATGAAGATGTCGGAATTGTTGGAGCCGGAGGCTGTTGTCGAGGATTTGAAGGCGGCGAACAAAAAAGAGGTCCTGGAAGAACTCTGCGAGAAACTGGTTTCCCTCCACCCGACGCTGGACCGGGACAGGTTGGTGGGCGTTTTGCTGGATCGCGAAAGGCTGGGGAGCACGGGCGTCGGGGAGGGTGTTGCCATTCCCCACGGGAAAATCAGTGAGGTGGGTGGATTGATCGCCTGTTTTGGGAGGAGTGCCGGCGGCGTGGAATTCGAAGCGGTGGATGACCGGCCGGTTTCTCTCTTCTTTTTGCTTTTTGCCCCTGAGGATTCGGCCGGGCCGCACCTGAAGGCCCTTGCGAAGATCTCGCGGCTCCTAAAACGACCCTCCGTTCGCGAAGACCTCTTGCGCGCAGGTTCCAAACAGGAGATATACGCGATCCTGACGCAGGAGGACGGCGAAGACCTCCAGGTTTCGGCGGACTGAACTCTTCTTTTTCGGACAACGAACCCATGCGATTACTGGTTGTCACCGGCCTGTCCGGTTCGGGGAAAACAAGCGTTCTCCACGCCCTCGAGGATATAGGGTTCTTTTCCGTCGACAACCTTCCCGTGGAGATGCTGCCGGGGCTCGTCTCCTACCTGACGGAGTCGGGGAACATCGGGGAAGGGCTTGCTGTGGGTGTCGATATGCGTGAAAGGCGTTTTTTGCAGGAACATCCTCGCGTGTTCCGGTCCATCCGGGATCGAGGGATCAAACCGGAGGTCTTCTTCCTCGAGGCGACCCCTCAGGTGCTGCTGCGTCGTTTTGAGGAAACCTGTCGACGGCACCCGATGGCCGAGAACCGGACGCTTCTGGAAGGCATCGAATGGGAGAGGGAGCGGTTGTCAGGGTTGCGGGAGACCGCCGACAAGGTTATCGACACTTCCTCCTACAATATTCATCAGCTCCGAAAGTATGTCCAGGCCTTTTGTGGCCCGCCCGAGGGCATGAGGCAAAACCCACAGGTCGAACTGATTTCCTTCAGCTACGCCAAGGGTCTCCCTTGCCAGGCGGATCTGGTCATGGATGTTCGGTTTCTGCCGAACCCTTACTATGACCCCGCGCTGAAAGTTCTGGACGGCCGGGACCCGCAAGTGCAGGCGTATATCCGACACGACAAGAGAGCGGCTGAAATTCTGAATCGATTTGTTCGCTTGATCGAAGACGTGGTTGCCTTCTACGAGAAGGAGGACAGGGCGTATTTGGTCGTCGCCGTCGGCTGCACGGGAGGACTGCATCGTTCCGTGGCCGTCGTCTGCGCCTTGGACGAGCGTCTGCGTTCGAGAGGGATTTCGTCAAAGATTTTTCACAGAGACATCCCTTCGGGATGAGATCCGGTTCTTTCACGGTGGGCCGGTGATTTCCTGAAGGCTTTGAGAAAGGGTGCCGGATGGTCGGGCTTCTGCTTGTTTCTCATGGAAGGATAGCCGAATCGTTCCTTGAGGTTTCCCAGACAATCGTCGGGCCCGTAAAAGGCGTGCAAGTTGTCACTCTGGCCGAGCCGATCGATGAAGCACGGGTTTTGGAGGATATCCGGAGGGCGCGGAGAGCGATCGACCAGGGAGAGGGGCTCCTGATCCTGACGGACATGTTCGGAGGGACGCCGGCGAATCTCTGTTTTTCGCTTTTGGAAGACCCGCTGGTGGAGGTCCTTACAGGCATGAATTTGCCGATGATCCTGCAGATCCTCTCCTCCCGAAAAGATGCAAGCCTTGCCGACTTGGCGCGGATCGCCATGCGCTGCGGTCGGGAAAACATTTACCTGGCTCGAGAGATTCTTCAGGAACGGGACAAGAGATCCGATGGGAATCGCACCGGCTAGAAACACCGGAGAGTGTGGGGAAAATCGGTGTCCTGCCCGGGGCGATGTGCCGCGTAAGGGTCCGTGATGGTCACGAGAGAATTTACGATCAAGAACCGTTTGGGGATACACGCGCGTCCGGCGGCAAAGCTGGCGAAAACAGCGAATCGGTTCGAAAGCACGATTCGTGTGACGAAGGACGGCCTCGAGGTGAACGGAAAATCGATCATGGGCATCATGATGCTGGCCGCGGCCCAGGGAAACGTCATAGAGATCGAGGCTGAGGGCCCGGACGAGACGGAGGCCATAGAGGCCCTGGGCGACTTGATCGAGAACAAATTCGACGAGGATTAAAGAGCCGTGCGGCGAAAAGAGAGAAGAATCTGGGGTATCGGGGCCGCTCCCGGGGTTGCGGAAGGGAAGGCTTACGTTCTGGGCCGCAGAAAGGCCAAGTTCAGCAAGCGATACATTCCCGCGACACAGGTGAAGAGAGAGATCAAGCGGGTCCGGACGGCGATCGAGAAGTCCAAGGCGGACCTGGTGAGGATCAAGAACGCTCTCGGCCGGGAGGAAATCAACGAACACGTTTCCATTTTCAATTCCCATCTGATGATCCTCGAAGATCCCATGTTGCTGGATGCCGTGACCGAGATGATCTTCTCCGAGAGGAAGAATGCGGAATGGGCTCTGTATACCGCCTTCGAAAACTACAAGAAGATGTTTGAGACGATCGATAATGATTATCTGCGAGAAAGAAAATCCGATTTCGATTATCTGAACAGCTGGATTCTGAAACATCTTTCCGGCAGCAGCGAGGATTCCCTGGAGGATATCGATGAGAAGGTGATCCTCGTGGCGCATTATCTTTCTCCCGCTGATACGGCCCGGATGGACCGGGAAAAGATTATCGGGTTCGTGACGGATATTGGAGGGCGGACCTCCCACACTTCAATCCTGGCCAGGGCCTTGAAAATCCCGGCTGTGGTGGGCGCTGAAAGGGTTTCGGAACTGGTCGGGCGGGGCGACCGGATCATTCTGGACGGCAGGGAAGGTCTGGTGATCGTCAATCCGTCACCCGAGACGACTCGGCAATATAGAGAGCGGGGACTCAGGTACGATCATCTGGAGAAGGCCCTTCTCAAAGAAAGAGACCTGCCTGCGGAGACCGTAGACGGCAGGCGTGTGGTGCTCACGGCGAACGTCGAAATGGTTGAGGAAGTGAATGCGGTGAGGGAGTACGGGGCGGAGGGAATCGGGCTGTATCGTACCGAGTTCCTCTGCCTCGGGCAGGGGCGAATCCCCAGCGAGGCGGAGCATTATCATGTGTACCGGAGCGTGGTGGAACAAATGGCGCCGTTTCCGGTTGCGATCCGAACGTTTGATTTCGGGTCCGATAAATCGCCGGACATCAACCATCTGCGCCAGGAGATGAATCCGGCCCTCGGGTTGCGTTCCATCCGGTACTGCCTCCGGGAACCCGCCATATTCAAGGATCAACTTCGCGCTATTCTTCGTGCCAGCGCCTTCGGAAAGGTCCGCATCCTCTTCCCGATGATTTCCGGGTTGGAAGAATTGAGGCGGGCCAGGGGGCTGTTTGAGGAAGCGAAACAGGAGGTGGAGGGCCAGAACCAGTCATTCGATCCGAATCTCGAGATCGGGATCATGATCGAAGTGCCTTCGGCCGCCCTCATAACGGATGTCCTGGCGAAGGAGGTGGATTTTTTCAGCATCGGCACGAATGATTTGATCCAGTATTGTCTTGCCATTGACCGTGTCAACAAGGAGGTCGCTTATCTTTATGATCCGCTCCATCCCTCCATCCTTCGGCTCCTGAAAGAAATTGTGGATGCAGGCCACGGGGAAGGAATTCATGTAGGGATGTGCGGGGAGATGGCCTCGGACCTCCGCTATATTCACATTCTGGTCGGGTTTGGCTTTGATCACCTGAGTATGGTAGGCTCTATGGTTCCCTGGATCAAGAAAGTCGTTCGCTCTACGAACTTTGAGGAGGCCCGAAAGCTGGTGGAGACCCTGCTGCAGGGCAAAGACAGTGAAGAAAACGAAAAGATCCTCTCTTCGTGGATCCAGGAGAATTCTCCGAATATCACAGGGCAGGTGTTGAATGCGTATTGATGCGGCACGTTGCCGTTGGCTTGCGATTCCGCGGTGCTTCGCCGGGGATGAAGGGTGGAAGGAAAGGGCCTGAGAACGGAAAGGAGGAAGGACCATGCCGTTGACAAATTTCATGTTTACATCCGAATCGGTTACCGAAGGGCACCCGGACAAGGTCGCCGATCAGATCTCCGACGCGGTTTTGGTTGACCTGATCTCGCAGGATAAAAACTCCCGCGTGGCCTGCGAAACGCTGGTTACGACCGGTGTCTGTCTGGTCGCCGGGGAGATTACGACGGAAGGGTATTGCGACATCCCCCAGCTTGTTCGTGAAACGATCAAAGAGATCGGATACAACGACTCCGCTATCGGCTTCGACTGGGAGACATGCGCGGTGCTTACGTCCATCGATCGGCAGTCTCCGGATATTTCGGTCGGTGTGTCCGAGGGGGAAGGGTTGCACGCGGAGCAGGGGGCAGGCGACCAGGGTCTCATGTTCGGGTACGCCTGCGATGATACAGAGGAACTCATGCCGATGCCGATCGTCTTCGCGCACAGGATTACGCAGGGACTGGCGGCCGCGAGGAAGGAAGGCCGGCTGCCGTTTTTGAGGCCGGACGGAAAGAGCCAGGTGACGATCGAGTATCGGGACGCCACCCCGAAAAGGGTCCAGACAGTGGTTGTGTCCACACAGCATTCTCCGGATGTGACTCACCGGACGATCGAGGAGGGCGTGATCGAAGAGGTGGTGAAACAAGTATTGCCCGCCGAATTTTTGAAAGAGGATGTGGTCTATCATATCAACCCGACAGGTCGTTTCGTTTTGGGTGGGCCCCATGCGGATTGCGGGTTGACGGGCCGGAAGATCATCGTGGATACGTATGGCGGTCAGGGGAGCCATGGGGGAGGCGCCTTTTCCGGGAAGGATCCGTCGAAGGTGGATCGAAGCGCGTCTTATATGGCCCGGTACATTGCGAAGAATATGATTGCTGCGGGACTTGCCAAACGGTGTGAAGTCCAGATCGCCTATGCCATCGGTGTGGCGGAACCGGTGTCGGTGCTCGTGAATCCGTTCCAGACCGGCAAGATCCCCCCCCAGCAGTTCGTTGAGATCGTACGGAAACATTTTCCCCTGAAGCCGCGCGAGATCATCGAACACCTGGACCTGCTGCGCCCGATTTACAAGAAAACGGCGGCTTACGGCCATTTCGGACGCAATGAGCCGGAGTTTACCTGGGAACGGACCGATAAGGCGGAAGAACTGAAACAATACCTTCCTTGAAGACGGGAAGGGAACTTCGAAATCGGCAGACGAGGGAAGCGAAAAGGAGCAAGCGGGAAGATGGAATACGACGTACAGGATATCGCGCTGGCAGACCGAGGGAAACTCCGCATCGAATGGGCCAACCAGACCATGCCTGTTCTGAACCAAATCAAGGAAGAATTTCTTGAAAGCAAGCCTCTGCAGGGGGCCCGAGTCGCCGCCTGTCTTCATGTGACGACGGAAACGGCCAGCCTGATGGATGTCTTGAAGGCCGGTGGGGCGGATGTGGTGGTTTGCGCTTCGAACCCCCTGAGCACGCAGGATGATGTGTCCGCGGCGCTGGTCAAGCATTTCGGGATCCCGGTCTTTGCCAAGAAAGGGGAAGACGAGAAGACCTACTACGAGCACATCCATGCCGTTTTGAAGGTGGGGCCTCAGATCACGATGGATGACGGGGCGGACCTCGTTTCGGTTATCCACAAGGAGAAGACCGATCTGATCGACGGTATCGTGGGAGGGACGGAAGAGACGACAACCGGCGTGATCCGGTTGAGGAGCATGGCGTCGAAGGGGGTAATGCGGTATCCGATCATCGCCGTCAATGACGCCGAAACGAAGCACTTTTTCGACAACCGCTACGGCACGGGTCAGAGTACCATAGACGGAATCCTGCGTGCTACAAACCGGTTGATCGCCGGTTCCACGTTTGTTGTCTGCGGGTATGGCTGGTGTGGGCGAGGCGTTGCCATGCGGGCCAGGGGAATGGGGGCGAACGTAATTATCACCGAAGTGGATTCTCTTCGGGCCCTGGAGGCGGTCATGGACGGCTACCGTGTGATGCCGATCGAAGAGGCGTCCGTGGTGGGAGACTTTTTCTGCACGGTGACCGGGGATTTCCATGTGCTTCGGAAGGAACATTTCCTTCGGATGAAAGACGGAGCCGTGGTTTGTAATTCGGGGCACTTCAATGTGGAGATGGATCTGGAAGGGCTCAAGGAGGCGACCAAAGCAAACAGGACGATGCGCGATTTCGTGGAGGAGTACCTCCTCGAAAACGGCCGGAAAGTATACGTTCTGGGAGAAGGACGCTTGATCAATCTGGCATCCGCCGAGGGGCACCCGTCGAGTGTCATGGACATGAGTTTCGCCAATCAGGCCCTCTGTGCCGCCTATCTCTTGTCGCACGGGGGAAAACTCGAAAAGAAGGTGTACGGCGTTCCCCGCGAGATCGACGAGCGGATTGCCAGGCTCAAGCTGAAGGCGATGGGCGTCAGCATTGATAGCCTCACGGATGAACAGAAGGCCTACCTTGCCTCCTGGGAGCAGGGGACCTGAAGCGGTAAGCCGCGCCCGGTCGGCGGCCCCTGCGGTTTCGCCCGTCCCATCCTGTCGGCGTGATCCGCCCCCGTGGTGCATCATCGGACCTGAGCACTGGTGCAGGAGTTCGTGCTGTGTTCGATATACGATACCGGCAGGAGGGTGCCCGTCGAGCGAAATTCGCGTGCAGCGGTGCGGTGCTTGCGGGGGGGAAGGCCCGCCGTTTCGGACGGGACAAGGCGCACGCGCTCTTGGCCGGAAAGCCCTTGATTGCCCATGTGGTCGAGGCGCTTCAAATCCTCTTTGAAGATGTGCTGATCGTGACGAATCAGCCGGTTTCCTTTGAACGCTTCGGCGTAACGGTGGTTTCCGATATTGTGAGGGGGGCCGGATCTCTGGGCGGCCTCCTGACCGCGCTCGTGCATGCGGACGGGGAACGATGTTTCGTCGCGGCGTGCGATATGCCCTTCCTGAATGTCGATGTGATCCGGAAAATGCTGGGAACGAATGAAGGCCTCGACGTGGTCGTGCCGGCGGTGAAGGGTGAGATGCAACCGCTTCATGCCATCTATTCCCGGAGATGTATCCGCCCTATCCGGGAGAGGATCGCGGCCGGAGACCTCCGTATATTCGATTTCTATCCGGAGGTTCTGACCTTGCGGTTCGAAGAACACAGGTGGGAGGCGGTGGATCCGGAGAATCGGAGTTTCTTTAACATCAACACGGAAGAAGACCTGTATGGGGCGCATCTGCGTCTCGCAGGCTCGGGGTCCGAAGACGATGAGCGGAAAAGGTGATTCGCCCCGCCGAATGAGAGGGGCCGTCGGAGTGATAGGCGGGAGCGGTCTCTACGAAATGGAGGGGCTGGAAAACGTGGATTCGGTCCGTGTGGATACCCCCTTCGGCAGTCCCTCCGATGTGTTGATCACGGGTTTGCTGGAAGGCGTTCCCATGGTGTTTCTGCCGCGACACGGGCGGGGGCACAGGATTCCGCCTTCGGCCCTGAACGCTCGTGCGAATATTTTCGCCATGAAAAAATTGGGCGTTTCCATGATTGTTTCGGTCAGCGCGGTGGGAAGCATGCGGGAAGGAATACGGCCCGGGGACATGGTAGTGGTGGACCAGTTTTTCGACCGTACCCGGGGCAGGCCGGACAGCTTCTTCGAGGAGGGAATTGTGGTTCATGTTTTGTTCGCGGACCCCGTTTGTCCCGTCTTGAGCCGGTGTTTGGGCGAGGCGGGCCGGGAGGTGGGCGCGAGGGTGCACCAGGGGGGAACGTGCATGGTGATCGAAGGCCCCCAGTTTTCCACGCGTGCGGAATCGCGGATATATCGGCAATGGGGTGTAGACGTGATCGGCATGACCAGCCTGCCTGAAGCGAGGCTCGCCCGGGAAGCGGAGATCTGCTATGCCGTCCTGGCGCTGGCGACGGATTACGACTGTTGGCATGAGACAGAAGAGGACGTCTCCGTGGATGCGGTCCTGGAGGTTCTGCAGACAAATGTGGTGAAAGCGAGGGAGATCCTGCGCACCGCTGTAGGGAAGCTTCCCGGGGAAAGAGAATGCGATTGTGCCCATGCTCTGGAGAACGCGATCATCACGGACCCGGAACACATTCCGGAATCGGTGAAGAAGGATCTGGATATTCTATTGGGGAAATATCTTTCGGTTTGATTGGGAGGGGAGCATGAATTTACTCGTTGTGGGCTCTGTTGCACTGGATTCGGTCAAGACGCCTTTTGGGGAGATTCAGGATGGGCTGGGAGGATCGGCGACTTATTTCTCGGTTGCTGCGGGATGCTTTACCCAGGTGCGGCTGGTAGCGGTTGTGGGAGAGGATTTTCCCGCCCGGCATGTGGCCTTCCTGCGATCCCGCGGGGTGGATTTGAGAGGTCTCGAACGGGTGAAGGGAAAGACGTTCCGGTGGAAGGGGCTCTACGAGGAAGATATGAACGAGGCAAAGACCCTGAGGACGGAGCTGAATGTGTTTGAGGCCTTCCGACCGGAACTGCCGTCGGTGTACAAGAACACGCCTTTCGTTTTTCTGGCCAATATCGATCCGGACCTGCAGCGCGCTGTTGTCGATCAGATATCGGATCCGTACCTCGTGGCATGCGACACGATGAATTACTGGATTTCCTCCAAACCCAAGGCCCTGCGAAAGGTCCTGGCCCGGGTGGACATACTCTTTCTCAACGAGGGAGAGGCCCGGCAGCTGGCGGGGGGGAGCAACCTCCTGAAGGCTGCACGGCATCTCCTGGCCCTGGGCCCCTCGACGGTGGTCATCAAGAGGGGGGAGTATGGGGCGCTGCTTATCCGAAAAGACAGCATCTTCTGGGCCCCCGCGTACCCTCTCGAGACGGTACGGGACCCCACCGGGGCCGGGGATTCCTTTGCCGGCGGCTTCATGGGCTATCTGAGCCGCCGGAAAACACTCACCGAGGCGAGACTGCGCAAGGCACTGGTTTACGGGAGTATCATGGCCTCCTTCAACGTGCAGGCCTTCAGCCTGAATCGACTGCGGAAGGTCAAGCGGGACGACATCGAGGAGAGGTTCAGGTCTTTTCGAGGGCTGGTCCGATTTTAAGGGGCGAGGGACAATGGAGAGGATGGGCGCCCTGCGAGGAGAGACGTGAAGAATCTGGGCGAGTACCTGAGGGAACATCGCGAGGCGAAAGGAATTACCCTCGAGGAGATCGAAGGCGTCTCGAAGATCAGTGTTTTCTATCTCCGCGCCTTGGAAGAGGGGCAATTCCACGTCCTGCCGGCTCCGACCTTTACGGTCGGATTCCTGAAGCAATACGCTCGGTGTGTCGGGCTTGATCAGGAGGATGTGGTTCTCCGATACCGGAAAGCCGCCATGCAGGAGGGGCAGGGGATCCGGGAACGCTCGTTGGAGAAGATGAGGCGGGGAAGGAGGCGGTCGATTTGGATTGTAGGGGTGAGTCTGCTGTTGCTGGGGTTCTTGTGGATCGTCCTCTATCCGGGAAAGGAAATGACCGGGCAACGTGTTCGAACGATCCGCATGCCCCGTACATCCGAGAAGGAAATCGAGAAAGCACGGCTCCGAAAGGAACTCGATCTCCCGGGACGGGCCGGACCGGGAGCGGACCTCGATGATGGGAAAGCGGGTGGCTCGGGACAGGGCGGCGCAGCCAACGGCCAAGGGCCTGTAGTGGTGATCCTGCAAGGGCTGGAAGAGAGCAAAGTACAGATTGACCTGGATGACGATCCCCCGTACGAGACAGTGCTCAAACCGGGAGAGCGGCACTCGTGCCGGGCCGGAAAACGTGTAAAACTCCTGATCAGGAACGGAAGGGGTGTAAGGATTTTCTACAAAGGGAAGGTGTACGAAAACCTGGGAAAGAAAGGCGACGTGGTGCGCATCAGCTTTCCCCCTTCGGAATCCGGATAGGAAGGGCCGGACATCATCCATGCAGGGAGGCCCGGGCCTTCCAGGGGTGGCACGCATGCCACGTTATCAGGAACCTGTCTTTGTACTTAAGAAATGGGATTTGGGCGAGTCCGATCAGCTTGTCAGCTTTCTCTCCTCCGGCCGGGGGAAATTGAGGGGGATCGCGAAGGGAGCGAAGCGAAGCAAGAAGAGATTCGGTGGCCTCCTCTCGCCGTTTTTGCTCGTTCAGCTCGAATGCTTTGAGAATCCGAGCCGCGAACTTGTAAGGATTGAAGGATGCTCGCTGATTCATTACTATGCTCCAATCTATGGAGATCTCGAGAAGCTGCTCGTCGGCTGCTGTGCCCTGGATTTCCTGGAGCGGGTGCTTCCGGAGAAAGGTGCGCAGGAAGATTGGTTCGACTTGCTGCGACATTTTTTCGAGTGTTTGGGCAATACGAGCACGGCAAGCTGCCTGCTGTGGGTTTTCTTTGCCAAGGCATTGTGCCTGCTCGGACTGCAGCCCCAGTTCGGGAAATGCATTTATTGCAGGCGCCCTCTGGGACGGGCCGGGGTGTTCGGATTTTCCGTGCCCCATGGAGGGGTCGTATGCGGAGCCTGTATTCGGAGAGGAACGGCTACACATCGGGCCGCATGGGACACGCTCCTCCTGCTGGACAGGTGGGTTGCGGTTCCGATGGAGGAAGGAGTGCTCGCGGCGGAGGGGACGAAGCGGCGGGTCCGTGAGGCGGCGAGGATCCTGGAGGCCTTTCTCGCGTATCACGTTGGGAGAGAACTGCGGTCTCTGCGGGTGATGAGAGAGGTCCAAAAAAAAATAGGGCAACGGTGAAGGGGCTGTTGGCTGCTACAGGGGGGTGGGACACGTGCTGGTACAAGATGTCATGCTCGAATTGAGCCGATTCTGGGCCGACAGGGGCTGCGTTCTTCAGCAACCCTACGATGTGGAGGTGGGGGCCGGGACGTTCCACCCGGCGACTTTCCTGGGTGTGCTCGGACCGGATCCATGGAATGTCGCTTACATCCAGCCTTCCCGACGTCCCGCGGACGGTCGCTACGGTCAGAACCCGAACCGACTGCATCGCCACCACCAATTCCAGGTCATCATGAAACCGTCCCCGGATGATATTCAGGATATGTACCTCCAGAGCATGGAACGGCTCGGAATCCGGATGGAACAGCATGACATTCGATTTGTGGAGGATGACTGGGAATCCCCCACCCTGGGTGCGTGGGGGCTTGGGTGGGAGGTTTGGCTGGATGGCATGGAAGTCACGCAGTTTACCTATTTTCAGCAGACCGGCGGTTTTGATTTGAAGCCGATCCCCGTTGAGATTACGTACGGGATTGAACGGATTGCCATGTACCTCCAGAATGTGGACAATGTCTACCTCCTCAAGTGGAACGACACGGTCACCTACGGGGACATCCAGATTCGTGGCGAGGAGGAGCACTCCTACTACAATTTCCAGGATGCAGACATCGAGATGTTGATGAAGCTCTTTGAGATATACGAGGGGGAATCGAGGCGGATTATCGAGAAGGGTCGCGTACTTCCCGCCTATGAACTGTGTCTGAAATGCAGTCATATTTTCAACCTGCTCGATGCCAGAGGCGCGGTGGGCGTGAATGAGCGTACCCACTATATCCATAGGGTGAGAAGCCTGGCGCAGGCCTGTGCGCAACATTATCTTGGGGTCGATGCGTCCGCATCCGGGTCGTGAAGCCATTCATAACAAAAGGAGCGGTTTGGTGGCAGAGGATTTTTTGCTTGAAATCGGGACAGAGGAGCTGCCTGCTGCCTTTCTGCCCGGGACGATCGAGGCCCTGAGGGAGAGAGCGAAGGAGCTCTTGGAAGCGAATCGGCTCCAGTACGAGGGGGTGGCGACGATGGCCACGCCCCGCAGGCTGACCCTGCTGGTCCGCGGCCTGGAGGAAAAACAGGACGATTTCGTGCAGGAGATCTCCGGGCCGCCGCGTTCCGTCGCCTTTACCGCGGAAGGGGCCCCGACGCAGGTTCTTGAAAAATTCTGCGCCCGGTACGGGGTCGAACCTGAGGCAACGTCGATCATCAAGAAACCGAAGGGGGAGTATGTCTGCCTGCGGAAGGTGGAAGTGGGGAAGCCGGCGGTGGTTGTCCTCCCGGAGATCCTTCCTTCATGGATCGTTTCCCTCCCGTTTCCGAAATCCATGCGATGGGGGACGCAGGATATTCGCTTCGCCCGCCCGATCCGGTGGATAGCCGCCCTGTACGGAAAGGAGACAATCGTCTTCCGCGTGGGTGACCTGGAGAGTGGGGATACGACGCGGGGACACCGGTTCCTGGGCGGTCGCAATCCGATTCATATCGAGCCCCTGGAGAAATACGGGGAGATCCTGGAGAAGAACAAGGTGGTGGTGGCGCCGGAAGAGCGACGCGAGCGCATCCTCCTGCAGGCTCGCAAGCTGGCCGCCGAAGTAGGGGGGGAACTTCTTGAAGAAGAGGATCTCATCGAAACCCTGGTATTCATCACCGAGTATCCCGTGGCGGTTCGGGGGAAATTTCACGAACGGTTTCTATCGTTGCCGGAAGAGGTTCTGATCGCTCCCATGAAGGGCCATCAGAAATATTTTCCCGTGAAGCAAGGGGACGGGAAGGGACTCCTGCCGTATTTCGTCACCATCGCCAATATGGAAGCCCCGGACATGCTGCCGGTGCAACGAGGCAACGAAAAAGTGCTTGCCGCCCGGCTCGAGGACGCAAAATTTTTCTTCGAAGAGGATACGAAACGGCCTCTTGAGGATTACGTGGATTCCTTGAGGCAGGTGATCTATCACAAGAAGTTGGGGACATCCTTCGAAAAGGTGGTGAGGATTGAGGCATTGGCCGGTTTTTTGGCGGAGCGGCTGTGTCCGGAAAGGCAGACGGTCCTCAAACGGGCGGCACGGCTTTGCAAAGCGGACCTGCTTACGCAGATGGTGGTGGAATTCCCCGAGCTGCAGGGAACCATGGGGGGGATCTATGCGTCGGTATCCGGCGAACCCGCGGAGGTGGCGCAAGCGATCCGCGAGCATTACAGGCCCGTCTCTTCAGAGGGGGCCTTGCCGGAGAGCCTGGAAGGGGCTCTATTGAGCCTTGCCGACAAGATGGATACGGTGGTCGGCTTTTTCGGCGTCGGCTCGCCCGTCAGCGGGACCTCGGATCCATTTGGAATGCGGAGAAGGACGATCGGAATCCTCCGGATCTTGCTGGACAAGGATCTGGAGATCTCCCTGCCGAACTTCGTCGAGAAGGGACTGGAGTGCCTCGACGGGCGAGTGAAAAAGGAGCCGGCGAAGGTGCAGGAGGTTGTGGTTGATTTCTTCCGCTTGCGGTACCAGCAATTCCTGCTTGCGAAGGGGTTCCCGTACGACACCGTCGAGGCGGTACTCTCTCGATCGTTCGAAAATGTTCCTGACCTGTACCGTCGCGTCGAGGTGCTTCACAAGATGCGATCGGAACCGGATTTTGAGAAACTCATCCTGGGATGCAAGCGGGCCGTCAACATCCTTGAGCAGGCGGGCAGGGACTATGGATATACGGGGCCCGGGAGTCCGTTGCGGGAAAGCGACCTCAAGGAGGCGGCGGAGAAAGAGCTCTTTACGGCGGCCGAGGGCTTTGCCGGAAAGATGGCGGCCGGGGAGTCGAAGGAGTACGAGCGGGTACTCAAGGGGCTCGTAGGGCTCAAAGGGCCGATCGACCGCTTGTTTGACGAGCTCATGATCCTGACCGACGATAGGCGGACACGCGAAAACAGACTGGCTTTGCTGAGGAAAGTCGCTGACTTATTTCAGTGGTTTGCGGATTTTTCAAAGATTTCACTCTAAAGGAGGTGTCGGCATGGCTTCTTCAAGAAGGAATGTCTATTTCTTTGGGGCGGGAAAGGCGGACGGCCGGGCCGAATGGAAGGACTTATTGGGGGGCAAGGGGGCGAACCTGGCGGAAATGACCAATCTGGGGATTCCCGTGCCGCCCGGGTTCACCATCACCACAGAGGTGTGTACGGCGTATTACAAGAACCGGAAACGGTATCCCAGCGGCCTCAGGGAGGAGGTCCGGAAGGCCATGGCCAGGGTTGAAAAGATCATGGGCCTTCGGTTCGGAGACATCGAGAAGCCGCTTCTCGTTTCGGTGCGTTCAGGGGCGAGGCAATCCATGCCCGGTATGATGGAAACCGTTTTGAACGTGGGCTTGACCACGAAGACCATACCCGGGCTGATTGCCAGGACCCACAACGCGAGGTTTGTCTACGATGCATACCGGCGCCTGATCATGATGTACTCGGATGTGGTCATGGAAAAGGCGGCCGGTATCGAGCCGCCGGAAGGCAGAGCGATCCGTCATCTGCTTGAAAGGGAGATGGACCGGATGAAAGAGGCGCGGGGGGTGAAGGATGATGTGGATCTGGATGCCGATGATTTGAAGGAGCTTTCGGAGGTCTTCAAGAAGACGGTGAAGAAGGTCCTCGGCAAGCCCTTCCCGGACGATCCCTACGAGCAGCTCTGGGGCGGGATCGGAGCGGTGTTTCAGTCATGGAACGGAAAGCGGGCGATCGCATACCGCCGCATCGAGGGCATCCCGGAAGAATGGGGGACGGCGGTCAACGTGCAGGCCATGGTTTTCGGAAACACGGGGGACAGGTCTGCGACGGGCGTTGCCTTTACGAGAAATCCGGCGACGGGCGAGAAGGCCTTCTACGGTGAATGGTTGCCGAATGCGCAGGGGGAGGATGTGGTCGCCGGCATCCGGACCCCGAGGCCTCTGAACAAAAAGGGCAAGAGAGGAGAAAACAGGCATCTGCGGTCTCTTGAGGAAGAAATGCCGAAGATCTACCGCCAGCTCGACGGGATTCGACGCAAGCTCGAAGCGCATTACAGGGATATGCAGGACATTGAGTTTACGATCGAGGACGGTCGTCTCTGGATGCTCCAGACCCGGACCGGAAAACGGACCGGAGTGGCTACGATCCGGATGGCGGTCGAGATGGCCAAGGAACGTCTGATCAACCAGAAGGAAGCCGTCATGCGGGTCAAACCCGACCATCTTGATGAGCTGCTTCATCCGATGATCGATGCGAGCAAGGAAAAGAAGGCGGTATTGCTGGCAAAGGGGCTGCCTGCCGGCCCGGGTGCGGGCGCCGGACAGATTGTGCTGACAGCGGATCGTGCGGAGCGGTGGGCCGAAAAGGGAAAGCGGGTCATCCTGGTCCGGAACGAAACGTCCCCTGAAGACGTGCATGGGATGCATGTAGCGGAGGCGATCCTGACGGCAAAGGGAGGTATGACGAGCCACGCGGCCCTGGTGGCGAGAGGTTGGGGCAAATGCTGTGTTGTGGGATGCGGCGCCCTCACCATCGACGAGAAGACTCGTCGTATCGTGGTCGACGGCAAGGTGCTCAAGGAAGGAGACTGGATCACACTGAACGGCACCCGCGGTCATGTCTACGAAGGGTCCCTGCCCCTGCTGCCCGCGGATCCCGCAAAGAACCCCTATTACCGGGAGTTGATGAGATGGGCCGATCGGGAACGCAGGCTGGGGATCCGCACGAATGCGGACCGGCCGGAGGATGCGGCCGCGGCGAGAGGATTCGGCGCGGAGGGGATCGGTCTCTGCAGGACCGAGCACATGTTCTTCGACCCGCAGCGGATCACGGCCATCCGGGAAATGATCGTGGCCGATACCGCGGAGGATCGACGCAGGGCGATCATGAAGCTTTTGCCCTTCCAGAGGAAGGATTTCCAGGGCATCATGGCAGCCATGGAAGGATTGCCTGTAACCATACGGCTCCTGGATCCCCCCTTGCATGAGTTTGTGAACCTGGACAAGAAACAGATCAAGGATCTCGCGAAAGAATTGGGGACCTCTCCGAAGCTCCTGGAGGCCCGTATTGCCCAGCTGCATGAGCTCAATCCCATGCTGGGTCACCGGGGATGCCGTCTCGGCATCACCTATCCAGAACTGTCGGAGATGCAGGCACGGGCGATTTTCCAGGCAGCGGCGGCCCTGACGAAGAAGGGAAAGAAGGTGTTTCCGGAGGTCATGATCCCGCTGGTCGGGACGGCTGAGGAGCTTTTGAATCAGAAGGAGATTGTGGCAAGGGTGGCCAAGGAAGTGCAGAAGGAGACGGGCACGAGGTTCCCCTACTTGATCGGGACCATGATCGAGATCCCGCGGGCCTGCCTCGTGGCGGATGAGATCGCGAAAGAGGCCGAGTTTTTCTCTTTCGGAACGAATGATCTGACCCAGACCACTTTCGGGTTCTCCAGGGATGACATCGGCTCGTTTTTGCCCGACTATCTGGCCAAGGGCATTCTCCCGAACGACCCCTTCCAGTCGCTGGATACCGGAGGCGTCGGTGTTCTGGTCGAAATGGGGGTTCGCAAAGGCCGGAAGAGCAGGCCCAAGCTGAAGGTGGGGATTTGCGGGGAGCACGGCGGAGACCCGAAATCGATCGCTTTCTTTCACAGCGTCGGCCTGAACTACGTAAGCTGCTCTCCATATCGCGTCCCCATCGCCCGGCTGGCGGCTGCTCAGGCGGCCATTGCGGAAAATGGGAAGAAAAAGAGATAACCCATTGGGTTTACGCCACTTTTTGTGGTGGGAGGGGCCGTACGGCTTAGCCAGGGGGGGCGCAAGGCCCCCCTTTTTCATTTCCCCTTCCGCTATCGGGCGAAGGCGGGGGGATACACTACATTTAGTGGCTGGTTCCGGGCTTACACTGCAACTTGTATTTTCTCTTTACAAAATCCAGGGAACAGTCTATATTTGCATGGAAATTGTAGCGTAAGGGGTGAATTACATGCAGATGAAGTCTCTGAAGCTCCATGGTTTCAAGTCCTTCGGTAAAGAGACGGATTTGGTCTTTTCGGGGGGGACCTCTGCTATCGTGGGCCCCAACGGCTGTGGAAAGAGCAATATCGTTGACGCCCTTCGATGGGTTCTCGGCGAGCAGAGTCCAAAGCGGTTGCGCGGGAAGAACATGGAGGAGATCCTCTTCGGTGGGAGCGAGCATTTCCCCGCGGCGGGCATGGCACGGGTCGCCCTTACCCTCAGCCAGGAAGACAAAGGGTTTCCCCCGCCTTATTCGGAGTGTGAAGAGCTCTGTGTGGAGCGAATCTTCTACCGGGGGGGTGAGAGCGAGTATCGAATCAATCGCATGCCTGTCCGGCTGAAGGACATTGTGGATCTGTTTACGGATACGGGAACGGGAACGAGGGCTTATTCGTTCATCGAACAGGGCTATATCGGGGAAATCATCAGTGCGGGTCCGGAACGGCGAAGAAATTTCGTCGAGGAAGCCGCAGGAATCGTGAAATACAAGAGAAGGAAGAATTCCGCGTTGCGGAAGATGGATGCGACGCAGGAGAACCTTCGGCATATCGAGGCGATCTTCTTCGAGATCAAGAGACAGATGAATGCGCTGAACCGGCAGGCGCAGAAGGCTCGGCGGTACCAGAGGCTCAAGGAAGAAATCCGAAAGCTGGACTGCACGATTGCCTTTCGGCGGTATCGCTCCCTTGTTGAGCAGGAGAAGGCCGAAGAGATCCTCAAGGCGGAGGCGGAGCAGAAAGCGGCGCGGCTTGTTGCGGATCTCCGCCGGGAAGAGGCGGATGTCGAGGAAATCAAGGCGGATCTCCTCCAGGAGAGCCGGGAACTGGAGGAGAAGAAGACGAGGCTGCTCGAGCAGGTCCAGGAATTGAGCCGGATTGAAAACAAACAGATTTATATAAGGCAGAGCTGCGACGAACTGAGGAAAAAACGGGAAGAGGACCAGAAGCAGATTGCCGATACGAAGGTTCGCATCGAGGATGCGCAGAGGGAGGAAACGGAACTCACCGGGCGGATCGGTGAGCTTTCGAATCGAGGCGAGTGGCTCGAGAAAAGCGTAGGTGAGGAAAAGGAGAGATACGCGGGCATCCTGGAGCAGGAGAGAGAGTTGCAGGCGACCATCGACTCGCTCAAGGACGGGCTTTTTGCCTGCATGACCCGAAAGGCAGGGCTCAACAACAGGCAGCTGGCGATTCAAGAGAAGCGGAAGGACCTGGAACAGCGGCGGCGAAGAGGCGAGGATGAAATCCGGACGATGGAAAGGGAGGATGAGGTGTTGTCCTCTCGACAAGGACAACTCGCGGAGAGACTGGCGGGGTGGAAGCGAAAACGAGGCCTGTCGCTGCTTGAGCGAGTCGCCCTGGAGACCCACCAGGGTCAGCTGAAAGGCGAGTTCGAAGTGTTGTCCCGGGCGATTGCCGAGTTGCAGGAGACCCTGAACCGGAAGAGGTCCCGTCTCGATTCCTTGCAGGAGTTCCAGGAGAACTATGAGGGGTTTCACGAAGGCGTACGAGCGGTGATGCGGAGGCGTAAAGAGGAAGACCGCCTGAGGCAAGGAATCCGGGGTATGGTGGCCGATGTGCTCGAGACCGAGCCTGAATTCGAGACCGCCCTGGAGTCGGTTCTGGGCGACAGACTTCAGTACATTATCGTGGAAGAGCAGGAGTACGGACTGCAGGCGATCGAATACCTGAAAACAGAGACCCTCGGGAGGGGCAGTTTCATCCCCCTTGAACTCAGAAAGGGGCTGGATCGGGAGGCGCATGGCGATTCGATCCCCGGCACGCCTCTCATGAATGTCGTGAAGGTAAGGGACGAGTACAAGGCGATTGCTGAACATCTCCTTGGAGACGTTGTTTTGGTGCAGGATCTTGCGGCCGGATTGGAGCTTTGGCGCAACAACGGACACTACAAGAGGATTGTTTCCAGAGAAGGCGATTTGATCGATCCCGAAGGGGTGATCTCCGGTGGGAAGACGAACGGTACGGGGAATACGGTTCTTCGAACGAAGCGGGAAATCAAAGAGTTGGCGCAGGAAGTAGGTCGTCTGGAACAGCAGTTCCGGCGCAGGCGGGAGGATGCGGATGCGCTGCTCCGGAAAATCCGGTTCAATGAGACGGACCTGGAAAGGGTCCATCAGGCCCTGTACCGGCTTGATATGGAGATCCTGCGGGGGGAGAAGGACATACAGCAGATTGCAGAGAGCAGAAAGAGAGCCCTCCAGAGAAGGGGTGTCCTGGAGGCGGAGGCCGCTGAACTGAGGGCGGAATTGGGCGCCCTGAACTCGGAAGAAGAGCAGCTCGCCGGGGAAGAGCAAGCCCTCGAAGAGCAGCAGTGCTCGGGCGAGGCAAGGCTTTCCGAACTCAACGGCCTCATCCAGGAGCGAACAGCCGAGAAGGAGTCGTTGCAGGAGGAACTGAATCGTCTGGAAATAGAGCTGCAGGTGATTCGGGAAAAGAGGTCCGGATTGTTTGCCCACAAGCGGCAACTCGAGCAGAGGATGCAGACGATACGCACCTACATGGACGAAAAGGAGCGCGACCTGGAGGAAGCCTCGCAGAAGATCCGCCGCCTTCAGCAGGAACTGGACGAGAACGAGAAGCGGGTGGGTGAACTCGAACGGACGCGAATGGATGCCGAGGCCGAGCTCGCCACGATCAACGAAAGGGTCCATGCCCAGACCGCCCTGCTCGAACGAAAAGAAGAGACGGCCAAAGGTTTGAAGGCGGCATTCGAGGAGATTCGGCACGAGCAGGACACCTTGCAGGTGAGGCTCGTGGAACTCGGGCTCAAGAAGAAGAACCTCGAGGACCAGGTGTGGCAACGGCACCGTGTCGACATGACGGCTGATCCGGAGTTGGAACTCTCGGAAGAAGAGGACGGGGAGATCGAGAAGAGGCTGGAAAAACTCTATGCAGCCATGGAAAGAATCGGGGAAGTGAATCCTGCGGCCATTGAGGAATTCGAGAGCCTTCAGCAGAGGCATCAGTTCTATCATGATCAGCACGAAGACCTGAAAAATTCACTCGAGTCGTTGAAGAGGCTGATATACAGGATTAATCGAATTACCAAGGCAAGATTCATGGAGGCCTTCGAGGGGGTGAACAAGAAATTCCAGGAGGTATTTCCCCGGCTTTTCAAAGGTGGGAAGGCCTTCCTGTTGCTGGACAACCCCGATGACCCGCTGGAGGCGGGAATCGAGATGGTCGCCCAGCCGCCGGGGAAGAGACTGCAGAACATCAATCTGCTCTCCGGCGGCGAGAAATCCCTGGCGGCGCTTGCGTTGCTGATGGCCATCTTTCAGTACAAGCCGAGCCCTTTCTGTGTGCTGGATGAGGTGGATGCGGCCCTGGATGACATCAATGTAATGCGCTTCAACGAACTTCTGAAAGAAATCTCTGCCCTATCTCAGTTCATCGTCATTACGCACAACCGGCAGACGATGGAAATTGCAGAGCAGCTGTACGGCGTCACGATGCAATCCCCCGGCGTTTCCCAGATCGTATCCGTCAATTTGAACAGTGCTCCAATCTGACGTTTTGGCCTGATATGGATCCATTCCTCGCATCCTTTGAATCGGCGCTGGCGAGACTCGTTCATTCCCTCGGGATGGAGCGTGTGGTTTCAGAGGGCTGGCTGTGGGTGAGCCTGGGATCTTTGCTCCTCCTCCTGTGCTATCTGTCGGCCTGGTTCCTGTTGAAAAGGCGGAAAAGAGGAAGGACGGCTTCCCACGATTCCCCGGCTCCGCCACGGGTGGGGAAAAGGGTGGAAGGGTCATTGTCCGGCGAGGAAGGCACTGTGAGCGTGCCGGGAGCCGGCTTACGGGAGGCAGGGGCCTCCGTCGAGCGGCCTCCGCCTCCGCCGGAGGAGGGGGCCGCTGAGAGCCTGCTCGACCGGATGAGGGGTAGGCTGGCAAGGACCCATAACCAGTTGATCGGGCGCCTGGATCAGGTTTTTTCCCGGAGCGGATCCAGGGGGGACTGGCTCGAGGATCTGGAGGAGGTCCTTGTTACGGCGGATCTGGGCGTGAAGACGAGCTACGATCTACTGGGAGAGATCAAGAAGGAACTCGATACGAAGCCGCTGGGGCCCCTGGAACTGAAAAACGCCCTCAGGCAGAAGATCGGATCGATGCTGGCCGTGCAGGCGCCGGCCTTCGCGCCCGCATCGGCGAAGCCCTTTGTGATCATGGTGGTCGGAGTAAACGGGGTAGGAAAAACGACTTCCATCGGGAAGTTGGCTGCTCGTTTGAGAGGCAACGGTTGCAAGGTCATGTTGGCGGCGGCGGATACCTTCCGGGCGGCGGCGATCGAGCAGCTGCAGATCTGGGCGGATCGTGCGGGCTCGGATTTCGTCAAACACAAGCCGGATTCGGATCCCTCCGCGGTTGTGTATGATGCGCTCCAGGCGGCGAAGGCGAGGAATACGGATGTTGTGATCGTTGATACGGCGGGCCGACTGCACACCAAGGCCAATCTTATGGAAGAATTGAAAAAGGTGAAGCGTATCATGTCGCGGGAACTCGAGGGCGCACCGCACGAGGTCCTCCTCGTTTTGGATGCCACGACGGGCCAGAATGCGATCACTCAAGCGCGGACGTTTCACGAAGCCCTCGGGGTGACGGGCATTATCCTGACGAAACTCGACGGCACGGCGAAGGGTGGGGTGATCGTCGGGATCGCGAATGAGCTTCAACTTCCGGTCCGGTTTATCGGAATAGGGGAAGCCCCCGAAGATCTGAGAGAATTCGATGTGACGCTGTTCCTGGAGGCGATTTTTGGAGAGCCGCAGAGGGGGTGGGTGCATTGAATTTTTTTGCCTGTACGAGCGGATCGGGCTGATTGACAATGACGAAGAGGTTTCCTAGTATGAACTTGGGAACCGTGTGCCATGCGAATGTAAGGAACGCGCTTATGACACTGGAGAATCTGGAGCGTCTGGAGGAGCGTATAACGACTCTGACGGAAAAGTTCGTTGAGTTGAAAGAAAGTCACGAAAAGGCGTTGAATGAGCTGTCCGTGCGCGACAAGAAAATCGACGAGATGAACAGCAAGCTGAGGGAATTCCAGAAGACCAAGATGCAGATTCATTCGAAGATTGAAAACATTCTGAAGCGTTTGGATCACCTCAAAACGCAAGAGGATTCCTAAGGGACCCTCTTGAAAAGGCTCCTGGGAGCCTGTTGGAAAAGTTGCGGATGCAAGGCAGGAACGATCCCGAGGAATGAAGCGTACTTTCTGTACGTTGAATGACGAGGGGTGAAGCCGAACGCCGCAGATGGGATTTTCGGAACAGCCCCCAGGGTTCTGCGGGCGTTGTTCCGGGCAACGGGGAGTTTGTCCTGCAAAAAGAGACAGCCCATAAGAAGGTATTCGATATTCGTCTCCTGGGCCAGGTTGTCCGGCTCAAGCACGACAATGAGGACTACATTCGGCAACTCGAGGCCTTTGTTCAGGAGAAGTTGAAGACCATACAGACCCAGCCGGGGGTCTCGAGCCTTCAAGCGGCGGTTCGGCTTCTTCTCCTTCTCGCTGATGATTACTTCAGTGCCCTGAAAGAGAAGGACGCCATTCAGGAGAACGTCGAGAACAAAGCAAGGAAGATGATTGATTTTCTGGATAGAAATGCCGATCTTTTCGAGAACAGCTGATTCAACCGATTTTAAGGAGGTAAGGAAGAAAGCGGATAGATGATAACGAGGGCGTTTGGATCTGTACAGGGTTTTGCTTGCTTGTTCCAACATCCCTGGTTCTTACGGTGGCGAATGCCGTGGATCGTACCGCCGGGGGGCGAAAGTGGCCTCGCGGAAGGGCGGTTTCGGGAAGATACAGGGGATCGCCTCGTTCACGGGTGGGTAGGAATATGGGGAGTCTTGAGACTGCGATCATTCGACACGAACAGGACGAGAGCCTTTGGCATGAACAGATGTCTGGTTGCCGGGAAAGGCACGGGAATCTTGATCGGAATGAATAACATCCTGGAAAAAATGCGTAAACGACCCATATTGCGAATTTCTTCTTGCCTGAATGCGGAGAGCGCGTTGCCGAGGTAATCCGCGCTGTAAGAGCCCTGTCCAGATAATCCAATCCCTGCCCGTCGATCCATCCGCACGGAAAAATCCGGATATCAAGCAATCCGAAAAGCGGCAGGTCATTGCCGACGGATTCTGTTGCCATATCCGGGTCAACCCTACGTTTTGATGATATGGGGAGGTGATTGTCTTGTTGTCGTCATCTGTATGGATCATTTTGCTTCTCGCCCTTGCAGGGTTCGGGGGATTTTACGGAGGGAGCTGGTACAGAAAGAAGATAAACGAATCAGAGCTTGCGTCTGCCGAGGAATTGTCCGGAAAGATTCTTGAGAACGCCAAGAAAGAGGCGGAAACGATCAAGAAGGAAGCAAAGATTCTTGCTAAAGACGAGATCTTGAAGGCGCAGGCGGAGTTTGAGAAGGAGTCGAAGGAAAGGAGAGGGGAGCTGCAGAGGATGGAGAAGCGGCTCCTCCACAAAGAAGAAAACCTGGAAAAAAAGATGGACCTCCTGGACAAGAAGGAAATCGAGATCAGCAGGAGAGAGAAAGGGGCGAGCAAGCGCGAGAAAAATCTCGATGAACAGGCCACCCAACTTCGGAAGTTGGAGGAAGAAGCGCAACTCCGGCTGGAGCGGGTAGCCGGTATCAGTAAGGAAGAGGCGAAAAAGCAGTTGATGGATTCCCTGGTCGAGGAGGTCAAACACGAATCCGCCAGGCAGATCAAGCAGATTGAGGACGCCACACGCGAAATCGCCGACAAGAAGGGGAAGCTGATCTTGGCCCTCGCGATTCAGAGATACAGCGGCGATTATGTGGCGGAACGAACGGTATCCATCGTGAATCTGCCCAATGATGAGATGAAAGGAAGGATTATCGGGCGGGAGGGAAGAAACATCCGAGCCCTCGAGGCGATTACGGGTGTCGATCTGATCATTGACGATACGCCTGAAGCGGTGATCCTGTCGGCTCACAACCCGATCCGGCGGGAGATTGCGAAGATCAGCCTCGAGCGGCTGATATCCGACGGGCGGATTCACCCGGGAAGGATCGAGGAAATCGTCAAGAAGGTTGAGGAAGAGATGGAGGAGAACATCCGGGAGATCGGGGAACAGGCGACCTTCGACGTCGGTGTTCACGGCATCCACCCGGAGATCATTAAGCTTCTGGGGCGGCTCAGGTACCGTACGAGTTTCGGACAGAACGTGTTGCAACATTCGATTGAGTGCGCCTTTCTCTGCGGCATCATGGCCGCGGAGCTGCGGCTTGACACGAAGCAGGCGAAGCGGGCCGGATTGCTGCACGACATCGGAAAGGCGGTGGATCACGAGATCGAGGGGTCGCACGCGATCATCGGAGCGGATCTGGCGAAGAAGTTCGGGGAGAGCGAAGGCATCGTGAATGCCATTGCGGCTCACCACGAAGAAGTCAAGCCGGAATGGGTTCTGCCGTTGCTCGTTCAGGCTGCGGATGCCCTTTCCGGGGCCCGTCCCGGCGCCCGCAAGGA
>WFRX01000377.1 GCA_015486285.1 bacterium
CCCCTTGGCTGCCGGGGCTTATGGGCCCCCGTTTTCACGGGGATGACGGCAAATAGCCATTTATCGACACCCCCTTGAGGGAGAGGGTCAGGGTGAGGGTGCCGCCCTGTGCTCCCCCTCATCCTGACCTTCTCCCCAGAGGGGAGAAGGAATTTCAGGTGCTCATCGTCAAGTCTGCGTAAACAAGGTGTGGCTCCCGTCTGCTCCCTGGCGGACATTGCGCGGCCCATTGAGCTGGGAGATTGCTTCGCTGCGCTCGCAATATTCGATATGTGACTGGACATTGCGAGGGAGCGTCAGCGACCGCGGCAATCTCCTTGCGTCTTGCCCTTGGCCGGATGTCATCCCCCGATGCCTGTCTGTATCGCTCTTTTTCCAAAGCGCCCCCTTATCTCATCCAGCGCATGCTGCAGGGCCTCCTCCTTCCAACCAGGGGAGAAGAGGGCGTCAGCGGGAAAAAGCGCGCCCTGAAGGGGCTGCACAGCGATTTGCGTGCAATGGACCGCAATCTGCCGGATTCGGACCCTGCGCCGAACGGCGGACTCCAGCAGGCGGCAGGCAGCCTGAAACAGAGAGGCGTCGAGACAGATCGGCGGCTGGAGCCGACAGGAGCGCCGGGACGAGACGGCGTCCGCGTACTGGATCTCGACCTCCAGTCGGCCCGCTGTTGCCTTCATCCGCCTGAGCCGCCGGCCCGCCTCTTCTGCAAGCCCCTGGAGTACGGCGCCGAGGAGTGCGTCCTCGTTCGTTTCCTCCGGCAAGGTTTCCTCCGCCGTGATCCGGGGCTGACGGGAGGGCGGCCTTACCGGAGAACCATCCAGTCCCCGGGCCTGGCGGTAGAGGGCCGGCCCGTGGCGGCCGAAGGCGAGTTGAAGGGCGGATAGCCGGATGGGCAGCAGGTGCGAGACCTTTTCGATGTTGAGTTCCCGGACCCTTTCCGCGCAAGCGGGGGCGCGGGCCGCCGGCAGGACCCTTACGTCCAAAGGTTCGAGAAAAGGTCCTTCTCCGCCGGGAAAGACATCGCAGAGGCTGCTGGCCGGGATCACCCGCGTTGCGATGCGGCTCAGGAGCTTGTTGGCTGCCAGGCCCAGCCGGGGCGCCAGCCCGACGCGTCCCCGGATCTCCTTTCGTACCTTGCAGGCAAGGTCCCGGGCAGGGCCGAAGAGGCGGCAGGTGCCGGAGAGGTCCAGAAAGAAGGCCCCGGGCCGGATCGGCTCTACCAGGGGCGTGTAGGCCGCCAACAGGCCGAAGAGGGCCCTGCCCGCCCGCCGGCAGGATTCGGGGTTCGGGGGCAAAAGCCTCAGGCCGGGGCAGGCTCGCAGGGCTTCCTGCTTGAGCATACCCTTGTACAGGCCTTCACGGCGGGCCTCGGGCGAAACCGCCTGCAAGAGGGCCCGGCTGCCCGGCCCGGCGGAACAGACCGCCACCGGCCGCCCCCTGAGGAATCCGTTGCGCAACCGTTCCACCGCCACCGGAAAAGAAGGCACTTCAAAATAAAGAATCTCACGTTTCATAGTTTTATTTCCTTGTCGCCGACGCCCCTCGCAATGTCTGTGACCGGCAACACCGTACTATCGATATCCCCTCTCCCCAGAGGGGAGAAGGAATTTCAGGTGCTCATCGTCAACCTTGCGAAGGCAGGGATTCCCCAGCACAATGTGCCAGTGGATGCCCGCCTTTTCGGGCATAACGGCTTCTTGATCTGGGAGATTGCTTCGCTGCGCTCGCAATGTCCATGCGTGAGCAATGTGCGGCCCCGTCTGCTCCCTGGCGGACATTGCGCGGCCCCTTGAGCCGGGAGATTGCTTCGCTGTGCTCGCAATATTCGATGTGTGACTGGACATTGCGAGGGAGCGCCAGCGACCGCGGCAATCTCCATGCTCCGAGGCCCCGAGGCGTTTCCTTTTGCCGCCTACACATACTTCCGTATCAGCCCCACAACTACGCCCTGAACCGTCACCTTTTCCGCCTCCAGGACCAGTGGCTCCATACTCGAATTGGCCGGATGAAGCTCCACGGAGGTCCCTTTGCGAAAGAACCGCTTGACCGTGGCCTCTCCGTCGATGAGGGCCACCACGGTCTGCCCGTTGTCCGCGTCTTCCTGCTTGCGTAACAGGATAATGTCTCCGTCGTGGATGCCGTCCCCGATCATCGAATCTCCCCGGACCCGCAGGGCGAAGTGCTCCCCTGTGCCCAGGAAGCTCTCCGGGATTTCGATCGTATCCCGGTCCTCCAGGGCCTCGATAGGCTCTCCGGCGGCCACCCGTCCGAGCAGGGGTAATTGCGCCGTGGCCGTCGTTGTCTGAACCGGCTCCTTGAGCGAGAAGGCTTGTTTCCTGTTTTCCCAGCGGTGTGTGAGATAGCCCCGCGCCTCCAGCTGCTTGAGATGCTTGAACACGGCATTGTAGGACCGGAAGCCGAAGTGGCGCCGGATCTCTTCATAGGTCGGGGCCACTTCGTGACGGCGTATGTAGTTTTTGAGAAACGTGTAGACCTCTTTCTGCCTGTGGGTCAGCATGATTCCGGCTCCTTGCGGTTTTTGGCCGTGAAACCCGGGAATGGTCCGACCAAAAAGACGGATTTTCGTTAAGCCAATATAGGTGAAAAAAAGGTGAAAGTAAAGGAGGGGATCGATAAAAAATCCATCCTTGAGAAAACAAGGACAGGAAAAACTTTTCCCTTTGTGAGCATTCTCTTTGACATCACTTTGTCCCGCTCCGCAGGATACATGCCCGGTTCTCTCAGCCCTTTTCCCCCTGTTTTCTCAACGTTTTCAGCCATCTACTCGCTCGAAACACCCATGGCCTGCGAGGAGTCCTTTTTTTGGCATCGCTGTTGCAGAACCTATCGAAGCCCGGCAAACGAAATAGGGTGTTGTGGAGTAACATTTTCTTGAATTAGCATTATAATACGCTGGGTTAGGCGAGAGAAAATCAAACGGAAACACGAGAAACAATACGCGGTCGGGACGAGCCTGACCACCGGCCGGAATATCTCGTAATGTTCTCAGAAGGCTTTCAGACTTCATTGATCACAAAGGGGCACAAAATGAGAAAGGCCGCTGTACTCGTCCTCGCGTTATTTTTCGGCGCGATCGGGTGGGTAGCGGATGCCTCCGCTCTTACGATCGCCGACGATTACATCGGCGCCGATCCGAGCGGCACCGGCTGGGACGGGAGGGATGTCATCGGCGCCAAGGATTTGTTCGACATTTCCAGGATGGAAGTGGATCTCGTCGGGGACCGGATCGTCGTGGACATATACTCCGCATACCTCGACAATATCGGCGAGTGCGGTACAGAGCTGGGGGACCTTTTCGTCAGCATCGACGGCTGGGATCCTGTTTTGTCGACGGAACTGGACGGTTTCTACAGTGGAGGCGAGGACTGGGAATTTGTCGTGGCCCTGGATGATCACCGGGATACGTCCGGGACCGCCAGGCTTTACCCATTGGACCAAACAGTGTATGGTTCCGATATCCTGTTGTCAGACGATCTGATGGACCCAAGGTATATATTCCGAGAGGGCCAGGAGGTCCAGTACGGGGGGCCGGCTGACGGCTGGCTGACAGCGGGCGACTGGTCGGTGATGGGCGACTTCCTGCGAATCTCGGTCGATGCGATGGGAGTCGGGTGGAATTTTTCCGATCTGCACACACTCGGTTTGCACTACACCATGACCTGTGGCAATGACGTCATCGAGGGGGCTGTGCCGAATCCCGAGCCGGGCACCGTGCTTCTTCTCGGGGCGGGGCTGCTCGGGTTGGCCGGGTTGCGGAGAAAAGGGAGCCGGATGCACCGGGGATGAGCAACTGTGAACGGTACGCCTGGAGCCACAGGGCTCCGGTACCGAAAAAGGACTTCAGAGTGCGAAGGGAGATGAAGGAAATGGTGCGAAAAAGTTTGTTGCTGTCGGTTGTCGGGGTTTTCGTAATGGTTGGCGTCGCGACGGCCCTGCCGATCGTTCCATCCAGCGACTGTTTGCAGAACTATTTTGATTCCCAGGGGTGGGGCCTCGATGTGGTGGCGGACCAGGTGACGCCCGCCGGCTGGAGCCTCACGGAAGGTTCTTCCTCCACCAACGTGACGCTTTACCGGAAGAAGAATTTCGACCTGGGCATTTCCTTCGGCCTCTACGCCATGGCAGGGGACGATCTGGTGGAGGTTTTCGATCCCGGCGACACGCCGGAGGCGAGAGCGATTGTCAGCTTCGCGGGAAGCGTGATGGTGATGCAGTATTTCGACGATGGCGACTGGCTCGTCCCGCCGGATACGCAGCTGTTCGATTTCACCGGAAACACGTTCGGGTTCTTCATGCAGAGCGATGGGAATACCTGGTTTACGGATCCGGATAAGAACCCGGGCGGAGAGCCGGCCTTTCTGCTGTACAACATCGACAACGGCGCTTACATCTTTGCCGGAGACGTGGACGGCGACGGAGATTTCTGCGATCTCGTGGCCCACGCAGAGTCGATCAAACCCGTTCCGGAGCCGGCCTCCCTGCTGCTCCTGGGGGTGGGACTGTTGGGCCTGGCGGTGATCGGCAGGGGCCTGGGCGGAAGGAAGATGAAGAGCCTCTGAAAGGAAGGTTCCTGATCGGAAGATGAGCTTAGAGGAGGGGCGACCCTGTTACATGGGGATCACCCCTCCTTTTTTATTTCATAGCGAAGCCGGTCCGTGAGATGTGTGTGCGTCGCTAAGGGGTTTCCGCGTCGATGCGAGCGAGCAACTGCTTCGCTGCCTTCGCCTCGGTGAATTTCGGGTTCAGGGACAGGGCCTTCTGCAAGGATTCGCGAGCCTTCTCCTTGTCCCCGAGGGAATAGTAACTCTGCGCGAGGTGATAGCGAACCGTGGGGTTCTTCGGGAGCGCGTCGCGGCTTTCTTCCAGAAGAATGCGCGCCTTGTAGTGAAGCCCTTTTTTCTCATAAACCCACCCCAGGGTGTCGGCGACGAAGGGATTGTCCGGCAGTTCCTCTCTCGCCTTTTCCGCCAAGGTGAGCGCGCGGCCGAGGTCGTTTCCTTTTTCCGCATAGTACCATGCCAGGTTGTTCGCCGCGGGCCCGAAGTCCGGGTTCAAATCGAGGGCCTTTTGGTAGTTTTCCACGGCCTTCTGATCGTCTCCCATCGTCTCGTACATCATGCCGATCAGCATGTAGAAAGGCGGGAAATCGGGCCGTTTCTCCAAGAGGGTCTCGTACAGCCGGATGGCCTCGCCCTGCGCGTTCTGTCCGGCGTACACCGTCGCCAGGTTGAGGTAGCCGTTCAACAGGTCCGGGTCGGCGTCGATCGACTTTTGGAAATACGCCTTGGCCTTGTCCGCGTCCTTTTCCGAGAGGTAGATCTTCCCGAGCAAGTTATACAATACAGCGGGTTTTTCCACCGTGGGCAGGCTTTGTTCGAGCCACTTCTTGGCACGGTCCGGCTTCTTCTCCGCCATCAGGATTCCGGCTACCATTGCATAGGAACGCGCCGCCTTGGGGTTCAAGGAGATCGCCTTTTGGAAGAGCGGCATCGCCTCGTCCGGTTTGCCCCAGGCCAGGAGCAGTCGACCGAGCTGGTAGTAACCCTCGGGATCTTCCGGCTTTTCCTTGATGAATTTTTCGAGTACCGCCTTTGCCTCTTCGAATCGCCCCTGGAATTTCAGTGCCTGCGCCAGGAGCCACTGCAAAGTAGGGGTGTCGCCCTTCTGCTCCATGATCTTTCGGATCTGCCCCTCTGCGAGGTCTCCCTCCCGCTGCGATACATAAAGCCTGGCGAGGGTCAGTCTCGCCTGCGCAAGCTTCGGGTCCAGCTCCAGGGCCTTGAGCAGGTCCTTTTCCGCAAGCTGTATTTGCCCCTTTGCGGCACGGCATTTGGCCAGGAAGTAATGTGCCTTTGCCGATGAGGGCTCGCCGGCGATGACTTTCTCAAAGCTCTTGATCGCTGAGGCGTAATCCTTCCTCATATAGGACAGCCTTCCCTGGAGGGTCAGTCCTCTCGGGTCCCCCGGGGCCTGCTTGAGGATTTCTTGGATGCCTTTCTGGGCTTCATCCAAGGCTCCTTCCGTCAGCAACACATCCGCCAGGGCGAGCTTTGGGACCAGGTCGTCACCCGAAAGGGCCGCTGCCTTCTCGAATTGCTCCTTTGCCTCGGTATTCTTTCCCGTTTTCTGGTAAATGCTCCCGAGGAACAGATGGAGCTTTCCGTTCTTCGGATCCGCCGACAAGGCCTTCTGCAGCGCCGACACCGCATCGTCGACCATGCCCTGCCCCAGGTAGACCCTCGCTGCGATTTCCAGGCGTTCGGGATCCGGCGGAGAATGTGAGGCGATCTTGCCCGCCCGGGCGAGCAGTTTCTTTTTCTGCCCTGTTTTCCCATAGAACCCGAGAAGCTCGGTTTCCGCCTGGAGCGAGTCCGGAAACTTTTTGGTGAGGTCGAGGTAGGCTTTTTCCGCCGCCTCGTTGTCGCCCTCCAACTGGTGGTACTTGGCCATGAGGAGCTGAGGGAGCATTTCGTTCGGAGCCAGGGCGATTGCCGTTTTCAGATCTGTCTTGGCCTCCGGGAGGTCCTGCAGCAGAACCGACGCGTTTGCGAGCAGGATCCATGCCTTCCAATTCTCCGCATCCACGGAAATCGCCTTTTTCGCGCAATCTTTTGCCTTGTCGGGCTTTTTGGAAAGAAGATAAAGATTCCCGAGTTGCACCTGTGCCTTGGGGAACTCAGGATCGATATCGACGGACTTCCGGAATGATTGAAAGGCATCCCCGATCTTCCCGAGCTTCAACTGGGTGAGTCCGAGGCGGTAATATCCGACAGAGCTTTTCGGGTCCAGTTGCACTGCATTCTTGAACTGGATCATCGCCTCGGGGTATTTCCCCTGCTCGAAGTAATCCTCCCCGCTTGCGAGGAACCTCTCCTTTTTCTTTTCGTTGTCCGCTGCACATCCGAAACTCGACAACACCCAGAAGACGATCAGGAAATAGGTACACGGAACCATGCCTCGGCTCATTTTCATATGGGGCCTCCCAATATCTTGCCCGGCCAGCAGGAAAGACGTTTGTGGAAAAGAAAGTTGCTGCCGCATCCTCCTTCTATAGCGGCCGGGGCTTGCCGGCATAAATAGCTGTGACGGATACGGTTAGGCGGTTGTCGGTAAAATCGTACGTGTCGTCGGTGGATCCCCTCTTGCGGTACGCGTACTGGAGGGCCCCGTTGAGCCACGGAAGAAACGTGTAGTTCAGCCCTGCAGTCACCCACCAGTTCGAATCCTCGCGCGGAGAGTTCCCCTCTTTGAAGTCATCGTACAAGTAGGAACCCGTTGCACCTGCGGACAGCCTCTCGCGCAACTGGTAGCTGAAGGTAGCAAGCACACGACCGTAAAAGGAGAGTCCCAGGTTTTCCGCTTGAAAGAACTGCCTCCGGTAGCCGGTCGCGCCGTCCAGGTTGAAGGTGGCCCGTTGTCCGGTCCAGTTGAACGACAGCGAACCCGCGAAGTTTCCTTTGTCGTTGAGATGCGAGAGATCCGTTGCAAAGTAGCCGCCCGAGATGGAGCCGGACATGTTGTCGCTGAACTCCCGGCTCAAGCCCAGGGTGAGCTGATTGACGCCATAATTGTCCCGCAATGGGTCATCGTAGTCGAGTTGATCATATACATACGTAAGGTTCGCCTCCGTTATCGGATTGATCCGGACGAGAAACCGTGCGGTCGCGAGGTGCTCGTCATAATCGCTGGACCGATCGAAGGTGGCCCTGGCGAAGGAATATTCCGCATTGAAGCCGTATCGATTGGTAAACCAGTAGTTGAAGCCCGCCAAAGGCCGGAATTCCTGGCTGTCTTCGACGCTCGGATCGTCGTTGTTGAGCCATATGTGCCCGAAGCCGGCGTAAACCGCCTCATCCGGGCCGAACAGATAGTTCAGTCTGCCCAGGAACGTATTCCGATAGTAACGATCGCGACTGGTGCGGACGCTGGTATCATAATTGCCTGTCTCCAGGGGATCTTCAGAGATCAGGAAGGCTTCGTCCAGATCCAGGGTCGTATGCTCCGTGATCTCGATCCCCTTGAAGCCGCTCAAGGTGAGGTTCTGACGCATTGTGCTGAGATTATCGTTCTGGGCATATCCGATGAAGCTCAGGCTGTACTCCAGGTACGCCTCCGTTGCCTCCGTGAGAAGGCTGAGTCGAAACGCCGGCGTAAGGTATGTGATCCAGTCGTCTTTTTTATCCTCGCTGACCAGGTTGATATTGTCGTCGTACTGTTCAGACAAAGAAAGGCTCGCACCCCACTGGAGCCGGAATTGTTCCGCCCTTGCCTCCTTCCCCGGAATCCCCAGAGAGAGGAACACGAACCAGGACAGAAGCAGGCGCCCTGCACGGGCCCGAGGATTCACTTTCCATGCCTCCGATAGTACCGATAGTAGTATCGATAGTCTTTCTGCCGTTCGTGACTGGCATTGAAGACAATGCCGAAGATACGGTCACGGCCGATGTTCCCGATGGTTTCCTCGATCAGATGTCTGGGGGTCTTTCCGTACCGTGCGACCAGGATGACCGCATCCATCAGGCGCGCGAGGAAGGCGGTTTCCGCGGTGAACTGGCCGGGTGGGGAATCAAAGATGATGAAACGATCGTCATAACGGGACCTCAGTTCGTCCACGAGAACCCTCATCTTCTGCGAGCAGAGAAGTTCCGAGGGGGTTGTGCATGGTGTGCTGCCCGGCAGCAAGGTGAGTTTTTTCAGGCTCGTCTTGCTCAGAAAGGGGGCCAGAGACGTGCCCTCCTTCAGATACTCCTGGATGCCGAGGGAGGTCTTCAGGCCGAACATCCTGTGGATGGAAGGGGCGCGAAGATCGCAGTCCGCCAGCATGACGTATTCGTTGATCCCCTGGGCGATACTGACGGCAAGGTTGGCCGAGACGAGCGTTTTTCCGTCAAGGGGTTCCGCGCTGGTTATCATGACCGCTTTCAGGGGTCTTTCGCGCGAAGCAACGAGCAGTTTCGTGCGCAGCATCTTGAACGACTCTGCTGCGGGGGAGCTCGGATCCAGCAAGGCGACCAGGCGGGGATCGACCGGGCCGGGCTGCGTGGGCGTTCTTTGGGCCGGCCTCCTGGATGGCGTTACGTCCGATGGTTGTTGGACCGGTCCTTCCGCCGGCGGCTGCACCACGAGTCGCGAGGGGGCCTTGGCCCCGTCCTCTTCTTTGAAGGTCCCGGATCGTTTCAAGGCCTCATAGAACTTCCCCATCCCTCATCCTTTCCGATAGTGATCTCGAGTCAAACCTCTCTCTTTTCAACTGGCGGCGAAACCGACGACCATCGGATCCAGCCTCCAGAGAAAATACAGTGCGGCGAGCAGGATCGTCATGATCGAAACAAGTGCCGCCGCAGAGACGACTCGCCTGACGAGGATCCCTTTGCGGTCTTTGTCGGTCACGATCAGCGGCACGGATACGAGAACGGGGAGCTGGAGGGTGCTTTCCACGTCCTTGGTCAGGAAGAAGCTGCGATCCAGGTACTCGGCCGAGAAGGCCATGCCGAGGCCGGTGGCCAAGGCGGCCAGGAATCCAAAAAGAAGCAGTTTTCTCGTTTTCGGCTTATAAGGCTTGTCAGGCAATTTTGCATGATCCAGAATGGTGAACTGCTCCCCCTGTTGCGCGACTTCCAGATTTTCCGAAAGCTTCGCCTTGAATTTCTTGCTGAGAAGGGAGTTGTAGTTTCCTTCGACCTGGCCGTAGCCCCTTCGCAGGTCGACCAGCATCTGCTCCACCTTGGGCCCCTTTTCAATGCGCTGCTGGTACATGTCGAGTTCTTTTTCGAGCTTCGCCGCCTGGGCCCGGAGTTTCGCCAGCTCCCGATTTGTCATCATGACCTGGGCATCCATCTCCTCGATCTGAGAGGCAAACAGCGATGCGTCATCCCCATTCCCCGTCTCGTCTTCGTCCGGGGTTTCCGGGCCGGTATCCCCCTGCGCCTGGAGCTTGGCGATCATGGCCTCGATCTTCATTACGTCAGGGTGCTTCTCACTGTACCGGGCCTTCAATCTCCGGAGTTCCGCGCGAAGCTTCTGGATGTCGGCGGATTCCCACTGTTTGCTTGAACCGCCTTCTCCGGAGCCGGCGTCGAGGAGGGCGCTCGCCCCGGACCCGTTCGAACCGAAATTCGCTTCCATCCTGCGAAGATTGTTGAGCTGCGTTTCCAGGAGGACCTTCCGATCCTTGGTCTGTTGGATGGTGGCATTGATGGAGTCGAGCTGCTTCTGGAGATGGGCCATCATCGTATTGTTCTGCTCCATGTCTTCCGGCAGAAATCCCCTGTATTTTTCCTTGAACTCGCGAATCTTCGTTTCCTTTTGATGGAGGGTCTCCTGCAGCCTCTGGAGTTCCCGATCGAGGAAAACGGTGGTGTTGGCCGCCTGGGCTTCCCGGAGCTTGAGATTGTCTTCAATGAAAAGGTTGGCGATCGTGTTCGTAACATCCCTGACTTTGGCCGGATCCCTTCCTTCGTAAGCGATCTGGAAGGCATGACGCCCGCCCCTGACGTTGACTTCGATCTTCTGGCTGAAAAGATCGACGGCGTCCGTCATGGTGGCGGATGCGCGGATGTCGGGGTAAAGATCATAATCATGGATGATCTTTTCGAGCCTCGTCCGGCTCTTGATCTGCTGTGTGATGGTCCGCAACCGGCTGTTCAAATCGATGGTTACCGTGGAACTGACGAATTCCCCCGGGACCTTCTGGGGCTCCACGAGGATGAGCGTTTCCGCCCTGTACACCCTGGGCGCGAAGATGCAGTACAGGATGACGCCGAGAAAAACCAGGAAGAAGGGCGTAACGACAAACCACAATCTGCGCTGAAGCGCCTCACGGACATACGCGAGATCCAGTCCCTCTTTGGGTATCATGTTCTGCCTCTGAAAAAATCCGGGATTCAGTGTTTCGTTGCGACGGATGCCTCGTCTCCGGTCGAAGGGACGGGCCGAGCCTTGTTCTCCTGTTATGGAACGACGATCACATCATCGGGCTGAAGCAGGATGTTCTGGCCGATGTCTTTTCCGGATACGGCGCGCCTGTAGTCAACCTTCATACGGATCTGGCCCTTGGGCCCTTTTCGCATGATCACGATATCTTTTGTGTCCGCCCAGTCAGCGAAGCCGCCCGCCATGGAGATGGCCTGGAGCAGGTTCATCTGCTTTTCCAGCCGCAGTTCCCCCGGGTGGTTTACCTTGCCGATGACATAGATCTTCTTGCTGCGGGCCTCCACGAGCATCACATATACGGCCGGCGCGTCCACATAGCCGCGCAGCGCCTTTGTGATGCGCTGTTTGACCTGGAGGAGCGTGCTGTTCGCCGCCTGGATGTCGTCAACCAGGGGCAGCGAAATCTTCCCATCCAGGCGAACCGTGACCGTCCGGGAGATGTCGGGCTCTTTCCAAACCATGATTTCGAGCACATCCCCCGGTCCGATCAGGTAGTCGCTGTCCTGCTGGGCGGCGGAGAATCGGGCAGGAGGCTGTTGGCCCGCCCGGGCCCGGCCGGTTTCGAAAATGTCCGGCCGGCCAAGGATCAAGAATGCGAGAACGGCGAAGGCAGCGAGTACCCTTCGCCGTTTCAGAAGAGGCGGACACATGCCCTGGGGGGAGCGAACCGGTTTCCGCCTGTCCATGCTGGTAGCGTCTATCATGTTGTCCCTCCTGCTTTTTTCACTGAATCTTATCGGAGAAGGATCGATCGAACTTTAACGGGAAAAAACGGAAAAGAAGGCTTCGAGCGGAAGGATTTCCCTGCGGAGCGACAGGAATCGGCGCTCACAGGACATGCCGGGACAGAAGCCATGGAATGTGCATTCAGTTCTTGAGCATTGACCTCATAAATCATCGGAAGAATTAATGTTTTCTTTCGATAGAAGTCAATATAGAACAAAAAGGAGGCCTGTGCAAGGCCTTTGTCGGGGCGCGTGGTGTCTGCCGTGGCAGTACGCTTCCATGCGGGCCGGACACCCCGTCCCCGGAAAACCTACCAAAATATAGGATTTTATGTAAGGAATAATAGTTACTGATCATAAAATCGTAGTTCAACTTTCGGTAGAATGGTATTTCGATGCCGCCTTCCACTGGTTGCTCGTCCTTTCCTTCCTGCCATAAGACTTGTAACATGCTGGATAAACAGCTCATTGTATCCAATCTAAAGTAGAAACGGGAAGTCTCCGATGATTCTCATGGACAAGTTTGGAGAACAAGCGTCAACAAGGGAGCGAAGAAAGGTTCATCCATGAGGATCTTCAGCAGAAATGTCTCCCGATTGAATGCCATTCTGTTCTCCTTCGAATCTTTTCTCCTCTTCGGTATCCTTTATGGCGGGAGCTGTCTGAGGTACCTCTATCAGAATGGAGCAGAGGCGTTCTGGTCCTTCGACGCCCCCCGTGCCGCCCTGAAGGCCCTCGTCATTGTCGTGGTCTGCCAGGCCTCGATGTACTTGAACGAACTCTATGACTACAAGATTACGCGCGCCAGGAGGGAATTTACCATCCGCCTCCTGCAGTCATTGGGCGTGGCGTGCATCCTGCTGAGCATCCTCTATTCCCTTTGGCCGGATGTGGGCATCGGCCTGACTACCTTCTTGATGGCGTTGCCGACCATTATCCTGGCCCTCTTCCTTTGGCGCCATCTCTATCCTCATGTCCTCAAGTCCGAGGCGTTTGCAGAGCGGGTGGTCGTTCTGGGAGATGCCCCTTCAGCGGGAAAGGTCCTGAAGGAGATCGAAGAGAGGAAGGATTCCGGCTTTGAAGTGGTTATGAGAGTGACCGAGAACGGCCCCGAAAGGGTTCGACAGGAAGGCGCCGCCTTCGTTCCGGAGACGCTCTCCCTGACGGAATTTCCCCGGCGGGCGGAAACGCTCGTCACGGATCGGGTCATTGTGGCGATAGCCGACAGAAGGGGCAAGATGCCCTTTCGGACCCTGTTGAATTGTCGCTTCAGAGGGATACGCGTCGAGGAGGCGGCTTCCTTCTATGAGAGCTTGACGGGCAAGATTCTACTGGACGAGGTCCGTCCCAGCTGGTTCATCTTTTCCGAGGGATTCCGGAAGACCACATTTACCCTGCAGGTCAAGAGAATAACGGACATCTTGATGGCGGGCATTCTCCTGGTGCTTTCCTCTCCGATCATGCTGTTTGCATCGATCCTGATCAAGCTGGATTCGAAGGGGCCTGTCATCTACAAGCAGGATCGTGTCGGCGAAGGATGGAAAGACTATACCCTCTTCAAATTTCGATCCATGGTCGACAATGCGGAAGCCATGGGCATCCAGTGGGCCGAGGAGGAGGACCCGAGGGTTACGAGGGTGGGGAAGATCATTCGGAGGTACCGGATCGACGAGCTTCCGCAGCTCCTCAACGTCCTGAAGGGGGATATGAGCTTTGTGGGCCCGAGGCCTGAAAGAAGATTTTTCGTGGAGGACCTGGCACGGGAAATCCCCTATTATCCGTACAGGCTCTTTGTGAAGCCCGGCATCACGGGATGGGCGCAGATCAAGTACCACTACGGCGCATCCAGGAATGAGACGATGGAAAAGCTCCAGTACGATCTGTATTACATAAAGCAGATGTCCTTTCTATTCGATCTGTCGATTATGTTCGACACGATACGTGTTGTCCTGTCAGGAAGGGGCGCTCGGTGATGTCTTCCGGGGGACGGAAAAGGGCATGACCGACCTCGGACGAGGGATTTGAGCGTCAGTAGATCGGGTGTGCCATCGGGCCGGTTTACGAAATAGAAATAAGCTGTTACAAAGGATTTCATGGATCCTTGGGGGGCGGAGCCTACCCTGGATTCGGCGTGATGCCGGGCTGGAAGGCGGAATGAACTTCATCTTCGCGGGCATGGGAAAGGCGGCAAGAAAATTGCATCGCATTGCGGGCATTGCCGCATGGAACGATGCCCCGGGGATGGGTTTCCCCATGAAAAAGAGCGTACATCAATGGAGACGGGGTGTCTGCACGCCATTCCCAGGGAAGCGGCGGATGTTACAGAATCCGGCGGAATGATTACAGTTTTGTAGATTTCCCGCTTCGTGCGGCTGAGGGCGGGGAGTTCCTCCCCCCCCCGGGAGAGAGGGAAAAGGAGAAACGACATGAAGCAGAGGGCGTTTCTTTGGGTCTTGGCCATCGCGCTCATACAGGCTCAGCTCGGATGGGCGGCGGAGGTGCTCGTGGAGTGGGATCCGAACACGGAGGCCGATCTGGCCGGATACAAGCTTTATTACGGGACCACATCGAGAACAGAAGGTTCCTATGCTGAAACCGTGGTGATCGACAACAAGGGCGCCACCAACTGGTCGCTCACGCTGCCGGGGGATACCTACTACTTTGCCCTGACCGCCTATGACGTGAGCGGAAACGAGAGCGACTTTTCGGTGGAGGTGAGCGCCGTCGTCCCGGACACAAGGGGACCGGGGAAACCGGGGAAACCCATCTTCATCCCGTAGACTACCTATCGCCCGCGGCTTGTCCCGGCGACGCTTTTCTTTGCGCCTCAACCCGCGATCCGCTACCATGGAACCATCCTCCGGCACGCGAGCCTCGAATCCCTCTTGCCGGGCAGCATGCATAATTGCGGAAGGATCCCTTAATCATCTCGGATCAGGATTACCGTCTTCTCTTGACGATCGATGTGGAAGACTGGTTCCAGGTGGAGAACTTCAGGCAGTGCATCCCCGCCTCGACGTGGCCGGGCTGTGAGCTGCGCGTAGAACGGAGCACCCACCGGATCCTGGATCTTCTCGATTCCGTCGCCTGCGGCCGGCCCGGCGATTCGACGGACGTGCGTCCGCCGGGCGGAATTGCGCCCAAGGCGACTTTTTTCGTGCTGGGCTGGATTGCGGAACGTCTTCCCGGACTCGTCAGGAAGATCCAGGAACGTGGCCACGAGATCGCCTCCCACGGCTATCACCACATCCTCTGCGGCCGGATGTCGCCCCACGTGGCCAGGGCCGATCTGGCGGACAGCAAGAAGCGCCTCGAAGATATCCTGGGGAATCCTGTTTACGGGTACAGGGCGCCGAGCTTTTCGATCAATGCCGAAGTGCTCGAACTGGCCGAGGAG
>WFRX01000378.1 GCA_015486285.1 bacterium
CTCCGAGACCTGACGCGTGATTTCCTTGAGATCGCACATGCCTTTTGTGGCAAGCGAAAGGGTGACCGTTTTTACCATAGCATCCCCTGTCTATAGCCTTTCACCTCTTTTTGAACAGCTCTCTGAGCAGTCGTTCGACCGGCTTTTCCTCGCCCCCTTGCCTCTCCGCGGGCAGGCCAAGCTGTTTCCGAAGTTTATCCACCCCCTGGCGGGCGTAATAGCGGGAGACAGCCCCAAGCACATATTCCGTATCCAGGAAAACAACCGGCATTTGCACCTTCCCTTTCAGGGTGACAGGCAGGACGATCCTTCGATCCGAACGGAACAGCGCTTTCATGATCTCCGCCTTGTTCGCCAGTTCGGCGGAGTGCCTCTTGGAGAGGATCACCTTCCCCTTCATATCGAGCAATTGCCTTTCCATGTCCATCGTTCCCGTCAGAAGCGCGTCCGCATCCGTGGCCTTGCTGGTACCGACGTTGCGCAGGTGCAAGCCCTTGAGGTGAAGGACACCTTTGCTCATCCGGAAGGCGCCATCGAGCCAGTCGAACCGGGTAGACTCGTGCTTACGGATCTCCGTGCGGCTGGATTTCAGCCTTCCAGCCATTCCCTTGAGTCCGAACAGGGCGTCCATAACGCTTCCGACGAGGTTGAAATTCTTGATAACGCCCTCTGATATGCGGAAGGAACCCTGGGCGTTCATTGCCTGTTTCGACCCCGGCCGGGTGCTCCCGTCGATGGAAAATTCACCGCGAAAGATGCCGGAGAATTCATCCTTGTATTCCGTCAGCCGGTCCAGGATTTCGCCCACGGAAACGTCTCTGAGACGGGGGTTGAAGCGCCAAACCCCCTTTTCCGGATCGTAGCTCCCCTTCGCCTGTATCTCCCCCTGGAAGACATTCAAATCCACACCGCTGATTTCCACCACCGGGGGGTTGTAGGTCATGCCGGCCGTCAGCCTTGCAAAGGGGACGTTGAGGACCTTTCCCTGCCGGACTTCCGCCTGCGCAACGGCCGAAACCACCGTCGATCTCTTCTTCGCCTGAACCTTGATGTTGCACGACTTCAGCAGACCGGAACGGTCCTTCCCGTCTCCCCCGATCCCCTCGGCAGGGGGCACCACAAACCCGATTGTGTCCGACGAAACCTGGAGATTCATGGATGCGTCCTCGGGGGTGCCCCGCAGAGAACTCCTCAGGACAAAACTCCCCTTCGGCTGATAAGGCGCGATCGCGGGACAAAGCGTATCCCATCCCTCCAGCGCAACCGGGTTGGTCTGAATCAGCAACCCGAAACGGGGCGCCTTTGCGATCACCACTTCGCCGGAGGCGTTCATGGCCAGCGTATGGAGCAACAGTTCAAGGCCTTCCAGAATGACATGCTCCCCCTTCTTGACGGCCTTGCAGCGGATCGAAAACTTGCCCCCCGAAGGCTTCCGGAAGAGGTCTTCATATGCGATCCCCATCTTTTCCATGTCCAATCCGGCCTTGAGGCGAAATTCGTCCCGAGTCCCCTCCGACTCCAGGCGCACCGTCAGGGGCCCCTCGAAATGGAGGCCCGGCGGAACCGCTCGTGCCAGGGCGGGTACCGTCGACACAAGAAGGTCGGGTCGAAAGCCCTCGGTCCAGGCCTTCCCTTCCCACCGGGGGTCGCTCTTGAAAGACTCGACCGTTCCCTGCATCCGGAACCGCGCTTCGTTCAGCGAGACATCCAGCGATTCTACCGTGATTTTCTCTTTCGCCGCCTCGAGGACGATCTTCTCGGCGACTGTACAGTGAACCGCGGCCGGCTCCGAGCCCCCTTCCCCTTGCCCGCCCTCCGCCTTCAGCCGGATGTCCTGGAGATCCACCTCGCCATGGGAGACGATCTCCCGGTCGAGAGACCCTTTCGCCGTCCAGCGCAGGCTCCCGGTACCGGAATCGATCGGCACGGGGAGGGGAGAAGGCAGAAGGCTCATGAGGGTTCCCAGCGGAAGTTTTTTCAAAGAGATCTGCAGATCGAAGGGAACGGCCTCCGGCCGCAGCTCTTGCCCTACAGGCCCCACCGTGCCGGCGAGCGCAAGGTTCTGTCCCGTTCCCCCCAGCACGTCCGCCCTCATTTGGACCGACACGGGTCGCTCCAGGCAGAGATCCCTCACATCCACATCGATCGCATCGATCACGAGGGGCGCCCGTCCCGGCCACAACATCTCATCGCGGTACACGACCTTTCCCTGCTGTATCGCCAGTTCGTTGACCAGGAGCCCCGCCAGGAACCCGGCCCCTCCCGCGATCTCTCCACCGGTGGGGGCCTGTTTTCCCGCGGCAGCCACTCCTCGGGGCGGACTCCCCTCCACGCCCGTACCGCCCGTCGCCCCCTGGAGCAGATCCTGGAAGCTGAACGCCCCCTTTGCGTTCCTTTCCAGCAGGATCTCCGGCCTCTTCAAAACGACCCTCTTGACCTTGATCTGCCTCTTCAGCAAAGGCAGAAACATCACCCTGACCTGCAGGCCCTCCAGCCGAATAAAATCTCCCGTCGAAAAGGCCGGGTTGTCCGCCACCCGCAGGCCTCGAAGCTCGAACCCGAGGCCGGTCAAGACCGTCAGCTCGATATGATCGAAGTCCACCTCGCGAGGCACATACGGCTTGATCGTTGACAGGATTGTGCCTTTGTAGCGGTTCAGGTCGACCACGAAAGGCGCCAGGACCGCTGCAAGGAAGACCAG
>WFRX01000379.1 GCA_015486285.1 bacterium
AGATGTGTATAAGAGACAGCATCAGGACCTCCTGTTCGGCCAGCGTCTGTCCTCGCCCAAGGCATCTCTCGGCCTGAGCTCTGTTCGTTACCGCTATCCGGAAGGGTTGATGGAGCCGTACTGGGCCCGGTGTCTTACCGTACTCGAAAGCGGTTCGGCTTCTTCTCTGCAGCCCGCCCTGAACCGGCTTTACGAGGCAAAGTTGGACACCGGATTTCGCAATCTTCCCGACTATGCCACGCTGCTGGTCCGTCGGGCGTACCGGCAGCTCGAGGCGGGGCATTTTTTCGAGGCCCGTCTGTTGGGTGAGGCGGCCTACAACCTGGCGCCGCAATTTTATCCCGTCTCTTCTTCTCTGGCCGACCTGGCTCGGGAGGACCTGCCCCAGGGTGTTGGAAGGGTTCTCTATTGGAAATGGACCTCCCTCAAGCAGAGGCTTCTCGACTTCCTGTGGCAATTTACCACGGTGGGCAAGGCCTTTGCCCTGATTCTGACCAGCCTGTACCTGTTTTTTCTTTTCCTGGGTCTCTATTTTCTCGGACGGTATAGCGGGGCCCTCCTGCATTTTGTGAGAGAGCGGTTTTCTCTGGGCGCGGTCGGAGCGGCCACGGTGGGCGCCGTGCTGGCGATGACCGTCGTGGTCCTGTTTTTCGTGCCGGGGCCCTTCTGGGTGACGGTGTTTGTCGGGTTCTTGTTGGGGCGATTTGTCCGGCGCTGGGAGAAGGTCTGTTATGCCTCGTTCCTGTTGTTATGGGCCTTCTCGCCCTGGATGTTCAACCAGACAGTCTGCTTCTTCTCTCCTCTTTCCGATGCGACCGGCGCCATACAAAGATGCATCCAGGGGCAATGGGATGCAGCCGGCGAGGAGGCATTGGACGCGGCCATCCGTTCGGATCCGAAATCGCTGGACCTCCTGTTGACCAAGGCGCTGGTGGCGAAGCGGAGGGGCGAGTATGAAGAGGCCGTGCAGGTGCTGAGGAAGGCCCTGCTCGCCTATCCGCAGACAGGCAGCCTATGGAACAATCTCGGTAATCTGCGCGCGGTCCAGGGCCACCTCGAAGAGGCGAAGGCCGCGTATCGGAAGGCCGTCCTGTACGGAAACGGCTCGGCGGCGCCCCACTACAATCTGAGTCAGCTCCTCCGCAGGGAGTTTGCCTTCTTGAAGGGGGCGCAAGAGTATCACACGGCCCGCAAGATCGACGCGGAGCGGGTCGACTACTTCGCCTACATCCACAGCCCGAACACGAACCGGTTTTTCATGGATGAAGAACCTGGGAAGAGCGCTCTGTGGCGCCATGCCTTCTACCGGAACCCGGAAACCGACCGGGCCGCTGAAGACGTCTGGCGCTCGACCGCCGCGGGAATTCCCCTGCGGCAGGCGCCCTGGGTCTTCCTGTCATTGACCGCCTTTTACCTTCTGTTTGCCGGTCGTGGAAGAAGCGGCGCGGAGCCCTTTGCCTGCTCCGGCTGCGGGCAGATCGTCTGCGGAAAATGTGACACCGGTGCGGAAGTGGGGGGACTCTGCTCCCCCTGTTATCAGGCCCTGTACCAGCGGGAGAATATCTCGAAAGAACGCCGGCACGGGCAGATTCGAAAGATGGCGCGTTACCAGTCCAGACGGTCCCGGCGGGTGTTGATCCTGAATTTGCTCATGCCGGGGCTGGGCTTCTGCCTTCTGGAAGAGAAGCCTCGAGGGATGGCGGCCCTCTTCGGATTCTTCTTTCTCGTACTGGTTGCCGGATTTTGGGGCAATATGCTCCCCGTGCCGATGACGGTCTGGGAAACGGGCGGGTCCGGTTTGAGACCGCTGTGGGTTCTTCTACTGCTCGCCCTGTATATCGCCATCCAGAAGAGATTCGTGGCGAAGATCCGGGCAAGGAGATAGCCATTATGCCGCTGCGAGGCGACCTGAAGGAATTCGGAATCCCCGAAATCTTCCAATTGCTCGAACAACAGGGCAAGACCGGCAGCTTGAACATCAAGACATCGGTCAGAGAGATCGAGGTCTATTTCCGCGAAGGCATGATCGTAGGGGCCTTCCCGGTCGGCAAGGACCCCTGGGACTACCTGGTCGGGATCCTTTTCCGTGTGGGATATCTTTCCGGGGAGGATGTCCGAAGGCTTGAGAAGCGACAGGCAAACGATCTGACGAGCTTGAAGGAGATTCTCCGGGGAGAGGCGCTTCTCGGACCGAGGGAAATCGATGTGCTGTTGCGGGAGCACATCGAGGAGTTGCTTTTTCCCGTGTTTCAGAAACGGCGGGGAGAGTTCTTCTTTCTACAGGACAAGACCCTGCCGTCCGACTGGGAACTGCGGGAACCTCTGGCGCCGGAGCCCCTGGTCCTGGAGGGTTTGCGGAAGTCGGACGAATGGCCTCTCCTCAAGAAAAAAATCGGGTCTTTTCATGAGATCCCGCAGCGGCAGCTCGCCTTCGGGAGGAAAAGACGGCTTTCCCTGAAGAATGGGCTCCGGGCTTTTTGGCGGCGGATGCGGGGAACGGAAAGGGAGGAAGCATCCGATTGGCCCGAGCAGGACTCACTTCTGGAGGGAGAGGACGCTCTATCTTCCGCGGAGAAGACCGTGTACGGCCTTACCGATGGGAGACGCAACATCGAGGAGATCATCCACGCTTCCCTGCTCGGTGAATTCTCCGCCTGCCAGGCCCTCCTCTCTCTCATGGAAAAGGGCTGGGTCCGTTTTGTGGAGGCCCCTCGAGCGGCCCCGGGGAAGGGCTTCCCGCAGATTGAAAAAGAAAGGGAGAAGGCGAACCTGATTCGTGGGGCCCTAGCGCTGTCCGGGGCGGTGGTTCTTCTCTTGAGCATTCAGTTCGTAACGCTGGGGCATCGGGAGAGCCGCCTGGGCGTCGTTCCGATCGTTCGCGAGGAGGCCCCGGTTTGCCGTCTCCTCAACCATGCGAGACGGGATCGTGTTCTGCGCGCCCTGGAGGTTTACCGCAAAGAGACGGGTCGATACCCGGAAAATCTATCGGAACTCGTTCAGACGAGGCTGCTTTGCCGGAAGGACCTCTCCCTCTGGGGGACAAACCGTTTTTCCTACGTGACGCAACCGGAGGAAAGGTTTCAGCTTCTGATCGCCCCCACCCAGTAACGCGATATCCTGTTCCGAACGAGGGTTTCTTGGGCTCCTCTCTCCCGCCCCCGGAAGTCGCCCTGCGAAACCCTCGTTCGGAACAGGATATCGCGGGCGAAGCCCCACTCCTCCCCCCGGCCGCCGATGATTTCATTCGTCTCGGGTTTCATGGGCTCCTCTCTCCCCGGGGGCTGTGCGAGACTCGTCTTCTACTCCGATTCCGACTGCATCCCGGGCTGCTGCGTCAGCGTCCCCAAAACCGTCCTCGATGTG
>WFRX01000380.1 GCA_015486285.1 bacterium
ATACAAGGCTTCCAAGTACGTGAGCTTTTCGGGCACTTACTCCCACTTCTTCGGCGCCGCCGGAGCTGCAGCCGTTTTCGCGGAGAACCATGACGGGGATTGGCTGTACATCCAGACGGTTGTCAGCTTCTGAAAAATCGATCACAGACGCAGGAGTGCACGTTATGAGACGTATTCTCTTCCTGGTCACACTGGCGGCTTTCTTCTCCTCTGCTCCGGCCGAAGCCAAGAAAGAGGTGGACCCCAAGTTGTACGGTTCACCGGAAGGGCAGGTGTGCATCAAATGCCATGAGCTGAAGACGCCCGGCCTTTACAAGATGTGGCGCGAGGGAAGGATGGGGCAGGCGGGCGTAAACTGCTATGACTGCCACAGGGCGGAAAAGCAGACAGCGAAAGGGCCAGGGGATCCGGACGGCCACGACCACCGGGGTTTCTGGATCGCTCAGCTCGTCACCCCCAAGGACTGTTCCAAGTGCCACAAGGAACAATTTGATCAGCAACAGCCCTCTCATCACGCCAACGCCGCCAACATCCTCAACTCCCTGGACAACTATCTGGGCACGGTGCTTGGAGGCGGCGCCGCGGTCGCTACCGGCTGCCGTCAATGCCACGGCTCGAATGTCAGGGTCCTCGACGATGGGAAACTCGATCCGGTTACGTGGCCCAACACGGGAATCGGGCGCATCAACCCCGACGGGAGCAAAGGGAGCTGTTCGGCCTGCCACACGCGGCATCGCTTCTCCGTGGGCCAGGCCCGGCGGCCGGACGCCTGCGGGAAGTGCCACCTGGGGCCGGACCATCCGCAGATAGAGATCTACAACGAGTCCAAACACGGCATCCTCTACCAGGCCTACCGGGACAAGCTGAACATCGACGCCGTCGAGTGGGTCGTGGGCGTGGATTACCAGGACGCGGCGACCTGCGCCACGTGCCACATCAGCGCCACGCCGAACCAGAAGGCCACCCACGATGTGGGAAGCCGGATCTCGTGGACCCTTCGGCCCGTGGTGTCCAAGAAGCTGGAGAACTGGCGGGAGCGCCGCGAAGCGATGAAGGACGTGTGCATGCAGTGCCACGGCACGCCGATGATAGACGGCTTCTACCTGCAGTTCGACGATCTGGTGGAACTGTACAACACGAAGTTCGCAATCCCGGCCCGGGACATGCGGCAGGCCCTGATGGACATGGGCAAGCTCAGCAAGGCCAATTTCGACGACAAGCTCGACTGGACCTACTGGGAACTGTGGCATCATGAGGGCCGCCGGGCCAGGCACGGCGCCGCGATGAGCGGGCCCGATTACGCGTGGTGGCACGGCCTGTACGAAGTGTCCAAGCACTTCTACGGCGATTTCATCCCCGAAGTGCAGGATCTCCTGGGCTGGAAGGCAGGGGCATTTCTGGAGAAGCACGTTTACAGTGATCCGCGGCACCGCTGGTACAAGGAGGGGATGAGCAAAGAGGAGCTGGAAAAACTGAACACCTTTTACGAACAGCGATACGGGGGCGAAGTCGCCAAGTAGGCCGGATCCGATCGCATGATCACATTCGCAAGAGCGCACTCATGACGGGAAACAAACGGACACGGGCAGGGGCTAACGCCCTTCTCCTTGCAGTGGCCCTGGCTGCCTGGGCAGCCGGTTCCGGAGCCGAATCGCTCTCCCCTTCTCCGGGACCCGCCACCTCCGCCGCTGAAGGGGGCGAAGACTTCCCTGTGCCCTTCAATCCCCTGCCCAAGACGATAACGCCCTGCCGCGCGTGCCACGGGCCGGAGAAGGATTTCAAGATCAACTGGACCCGGGAAGAGGCGCTGCGCGTACACACCAACATCCGGCTCCACCACGGAGGGGTCCGGGTCTGGTGTCTGGACTGCCACAGCGCGGAGAAACGAAACTACCTCCTTCCTCTCAGCGACGGGAAGCCGATCACCTTTGAACACTCCTATGAACTCTGCGGGAAATGTCACGGAACCAAATACAGGGACTGGCGGAATGGAATCCACGGCAAGAGAACGGGGTACTGGAACGGGCCGAAGACATACCATCTGTGCACCCAGTGCCACAACCCGCACAGGCCCCGCTTCCGGCCGATCAAGCCCAAGCCTCCTCCGAAGCGGCCGAGATCGCCCGTGGAGGCTTCTACGAAACACTGAGGGCCCTTTTCGATGAGCAGACGGAAAGACGACGCAGCAAGCCCGTCCGGCAACGATCAGCAGACGGGATCCGGCACGGCGGACGACCCGAAGGCGGCCGGGGGCCTGGAGAAAAAGGCCGGGGTGAGTCGACGCCGGTTTCTGGCCGGGACGGCCGGTCTCTTTGGAATGATTACCGTAAGCTCCTGCAGCTGGGATGAGTTCTTCCAGCAGAACTTCCGGAGGATGACCCGGGAAGAAATCGATCAAACCCTGGCAAGGCTTCAGGCCCAGTACAAGGCGAAGTACGGCAAGGACTTCGTGGTGGGCGCCGAGGGACCCATCGACGGGACCTTGTTCGGCTACGCCCTGGACATCCAAAGATGCATCGGCTGCCGCAGGTGCGTGTACGCCTGTGTAGAAGAGAACAACCAGTCCCGGGACCCACAGATTCAATACATTCGCGTGCTTCGCTTCCGTGACGGGAACATGGATTTCGAGGAGTCGGACCTCTACTACGACCCGGACCGGGTTCCCCAGGAGGGGTACTATTACCTGCCTGTGCAGTGCCAGCACTGCGAGAACGCGCCCTGCACCAAGGTGTGCCCGGTACAGGCGACGTGGAAAGAGCCCGACGGGATCGTGGTGGTGGACTACAACTGGTGCATCGGCTGCCGGTACTGCATGGCCGCCTGCCCGTACATGGGCCGATGGTTCAACTGGGCCGACCCGGTGATTCCCGCAGAGGAGCTGAACACCCGGACCCACTATCTGGGCAACCGTCCCCGCTTTCGGAACATCGTGGAGAAATGCACCTTCTGCATCCAGCGGGTGCGCAAGGGACGTTATCCGGCCTGTGTGGAGGTCTGCCCGGTCGGTGCCCGCAAGTTCGGAAACCTTCTCGACCCGGCGAGCGAAGTGAGCCGCATTCTCCGGGACAAGCGCGTATTCAGGCTGAAGGAAGAACTCAACACGCAGCCGAAGTTCTACTACTTCTTCGGGCTTTAGGGGGAAGCAGCATCGTGGTGAAATCCGCGTTCCTCGCGAGTGCGGCCAAGAGGCTGGTTACAGGGCCCCGGACCTACTACTTGTGGGTGGGGCTCCTGCTCGTTGTCGCGCTTACAGGCCTTGCGGCTTACAGCCGGCAGGTCACGACGGGACTCGTCGTGACCGGTCTGACCAGTTACGTGCCCTGGGGACTCTACATAGGTAACTTCACCTTTCTCGTCGGCGTCGCCGCGGCGGCCGTGCTGCTCATCATCCCGGCATACATCTATGATTTCGGTCCCATCAAGGAGATCGTCATCATCGGCGAGGCGCTGGCCGTCAGTGCCCTGATCATGGTCCTCCTCTTCGTGACGGCGGACATGGGCAGGCCGGACAGGCTCTGGCATCTCGTGCCCGGATGGGGCATTTTGAACTTGCCGTCCTCGCTGCTCGGATGGGACATCGTAGTGGTGAACGGATATCTGTTCCTCAACCTTTTCATCCCCGGCTACCTGCTTTACAAGGCCTATCAGATGAAGGAACCCAACAAGTCCTTCATCATCCCCTTCATTCTTCTGTCGATCCCGTGGGCCGTGAGCATCCACACGGTAACCGCCTTCATTTACAACGGCCTCGCCTCCCGTCCCTTCTGGAATGCATCGATCCTCGCCCCCCGGTTCCTTGCCTCCGCCTTCTGCTCCGGGCCGGCCCTGATCATCCTGGTCTACCAGATCATCCGGAAATACACCAAGTTCCACGTCAAAGACGAAGCCCTCTTCACCATCGCCGAGATTATCTGTTACGCCATGGCGATCAACCTCTTTCTGCTGGGCGCGGAGTTCTTCAAGGAGCTGTATTCCGACACCCACCATCTTTCCCCGTTGAAGTATCTATACAACGGGCTTCACGGGAAACACGCCCTGGTACCATGGATCCGCACCGCTCTCTGCTTCAACCTGATCGCCTTTCTGATCTTCCTGGTCCCGGCCACTCGAAAGAACTTCAAGACTCTGAATATCGCATGCGTGATGATCATCATCGGGATATGGATCGAGAAAGGAATGGGCCTGATCGTTCCCGGCTTCATCCCCGCCCCCCTGGGGGAGGTGTGGGAATATTCCCCTTCCCCGGTCGAGATTCTGGTCACCCTGGGCATCTGGGCAACCGGCATGCTGGTCTTCACGATGATCTTGAAGATCATCATCCCGATCGAAACAGGAGACTTCACCAAGGAGGGCGGGACATCGTCTGCATGATTCACCCTCGGCCCGGCAGGAGTCGACCCATGAAGAGGACCCCCGGATCGCACCAGCGCGTCAAAGGCCTCTCGTTCCGTCCGTTCCCGAAGCCCCGCAGCGGGCCCGCCGCCTTCCTCACGGCGGTTTTTCTCGTTTCCCTGTTGCTCGCCGCCGCGACTTCAAGGGGGAAATCCATACAGAATTCCGAATCCCTGCTCAAACAGCTCAACGGGTCGGATCCGGTTGCAGCCGCCCGGGCCGCTGAAGAGATCCGGGACCGAGGAGCCGCGGACGAGGAGACGGTGCGGGGCCTTGCAAGGGCCATCAGGCATCCGAACGAGATGGTACGCCTGGCGGTCATCGGCGCCCTCTCGGCGATCGGCACAGGGGCGGCCCCGGCGGTTCCCGCCCTCGCCGACGCACTCGGAGACAAGGACCCTCAGGTGAGGGAAGCGGCCGCCCTGGCCCTGTTCAACATCGGAGAGCAGAGCCGATCCGCCCTGCCGGCGCTGATCGGCTGCCTGGGCGACTGGAGCCGACCGGTCAGAGACGCCGCCATCCTGGCCGTCGTCAAGATCGGCGAACCGGCCGTACCGCGCCTGATCCAGGCCCTGAGCGACAAAAGTGAAAGAACGAGGCGTGCAGCGGCGGAGGCCCTGGGCAGGATGGGCGACACGGCCGTGCCCGCACTCGTCGGGGTCCTTAAGAAAGGAAATTCGGCTTCCGCGCCGGCCGCCGTCGAGGCCTTGGTCACGATCGGCGAACCGGCGGTGAACCCGTTGATCGATCTGGTTCGTCACGGCAACAGAGAAGCGGCCGGGCTGGCCGGTGAAACGCTTTCCCAAATCGGCGCCCCGGCGGTTCCCGCGCTCGTCGAATCGCTCAGGAAGAAATAATTCCAGAGTGACCAAGGATGAGCGCAACGCCGCAGATGGCCGTTTATCGACAGCCTCCTGGAGGGAAAAGGATGAGGAAAACAGCCCTTGTACTCATTACGCTGGCTCTGGTCCTTGGCGTCGCGGCCGTCACCATCGCCGAGGATTGCCCGAATTGCTCCAAAACGCCGCTCACAAGTCCCCTGGATCCGAACTGGAAGAATTTCCGCCCGCCCCCGCTGGCGCCCGGAGAAACCCCGGATTGCCACCGCGTGCAGTTCGGCAAGCAGAGCTGCAGGGAATGTCACAAAAAGGACACCCCCGAGGTTTACAAACAGTGGCTGGCGTCCAAACACGGAATCAACAACGTCAAGTGCGGCATCTGCCACGGAGACGCGGTCAATTACAGGGCCATGCCGGACAAGGCCGTCTGCATCGGCTGCCACTCGCAGCAGGTGCAGCACATGCCCGCGGACAGCCTCGTCACCAACTGTTCCTTCTGTCACCAGGTTCACTATTTCACGGTTCACAACATCGACAAGTACAAGGCCTTTGCTCCGGACAGGGAATTGAAATTCAAGGTCCCCGGATTCTAGCTCGAGCGCATACCCGGAACGTGGGAGGATGCCATGAAGATAACCCGAAGAGAACTGATCAAGCTGTCTGCCGCCACCTTCGCTGCGACCGCCGTCGGCATCCCGTTTGCCGGCCCCCTGAAGGCGGGGGAACAGGACATTGTGGTCGACAGATGGATCAAGGGGGCCTGCAGATTCTGCGGAACCGGTTGCGGTATTTTTGTGGGGGTCAGGGGCGGCAAGCTCGTCGGTATCCGGGGAAACCCCAAGGCGCCGACCAATTACGGATTTCTCTGTGTGAAGGGATTCAAAGGGTTCCTGAGCATGTACCATCCGGACCGCATCAAACACCCGATGATCCGGCAGCCGGACGGAAAATTCAAGCGGGTTTCCTGGGACCAGGCCCTGGACGAAATCACCGGCAAGTTCAAGCAACTGAGAAAGGACTACGGCAAGGACGCCGTGGCTTACTACGGCTCGGGTCAGGCCATGACCGAGGAAAGCTACACCTTTAACAAGCTTTGGAAAGGGGGCCTTCGTTCCAACATGGTCGAAGGCAACCCTCGACTCTGCATGGCCTCCGCGGTGGGAGGGTACGTCTCCACCTTCGGCGCGGACGAACCGGCCGGGTCGTACGCCGATATCGAAAAGGCGAAGACCTTCTTCCTCGTCGGCTCGAACATGTCGGAATGCCATCCCATTATCTTCCGCCGCATCGCGAGACGGAAACTCAAGAACCCGGACCGGATCAACATCATCGTTTGCGAGCCCCGGCACACCGCCACGGCGAGGATCGCGGACGTCTGGCTGCCCACCGACCCGGGCACGGACCTGGCCGTGTTCCACTGCATGGCCCGGGAGATCGTCAAGAACGGATGGACGGACAGCTATTTCGTGAACAATCTGTGCCGCTTCCACACCGGCAAGGAGGCCGTGGGCTTCGAGGAGTACAAGAAATTTCTGGAGCAGTTCACGCCGGAGAAGGTGGAAAGGCTCTCCCGCGTTCCTGCGGCGAACATCCGGGAGGCGGCCCGCCTGTTCGGCTCCCAGGGCCCGACCATGAGCCTGTGGACCATGGGCCTCAACCAGCGGACCCGGGGCGTGTGGGCGAACAACCTGGTACACAACCTTCACCTCATCACGGGCAACATCTGCAAGGACGGGGCCGACTCCTTCTCGCTGACGGGCCAGCCCAACGCATGCGGCGGCGTTCGCGAGACGGGCACTCTGTGCCACCTCCTCCCCGGGACCCGCCCCATCAAGAGCGAGGCGGTCCGGACGCAGGTCGAGAAGGCGTGGAAGATCCCCAAGGGGACCATCGACCCCAAACCCGGTTTCCATACGATGAAGATGTTCGACAACCTGGGAGGAGAAGAGGACAAGGACAAGCCGATCAAAGGGATGCTGGTATGCACGACCAACCCGGGCCAGTCCCTGCCCAACGTCAATAAGTATTTCAAGGGAATGAAAGACGCCTACCTCGTGGTGCTGGACATCTTCCCCACCCGCACCACGC
>WFRX01000381.1 GCA_015486285.1 bacterium
AGGGGAGCAAGCCGGTCCGGAGGGGAGCAAGCTCAAGTCGATCCTGGAGGCGTTGATCTTCGTGTCCGAGCAGCCTGTTTCTTTCGACAGGATGGCGGGCGTGCTGCCGGATTGTCCGCGGAAAAGGCTCAGGGAGGCGCTGGCCGAACTGGAGCGGGACTACGAGGAGAGGGCAGGGGCCCTGGAGATCGTGCAAGTGGCCAACGGCTACCAGTTCCGGACCCGGGCCGAGTTCGCCCCGTGGCTGGGCAAGCTTCGGCAGCAGAAATTCGCGCGCCTGAGCCGGGCCGCCCTGGAGACGCTGGCGATCGTGGCCTATCGCCAGCCCGTGACCCGGGCCGAGGCCGAGGCGATTCGGGGGGTGGACAGCGGCGGAGTCCTGGGGACCCTGCTGGAGAGGCGGCTGCTTCGCATCCTGGGCAGGAAAGAGGTGCCGGGGAGGCCGATCCTGTACGGCACCACCCAGGAGTTTCTCGAGCTCTTCGGCCTGAAGAGCCTGAAGGATCTGCCGACCCTGAAGGAGATGAAGGACATGGTCGAGGCCGAGGCCGAGGGCGAGGGCGGCGCCGATTCCGAATCGGGCGAGGCGGGCCCTGCCGGGGCCGAAGCCGGGGATGAGAAGGCCTCCGGGGACGCAGCCCAGGGGCGGGCGGACGACGAAGCGGCGGGCAGCGAAGCCGCGGGCGACGAGGATGCGGGCGACGCCACTGGGGATGAGGGAGACGTGTCGGACGGCGGTGACGAATGGTCGGAGGACGAGGAGCCGCTTGACGAGGAGGAGATCACGCCGGGAGAGCTGGACCAGATCCTGAAGAGCACCAAGACCCGGCTGGAACTCTACGAGGCGGACCTGGAGGAGGAGGAGAAAGAAGCGGCGGCCGCGGCAGAGGGGAACCAGGCGCAGGAAGGGCAGGCACAAGGCCAAGGCCACGCCGAAGGGCAGGAAGAGAGCGCCAAGGCGAAGGAGGGAGACAAACCGGATGAAGGCTGAGCGGGATGCCGGCGGAGAGAGGCTCGCCCGCTTTCTGGCCAGGACCGGGACCGCGTCCCGCAGACACGCGGAAGAGCTGATCCGGGAAGGCCGCGTCACCGTGAACGGGAAGGCCGTGTTGGACCCGGGCACGAACGTGGACGCGAAGAAAGACGCGGTCAAGGTGGACGGCAGGCGGGTCAAGCCCGCCCCGCCCGTTTATCTCATCCTGCACAAACCGCGGCTGGTGCTGTCCAGCATGGAAGACCCCCGCGGAAGGCCCTGTGTAGGCGACCTGCTCTCCGGTATCAAGGGCAAGCCGTATCCGGTGGGACGCCTGGACTTCGACGCGGAAGGGCTTCTGTTCTGCACGAACGACGGGGACCTGGCGCACCGGATCATCCATCCACGGTACCGGGTCAGGAAGGTCTATCACGTAAAGGTCAAGGGAGTTCCCGACAAGAAGGTGATTGACCGGCTGCGGAACGGGGTCGTCCTGGACGGGAAAAAGACCGCCCCGGCGGGGGTGTCGATCCTGAAACGGGGCGACCGGAACTGCTGGCTTCGCATGACCCTGTACGAGGGCCGGAACCGGCAGGTCAAGCGGATGCTCGAGCTGTTCCGCTACCCGGTGCTGAAGCTCAAGCGCGTTGCCCTCGGCCCCCTCGCCCTCGAAGGCCTCCCCCGGGGCGCCTACCGGAAGCTGCGCCCGGCCGAAGTGGAAAAACTGCGGGCCGCCCTGGAAGGGGTTGACAAGGCCGGGAGACGCCTATAAAGTAACTGGGTTAGGCATTCATGTCGCGGGGTAGAGCAGCCAGGTAGCTCGTCGGGCTCATAACCCGGAGGTCGGTGGTTCAAATCCACCCCCCGCTACCATAGCAAAAACAAGGGGTTAGGCGAAAAACCTAATCCCTTTTCTTATGTCCGAAGAACGTTTCCCCAACACTATCCCCAACACAACCCCAAATAATAGACCTACACCCGTTGCCCTTAATCGCCCCAAGCGGCATCTCACGCAAGCGTGTAGGGGGGACGATTTGTGCCCGATCTCGGCACGCTTAGTGCAAGGTCCAGATAGCGACAGGTTGCGATGGAGGGATCATGAAGGTTCAATACTTGACCGAGAAGCAGGTGTCGGAAATCACGGGCAGGGCGTTGCAGACCCTCCGAAACGAGCGACATCTCGGGAGGGGCATCCCGTACGTCAAGGTCGGACGATCCATCCGGTACAGTCTGGAGGATGTCGTCGAATTCATGGAGTCCAGAAAGATCA
>WFRX01000382.1 GCA_015486285.1 bacterium
AACACGCAGGCATCATTCATCAGGTACCGGGCGGGGAAGTTGTCCGTACAGTCCACAATGATATCGTACTCGGAGATGATGCCCATGGCATTCTCCGAGGTGAGCCGCTCGTTATGCGTTCGGATCTTCACATCCGGGTTGATCGCATGAATCCTTCTTTGCGCGGAGACCACCTTGGGTGATCCCAGATCATCGGTCGAGTGGACCACCTGCCGTTGGAGGTTGGTCAGGTCCACCCGGTCCCCGTCAAGCAGGCCCAGGGTCCCCACGCCCGCGGCGGCGAGATAGAGCGCCTGCGGCGACCCGAGCCCCCCCAGTCCCACCAGGAGCACCTTTGCCCGGAAGATCTTCTCCTGCCCCTCCCCCTGCAATTCGGGGAGGATCATCTGACGGCTGTACCGGATGTATTGCTCTCTTGTAAATTTCATGGCATCCCGCTCGCTCATCGGGTCAACGCGACGTCCTCGAGGACGCCGCGGATTCGCTTCCCGCGGGAACCGGCCCAGGCCGTTCCTGCGAGTCTCCCACCCCCAGATGTTTGAGGATGTTTCTTTTCAGCCCCGCCTCCATCGTCTCCCGGTCAATCCCCAGAAATGCTGTCCGGGGATTGTCCGATGTCTTCCCCAGTGCACTGTCCACCATACACCACAGCTGAACCGATTCCAGAAAAGGATCTTCGATCGCGAACAGCCCTGCCTTCTTCCCCTGCTCCAGGGCGGAGGCAATCTCCTGAACGCAGTCAAAGATGAGTCGATTGATTTCTTCGACCAGGTCTTTTCTCAAATCATCCTTACCGTCCCAGCCAAAGGTAAAGTGCTGGAGGATCCGATGATACTCCTTCTGCTCCCTGTAAAAGTCGCAATAGGCGTCGAGCAGACAAACGACCTGTCTTACAGGGTCTGCCCCGCACTCGTGGGAGACCCACCTCAGTTCATCCCGCAACAACTTGACCCCTTGCACCAGAACGGCGATGTACAGCTCATCCTTACCGCTGAAGTGATAGTAGATGGAGCCTCTCGTAAGCCCGCAGGCCTTTTCAATGTCCTCTATGGTGGCACGCTGGTACCCTTTTTCGAAGAATACCTTGCGCGCACCGTCCGTGATCTGCGCCCACCTTGTTCGTCGTCCCTTTGCCCTGCGTCCTTTCGGATCCATATCCGCTTCATCCCATCCTGTTTGTTGTATTTTATATTATCAGAATCCACCGCTTTCCTGTATTCTCATCCAAATGTGTCGCTGAAGGCCGGGAACCAGACTTATATGCATACCAATATTATTTTTTTCTTTCATGTCATCAGGCATATCGAATAATCTATAACTGTATGATTTACAGCGTTATTATAAGGATCATGGGTATTTTCCGCAAGCAATATTTTTTTTCTTGACATCTTTTATGGGTATATATTATACCAAAAGTATCAAAAATATTCCGATCCCGGAACCCGCAAAAAGGAGGACATCATGCCATTCATTCAAATCAAGGTCTTCGACGGCGTCCTGACAGAAGAGAAAAAGAACGAGATGATCGCCCGGGTGAGCGAGGTAGTGGCGGAGATCGAGGCGAGGCCCCACCCGAAGGAGAAGCTCCTGCCGCTTACCTGGTGCGTCATAGACGAAATTCCGGCTCCAAACTGGGGCATAGGCGGCCAGCCATCGAGCCTGGAACTGCTCAAGGCCCTGCTCGAAAGCTGACCGGGGTCCTGCCGGAGGAGGCGATCAGACGATGAAAACGACTGTTGCAAAAGCCGTAGTCAAATTCCTGGAAAAGGCCGGTGTCGAATTCGCCTTTGGATACAACGGGCATGGAAACTGGGCGATGCTCGACGCGATCGAACATGAATCGGACATCCGCGGCATCAAGGCGAACGCCGAGGACACCGCCGTACACATGGCCGACTGCTACTGGCGGATGCGTCGCCGCGGACCCCTCCCGGTCGTTCTGACCACGGTCGGTCCGGGCAACATGAACATCTGCGCCGCCATGGCCAATGCCTTTTTCGAGTCTTCGGCCATGCTGATCCTTGCAGGCGCCGGTCCGACCCAGTGGATGGACAAGGGGTGCTTCGAGGAATGTTATCGTTACGGCCCCGAAGAATTCATTCAAGTGATCAAGCCCATATGCAAGAAGGCGGCACTGGTGACGAGGCCCGATACGGCCGTCGAGATGGTGGTCCGCGCTTACAAGGAGGCCCTCTCCGGGCGCCCCGGGCCGGTGGTGGTCCAGATCCCCTTTGACATCCAGCATACGGAGATCGAGATGGACGACCTGCCGGATGCCCACCTCTGGACGCACATTCATCCGCCGGGGCCGGATCCGGCCGCAATCGCCCGGTCCGTCGAAATCATACAGCAGGCGGAGCGTCCCCTGCTGCTGGCCGGCAGCGGGGTGCTCAACGCCGGGGCCACTCTCGCCTTGAAGGAACTGGCCGAGGCATACGGGATCCCTGTAGGCACGACCTTCTCCGGGAAGGGGGCGTTCCCGGACACCCATCCCCTGAGCGTCGGGACGATCGACCCGTCCGGCACACGGCACGGTTATCAAGCGGCCCGCGAATGCGATCTCCTGCTCGGGGTGGGAACACGCTTTCAGGATTTCAACACCCTCGCCTGGTGCCTGTATCGGATTCCCGGCCCGACCCGGCTGATTCACATGGATATCGACCCGATCGAACTCTCCCGCAATTACCCTGCCGAGGTAGCGCTCGTCACCGACGCCCGTCTCGGCCTGGAGGCGCTCCATCGCGGCCTTGCCGGCGCCGGACCGGCAGCGGACCGGTACGAACCGTGGAGGGCCCGGATCGCCGGATGGCGCGATGAGTGGCTCACGGAAAGGGGCGCCAAGGGGAACAACGATACCTCCCCCCTGTCAAACGCCCGAATTCTCCTGGATGCCGCCGAGGCCGTCGCAGAAGTCGACCCGGAGACATCCGTATTATTTGATACGGGCAACCTGCTGCTGTTCGCCCCCGCCTTTTTCGATGCCTCGTCCGCCCATGTAGCCACGAACAACGGGCATTTCGCGCGAATGGGCTGGAGCTGCGGCGGCGGGCTGGGCGCGAGGCTGGCCAATCCCGAGCACCCGTCGCTGGCGATCCTCGGAGACGGATCGTTCATGATGACCGGTCTCGCCATCGCCACCGCGAGGGAATACAACATCCCCACCGTATGGGTCATCCTCAACAACCGGACCATCGGGATCGAACGCGAGGCGATGGAGGCCTTCTACGGGCGCACCTCCTTTTGCGATTCCCGGCTCGCAGACACCGGAGAGTCCTGGAGCCCTGACTACGTCAGGCTGGCAGAGTCCCTCGGTGTAAAGGGAAGAAAGATCACGGCCCCGGACGCTTTCAAACCGGCGCTGAAAGACGCCCTGCAGAGCGACATCCCCTTCGTGCTCGATGTGGACGTGAACCCGGTGGAAGAAGGCTATCGCATGGCGATCCTGCCCATACCGACGGACTGGCGCCAATCCCGCCAGAAGGGATTGTAGGATTGCCAAGATGAAGAGGCTCTCCGTTGTTGCTGATCTCTGCATTGGATGCAGGGAGTGCGAGCTGATGTGTTCTCTGAGGCATCACGGGACCTTCAATCCGGCGATGGCGCGAATCCGGGTTGAATACGATGAGGCGGAGAACGCATACCGTCCTGTGATCTGCAGGCACTGCGAGGATCCCGCGTGTGCGGAAGCCTGCCACGTAGAGGCCATGTCCCGCGACGAACGGACAGGCGCGATGGTGATCGACGGGAAGACGTGCCTCGTTCGGCAGGGGATGAAGGCGGCGGCCTAGACTGCCCGGTTGACATATATACTTTTGATATATATACTTTTACCCCATGTTTCGTTGACTGGGGGCACGACCTCCCGCTCTCGCTCATCCCGCGCTGAGGATATACCTTGTCTGTCAAGTACGCCATGCTCGGGCTGCTCCATTACCGGGACATGCACGGATACCGCATCAAGCAGCACATGGAACAACACTTCGGTAACCTGTGGTCCATCAATTACGGGCAGATCTATCCGAACCTGAAGAAGATGGAAGAAGAGGGGCTCGTCACCAAGAAGGAAGTGGTGCGGTCCGGGGCGCCCACGAGGAAACTCTACTCCATCACACCGGCCGGCAGGGAGGCATTTGCCGAATGGCTCCTTTCCGACCCCCACGGAACGATGCTGTTGAGAGACCCCTTCCTCCTCCGGTTCGTCTTCTTCGGGTTCGGCACTAGGGAGCGGGCCTTGCAACTTGTGGACGAACAGATACGACTCTACGAGACACATCTCGCGAAGAGACGCGAGAACATGCGGAGATGGCATCGCCAGGGGGTCTATGTGCGGCAGATGGGCGAACTCGGCCTTCTCCTGAACGAGACAATCCTCGAATGGCTGAAGCAAAGCAGGCGGGAAATCGCCCGAAGCCGGGGGGAAGAGGTCCTCCGGGCTGAGCGGATGAACCTGCCCCTGGAGTCATGAGGCAGCGATGGAATTCAACGGCATCACCCTGGTGACCGGCGCCGCAGGCTTCATGGGGAGCCACCTTGTCGAGCTCCTTGCGGAGCGAGGCGTCCGAATCCGGGCGACCGCGCGCCCAAGGAAGGACACCTCTTTCTTCGACAGGCTCGGCGTGGAGTTCGTGCCCGCCGATCTTACGGAGCCCGAAGGCCTCCCGACCCTGTTCGAGGGCGGGGTGGACAGGGTCTTCCATCTGGGCGCCGTCTGCAACTTCTCGACCCCCTACGAAAAGCTTCGCGTCACGAACGTCCTCGGAGTCGAGCACATCACCCGCCTCGCCCTCGAGGCCGGAGTGAAACGATTCATCCACGCGAGTTCCACGAGTGTATACGGCCGATATCGAGGGCACCCCTTCCAGGAGGACGACCCGCGCGATCCCTGCGACGACTACGGCCGAAGCAAGCGGGACGGAGAAGACGTAGTCTGGCAGCGAGTCGAGCAGGGGCTGCCCGCCGTGGTGACCCGCCCATGCACCGTGTACGGCCCGCGCTGCACGGACGGGGCCGGCAAGGCCTTCTCCCGGCCCACCTCGATCACGGCCGTTCCCGGCAGCGGGAAACAGCTTCTCGCCAATGTCCGGGCCGAGGATGTAGCCGCGGCGATGGAACATCTCTCCCGCCTGGAGAATGCCGTGGGCCAGGCCTACAACATCGTTGACGACAGCCGCCCGACGCTGGAACAGGCCCTGAGGCTGGCTGCGGAGGCGTTCGGGAAAAAGCCCCCCCGTCTCCACCTGCCCCTTCCGGCAGTCAGGGCGGCGGCATGGCTGGACGGCACCCTGTCGTCATGGAGGGGCAAGGTCCCGGATCTCGAACTTGCTGCGGTGAATTACCTCTGCGACGACTACGTGGTCGACAACAGGAAGCTCAAGGCAACCGGATTCACACTCAAATACCCTGACTTCGAACAATCGATGAGACAAATGGGAGAGGCGTATCTGCGAGCCGGGGAATCAGGCCGATAGGGGCAGCAGGGGAAAGGGATCGGAAGTCAGGAGTCGGGCCCGATCCAATCCATATGCGACCAGGACAGCGCACTTGCCGGAGTCATGAGGAACACCAACGGGGAGGCATGATGAATCAGGTAGTCGTCATCACCGGGCTGGCGCAGGGAATGGGCCGGGAGGCAGCCAAAATGCTGGCGGCCAGGGGCGCAACCGTCGCAGGCTTCGATCTGGATCCGGAAGGGATCGAATCCCTGAAGGCCGAGCTGGACGCGGCCGGAGCGCCAAACCATGTCGTTCCCATGAACATCACGGACCGTCCCGGTATCCTCAAGTTTCGCGATACGGTGCTGGAGAAATTCAAGAGGGTCGACACGGTGCTCTCCAACGTGGGGATCGGATTCTTCGGCCCTTTCGAGGAAGTCGTCCTGGAAGACGCCTTGAAATGCCTCGAGATCAATGTCATCGGCGCGGCGGCCATCTTCCAGGCCTTCCTCCCGTCCATGCGGGAACGCGGAGCGGGAAAGCTGATCGCCATGTCGTCTCTCGTGGGCCAGGTACCCTTCCCCTTCGAGTCGATCTACTCGGCCTCCAAGTTCGCCCTGGAAGGACTCGTGCTGTCGCTCCGGTACGAGGTGGAGCCCTTCGGCATCCGGGTGGCCTTGATCGAACCGGCGCAGGTCTCCACCACCTTCGCGGCAAAGATCCACAAATTGCCTCCCGAGGGCTCCCCGTACAGGGACCGTGCCGCGAGGTTTATCAGAAAAGACGATGCGTTGATCAAGACGGCTCCCGACCCGGTCCAGGCGGCGAAAAGGATCGTGGAGATCATCGACCGGGACAAGCCCCGCCTCCACAATCAAGTCGACTTCATGAGTACCGTTTTTCTCGGGCTGAACAGGTACCTGCCCCGATCGATCCGGGACAGGATCCTGCTGAAACACATGGACATCAAAGAGTAGGGACGTGACTGGACAATACCGCCATGTTTCAGGAGAGACTTGTCCTCCGGTGCTGTCCGGGGCTCCCTCTCCGATTTGCTTGGGCTCCGTCCCTCTCTCCCCCGCAAGTCGCCCTGCGCAAATCTCCGACGGAACCCCGGACGGCACCGGACGGCTGGAACCCCGCACGGGAAACATGGCAGTATTGCTCAGTCACTTCACGAGTATTTTGGGGAAAGAAAACAGGAGGCTTTCATGCTGGCGGAACAGACCCCACACAGCGGCACCGTCGGATCCAGGGTGCAGCGCTTGAGGGCCCGCATCATCAACGCACCCCAGGAGATCTGCGTGGAGAGGGCGCGTTACCTGACCCGGTCGATGGCCGAAAACTGGAGCGAGCACCCCCTTACGCGCATGAGCAGGGCCTTCGCACATGTCCTCGACAACATCTCGGTCGTCATCCGGCAGGACGAATTGATCGTGGGTTGCCGGACCTCCAAATTGAAGGGCGCACCCCTCTTCCCGGAAAACAAACATCAGTGGATCGCGGAAAACGCCGACGGCTTCGACGCCCGTCCCCTCCAGAGGGCCCTGATCCGGGAGGACGAGAAGAGGGAAATCAAGGAGGAGATCCTCCCCTTCTGGAAGGGCAGGGCCGTGGAAGACCGTCTGCGGGAGATCCTTCCCCCGGACGTTGCCGAGGACATGGACAAGTTCATCTTTACGATGATGCTGGAGATTACGTACGGTATCGGCCATTTCACCATGGATCATGCGAAGGTACTCAGGAAGGGCATCAGGGGAATCATCGAAGAGGCCCAGCAACGGCACGACCGCCTCACGGCGGCGGAACGGGCCGGCGAAAAGGGGCTCTTCTACGAAGCGGCGATCCGTTCTCTCGAAGCGGCCGTACGCTTTGCCCACCGGTATGCGGACCAGGCCGAATCCATGGCCGGGAACGAAAGGAACCCGGCCCGGAGGGAAGAGCTGGAAACCATCGCGCGGGTCTGCCGCCGCGTACCGGAGCATCCGGCCGAATCCTTCCACGAGGCGGTCCAGAGCGTCTACTTCATCCACCTGATCGCCCAGATCGAATCCGGCGGCAACTCCATATCACTGGGAAGGATCGATCAGATCCTGCGCCCCTACTACGACGCGGACAGGGCTTGCGGCAGGATCAGCCGGGAGGGAGCCCGGGAACTCCTCTCCCTGCTTTTCCTCAAGACCAACGAAATATGGAACGTGCTGGAGGAGGCCTTCATACCGGGCGGCGAGGGCGCCGAGGGCAAGACCACGCAAAACGTCACGGTCGGGGGTCTCGGGCCGGACGGCGAAGACGCCACCTGCGAGATGAGCAACCTCGGCCTGGATGCCTATGCGGACATCAGGACCGCCCAGCCCAACTTCGGCGTGAGGCTCAGCAGGAAATCGCCTGAGGCTTTTTTCGCAAAGGCCGTTCAATATGCGAAGGAAGGAGTCCTTCTTCACTTCTTCAATGATGATGCGATCGTCCCCTGCCTCATCGACGGCGGACACGACCCGGCCGACGCGCGCGACTACGGCGTGGTGGGCTGCCTGGAACCGAACGCCCAGGGCAAGACCTTCGGCTCCACCTTTGCCGTACAGTTCAGCGGTATCAAGTGCCTGGAACTGGCCCTGCACAACGGCGTGGACCGTGTGTTCGGCACACAGTCCGGCCTCGAGACCGGCGAGGCGTCCACCTTTCGCACCTTTGACGATGTCTGGAAGGCCTACACCACCCAGGTGTCCCATTTCATCGGACAGATGGCGAGGGGCATGGCCGCCCTGGATCAGGCCATCGCCGAACGGGTGCCCTCCCCCTTCGCCTCATCGATGATCCAGGGGCCGCTGGCCAAGGGCCTCGACCTGACCCGGGGGGGAGCGCTGTACAATTCCACGGGTGTTCAGCTCATGGGATTCGCCAATACGGTCGACAGCCTGTACGCCATCAAGAAGGCGATCTTCGAGGACGGAATCGCCACCTTTCCGGAGCTGGTCTCGTGGCTTGCCGACGACTGGCGCGGCGCAGAGGACAAGAGGGCCTACTTCCTCCAGAAGCTCCCCAAGTACGGCAACGACGTGGACGAGGTGGACGCCATGGGAGCGGCCGTACTCGATCACTTCTGCGACGAACTGGCC
>WFRX01000383.1 GCA_015486285.1 bacterium
GATCCAGGTCGTCCGGCAGGGGATAGGGGCCTTCCGCCAGGATGACGATCCTGTTGAAGGGCAGGGGCAGCATCATCCTGTCCCAGGTAGGCAACAGGATTCGCCTTTTGCTCCAGACGCGGACCACGAAGACCGGGGCATGGATTTCCATGGCCATGACGATGGCCCCTGTCTTCATGCGGTAGGGCGGGCCGGAGGACCCGTCCACCGTAATGCCTACCGCCGGCCGGTCGACGGTCTTGAGATGATCGATGAATTCCTGGAGCACCTTCTTCTTGCGGCTCTTTCCCCGGCTCGAACCCCCGCGGAACACGGTGTAATTGCAGAGCCTCAGCAAACGCGTGATCACCTCGCCCGAATCCCCAACGCTCGCAATGGTCTGCGGATGGAGCCTTCTGTAGGCCCACGGAACGCACAGGACATCCTGGTGCCAGATGGCCGCAACGAATCCGCGCGTATGTTTTCGCAATTCCTCGTCGAGAGGCGTGCTCAGGTCGATGACCTTGCTGGTGGCCCAGACAAACCAGAAGTAAGCGAAATAGAGGTAGGGGACGGTGTAGAGCGCCGACTGGAGGAGCCATCGCTTGAGGATCTTTTCGGTACGCCGGTACCAGTCCGGTTTCTTCTTGATCTTCACGGCAGGCCTGTGCAGACAGCGGGCGGGAGCCGGAACGGCGCCGAGCCGATGGAAATCCGCCGGGGAAACAGAGCGATGTGCCCGTGTCGACCCATCAGAGTCCCCGCATGTGTTCGGGCCGGAGGGGAACCCTCCGTTCGCGGGCATCCCGTATGGTCGCGAGCAGGCGCTCCTTGTCCCCGGGGAGGGTCCCCCCGAGAGGCAAATAGTTGGAGGCGTGGTTGGTCCGGAAGACGATCTCCCGCTTGGTCTCGATGCAGCCGAGCATCTCTTCGAGTTCGACCAGGATCGCCTCCTGGGAGAGCAGTTCGAATTCCCCGCGGGCAATCCATTCTTCCACGGGCAGGCCGGGGACCACCATCAGGGTGAGGGCGCCCACATAATGCGGCTGGATCCTGCTGAGGATCTTTCCCGTGTCCCTGGCGTGGGCAAGGCTTCGTTCCCGGCCGCCCAGCCCGAGGATGACCGTGAGCGAGATCTCAAACCCGGCTGATATGGCGCGGGAGCAGGCCTGCACGGCCTCTTCAGCGGTTACGCCCTTGTTATGCAGTTTCAGGACCTCTTCGTTGCCGCTCTCCAGGCCGATATAGAGCAAGGTGATGCCGGCCCGGCGGATCCGCTTCAGGTCTTCGTCCGACTTGCGGAGGATGTCGTTGGCGCATGCATAGACGCTGACCCTTTCGAGAGCGGGGAACCGGTCGTATGCGTGACGGCTTATCTTCTCCAGTTCCGGCGCGCGCATGATCATGGCGTTCGAGTCCAGCAGAAAGATCCGCCTCACGCCGGGACCCATTTGGTCCGCGGCCTCGTCCAGGTCCTTGATCACGTCCCTGGCCGGCCGCACCCGGAATTTCTTTTGGGGGATTTGGCGGTCGATCAGCCATGATCCGCAGAAATAGCAGTGTCCCTGTGCGGCGCTCGAGCAGCCGATTGTGGCTTGGATGAGCAGGCTTCCCGCCTCGGACGGAGGCCGGTAGATCGGTTCCACATACAGCATTTTGGGGGTCCGTTTGTGAAAGGGTTTGGGTGATCAGGTTCGGCCGTCTTCTCCCACATCCCCATAGGATAATCTATGGAGGGCGGAACACGCAAGACCCGGTGGGCCGAAGCCGGAAGGCCGAAGCTGAGCGCAGGGGCCCGGCCTCAGTCGGGACCCCCCTATTCCTTCAGATCGTCTTTCAGGAACGGAATGAACCGGATGAGATACATGCCGGGAATCGAAGCGATGAAACTGAGTCCGAAAAAACGCCAGTAGCCCACCCGGGCGGCGAGGAAACCGCTGGAGACCCCGAAGACGATCCCGCCCACGCTCATGATCCCGGATACGATCGCGAAGTGGGAGGCCTTGAACTCGGGACGGCAACAGCGCATGAGATAGTAGGAAAAGACCGCCGTGCCGAGCCCCCCGGCGAACTGATCGAAGCAATGGACCGAGCCTACGAAAAGGAGGGAGACTTCGCGGGCGCCCCCTCCCGGCAGGAAGATATGGCGGTAATGGTACGCCATGGCCATATACACGAGGTTGGTCAGATTCTGGGCGAGCGTGAAGGGCCAAATCGTCTTCGAGAGAGAATAGCGGGCGATACACGCGCCCCCCGCAAGGGCGCCGAGAATGGAGAACAGGATCCCGAAGGTCCCCGAAAGAATGCCGTACTGCGCCTTGTTGATGCCGAGGTCGAGCAGGAAAGGGGCCGTCATGGCGGAGAGCAGGGATTCGCCCGTGCGGTACAGCACGATGAATGCCAGGGCCCATCCGATACGTTTCTGGTCGAGGAAGGTCAGAAAGGCGTTCGCATAGAACGAATCGGAATCGAGAAACCTTTCCCGGATCCGGTTCCGGAGGGCCAGAAGGACGAGAAGGACGATGAACAGGACGAGGCTGATCCAGCCTGCCGGCGACAGGATCCGGCCCAGACGCTCCATGGGGGCAAGAGCCGCGGCCAGGGGAGCCCATTGCCTGCACAGGATGAACGCGGCTACGAGCAGCAGGCCCGCGAGTCCCATCCCCGCGGCCCATCTTCCGCCTCTTTCGGACAGAAGGCCCCGGATGGCGAGGGTCTCCCTCTCCGCCACCGGCAGGAAAAAGGCGTGATAGACGAGAAGGCACAAAAGGACAAGGGCTGCCGTGCCCATGGCCGCGCCCCATCCGAAAAAGTGGGAAAGGGTGATGATGCCGCCCGCGCCGGCGATCAAGGCGAGGCGATAGGCCATCACACGGTATCCCACGAATCGCGCCTGTCCCTTCGGGTCCAGCGCCTCCAGGTAATAGCCGTCGATGGCGATATCATGGGTGGCTGCTCCGAATGCGATGAGCATGAACAGGAGGGCGCCGCCCTGGAGGGCAAGCGCTGTCTCGCTCATTGCGGCAAAGCCCAGTATCGCAATGCACAGGATCCCTTCCAGGATCAGGATCCATTTCCGTTTGGTGCCGTACCGGTCCAGGTAAGGGGCCCATAGGAATTTGAGGGTCCAGGGGAGGCCGTAGAGGGAGGTCATGCCGATCGCCGGCAGCGAGGCATGAAGATCCTTGAAATAGACAGAGGATATCTGCCGTACGAGCGAATAGGGGAACCCTTCGGCAAAGTAGGTGGTGGCGCACCAGATGAAAGGTCGTCGGAGCAGCTTCAAAGGCCGGCTCCTTTCCGGAAGGTCAGTGCCTGTGAAACGGTCGGGGATGCCGGGGGGCCGCGGTCGGATCCGCCGGGGATCGAACCGGGATCTCGGAGCCCTCAGGCCGTCGAATCATCGGACGCCGTTTTCCCTGCGGGCGTTGCAGGCTTATCCGGCCCCTTCTTCTTCGCCTTCCGTGCCGCCTTTCGGGGCGCGGCCTTTTTCTTGGCCCCGGTCCCCGCCGCTTTTGGCTTGTCTTTGCCCAGAAGATGCTTCGCGAGCCTTTTCGAAAGGGCGATCAGGGTCAAGACGGTGGGCCGGTCCAGGGCCTCGGGGAAACAGCTCGCATCACTCACATACAATCCCTGGATCGGAGTTTCCATCTGCGTGGTGAGCAGTTCTCCGATGCGGATGGTTCCACCGGGATGCGTCCCGCGCAGGGGGCCCACGAACACGGAGTCCGGCTTGCACCCGGCCCGGATCAGGATTCTGCGGGCCAGGTTGGAGGCATGATTCAGCCGCCAGCGGTCTTGGTCGGTCAGGGGCTTGGAGATCTTCCCCTCCATGGTGATTCCACCCGAGATCTCGTCTTTCAACTTGATCATGATGCCCAGGGTCTTGCCGTATCGAAGGAAGCGGAGGGGATTCCGTGGGCCGTGCAAGGTGTGAATCAACGGGTACAGCAGCCATGGGTCGATGAGGGTGCTCAGCATGTAACCGTTCTTGTCGTCGCAGAAGGAGACGGCCATGGGAGGATCCAGATGCATGCCCTCGTCCCGGGACTCTCCGCACACCATGACAGTGGTGTCCATGGTCATTCCCTGTCCGGCCTCCGGGACGCCGGAGTGCTGCAGGATGACCGGGGAGCCGATCCCGCCGGCCGCCAGGATCACGGTCGGCGCCTCCACCCGGAGGGTGCCCTTGCCGCCGGAAACGCTCGCCACAACCCCCTGGGCCTCTCCGTTGTTGACGAGGACCTCTTTTACGTGCATCCCCGTGAGGAGTTCACAGCCCGCCTGAACCGCTTCGTCCACATACTCGTTGGCCGTCCATTTCGCCCCGCAGCGGCATCCAAGCATGCATTTCGCCCCGCAGTCGAACGGCTCCCCGCGGCTTACGTCCATGAATTTCGGCTGCGCTTCCCATTCGTAGCCGAGCTCCCCCGCCGCCTCGTGGACGCGCCGCGTCGCCCGTCCCCACAAGGGGCGGGCCAGCGGAGCGACTTTCAGCTCGTCGATCGTCTGTTTTACGAAGGAGTCGAGGTTGATCTTGTATCGATTCTTCAGCCAGGCAGGAGGGGGGGACGCGCAGCCGCAATATAAATTCGTCGAACCGCCGGTCATGATGCCCCGTACGATCTGCAGGCCCTCCTCGGTCATCAGCATGCCCATCTTGTCGCAGTAAAGCAGACAGCCCAGATGCGTACCGTAATACCATTTGCCGCGGTGATCCTTGCCGCGCTCGAGGAGAATGACCTTTTTCCCCGCCTTTGCCAGTTGCCTCGCCACGGTGGCGCCCCCGGGCCCTGATCCGACGATCACATAGTCAGCCTGCTTTTTCAGGTATGTCCCCATCCTCTCTCCTTCTTTTCGCCTCCCACCGGAAACCGTCCGTCTTGGCGCTTCGTTTCAATTGTGTCGGCTGCTTGCGCATCCGCGCCGGAGGGTCGTGTCGCTACAGGATGTCGCCTTCCTTGGGATCCGAAGGGCCCAGATCCTCCTCTTGAGGATACCAGCTTTCCGGGTCCTCTTTGTCCTGCAGCTTCTCCAGGGCCTTCTGGAGATTCGGGAAAACGTGTTTCGCGATGCGGTGCCGAAGCTTCTCGAAAAGCTTCGGGTTCCGCTTGAATTCCTGAAGGAGCCGGGCCCGCGGGATCCGGTACAGGTGACAGTCTTCCAGACAGTGGATTGTGAAATCCATTTGATAAGGCTGGATCAGGGAGGAAAACCCCATGGTCTCTCCCGGCTGCTTCTGTGCGATGACCACCTTCCTGCCCGTTTTCGGATGACGAGCGACAAGTTCGGTCCGTCCTTTCCGCAAGAGGAAGACGTATTTGGCCTCCTCGCCGTCAAAGGCGAGAACCGTGTCGAAGGGGTAGAAGACCTCCTCGCAGAATCGCTCGATCGGCGCGATCTCATCCGGGGTCATCTGCTCCAGGATCTTCATCTGGGGGAGTCCGAAAGGCTTCATGGCGCGGGCCTCCAAAGCTCGGCTCGAGGCGGGGTGCGAAAGGTTCTCGTAACCGCCCGTCCTCGGGGGATTTCGGCAACCGGAAGTCGGCGTATGCTACCAGACAGGCCGGGAGACGGTCAAATCTCAACGCAGATAGATGCCCCGCGCTTCCCCTCCCGGGGGGGGGCTGCGGGCGAGATTTGTTTGGGCACCGTCTCCCCCGCCCTCGTAAGTCTCCCGGCACGGGTGTATTTCAAAGATACGACACTACATTGTGGCTGGGTAATGGTACCCGATATCCACAACGCCTTCATCCGCGATGCCGTCGGTGCGGGTCGTGCGGTCCTCGAGTCCGGCCGCCTCGGCGGTGCGATCGCCGGCGTCCAGGCAGGGGCTCCTGCCGATCTGGACCTGATCGCTCCGAAGGGTGTCCGGTTCGCTCAGGTAGAAGGCCTCCCATGGATTCTCCTCCGGATCGGTGAGAGACAGGGGAACGAAGAGCGGGTCCGCATCGAGCAGGGCGCTGCTCTGAACGCTGCATAGCCCCGAATGATCGGTGCAAGTCTGTGTCCGGTCGATTTCGCCCGTACCCCCCTGCAGATCCACATGACCGAGGGACAGAGATGTGGCGCCTATCTGCTCCGGATCGAGGTCCAGGACCATCGTCCTTCCGGGGGGAGCCGAATTGAAGAAGCACAGGCTGTTTGTCCAGTCCGATGCGGCGTTTATCAGGTACAGGGCGCTCGCCTCCGTGGAGGCGGCATTCCCCTGGACCGTGCAGTTGAGCAAAGTCACCGTTGCCCCGTACCGGCCGCTGATCGCGGCGCCGACGGATGCCTCGTTCTCTGAGAAGAGGCAATTGACGAGATAGGGGGCTCCGGAGACCGCACAGAGGGCGCCTCCCTGTCCGCCGGCCGTGTTTTCCTGGAAGATTACATGCTCGATATCGGGATTGGATCCCGTGGAGAAGCAGTAGATCCCTCCGCCGTCTCCCTCGGCATGGTTTTTCAGGAGAATACAGTCGCGGATCGTCGGCCCGGCGGATATCAGCCGGATTCCGGCGCCGTGTTCCATGGTGCCCTCGCCCGCCACGGCCAGCCCGTTCGTGATCGTGAATCCCTCCAGGACGGAGTGGTCGTCCTCGCCGTCGGAGAAGGTGACAACAGGGCCCTTCTCCCGGCCGTCGATAATGGTCTTCACAGGCCCGTCGAACGAACGGACCGTAATGGCCTTGCCCTGGAACCGGATCCTTTCCTTGTAAGTTCCCGGATGGACGAGGCATGTGTCCAGATTGTTCGAGGCGTCGATACACGCCTGGATAGTGTCGAAATCCGCCTTGTTCGTCTGGCTGACGGTCCGGGTCTGCGGCCCCTCCTCTTTGTCGGAGCCCCCGCAGCCGACGGCGGCGACCAGGACAGCGGCCAGGAAGCATCCCCATGATTTCGCCCGTTTCCTCCAGGCCTCCTGCTTCTTCTTCACGTTTTGTCGTGGTTCTTCTCGGCTTTTCATCTCTATCCTTCGCTGAGGGTCTGTTCGCTGATGCAAAGACAATGAATGAAGCGGCTGTCGATCGGCTTCTCGGGATCGAGGCCTCCCAGTTCCTCCTCGGTCTTCAGGGCCCCTGAACGGATCCAGTCCCGGATGATTGCCTGCGCTTCATCGTCCAGCGGGCCTGTTCGTTCGGTTGTCCAGAGGATGAGGGTCTGCGTGAACCCGGGGTCGAGCCTCCTCGCCGGGGTCCCGGGCGCCCCTGTGAAGGCGGTACGCAGAAACTGTCGCGACTCGTCGGGCGCCAACGGGCGGAACTTCGTTTGGCCGGTCAGCGTACGAACCGCCCACGTAGTTTGGAGAACCTGTGACCATGTGACCTGGTCGATCTGGTCGCCGAGGCCGGCCTCCAGGCAGGCCTGTTTGATTTCGCCGGGGGGCAGGTGGAGATGCCTCGAGAAGAGTTGGGCCAGGGCCTCGATGGCTGCGATTCGCGCTGTCGTGATGCGGAGATCCTCCATGCCTGCGAAGTCCCGGAACTCGGAAGGCCCTTCCCTGCCCGGGCCCTGATAAAACAGCGGCCGCGGCTTGAGCAGTCCTTGCAAGGTGTCCTCGAGGGGGCTGTCGGCCAGCAGGTGAAGCCTGTCGATCCACGGGAATCCCGCCCGGTCCCGGACGAGGCGGGCCCTTTCGGCGAGTCTTCTCACCTGGGTCGTGCCCAGCCGGAACAGATGATGCAGCCATGCGCGGGTCATCCAAGCGGCCGCTTCTTCCCGGTCCCGGCCCGCCAGGTATTCCAGGGCGAGCGTAAGCGTGTCGGCCACCTTTTTGAGGGCGATCTTCAGAGGCTCCGGGCTCGTGACGTCCATGCCCTCGGCGATCAGGACCTTGTTCGCCAGGGCGGCCAACTCCATCCGGATCCGGTCCGTCTCCGGATGTTCTTCCAGCCTCGCCAGCACCTCCTGGAGAAAGGAACCTGCCGGAAGCCAGCGGATCGGATACAGGGCGGGAGGCCTTTCGGGGGCCTCCCCGCTCGAGGCCGTTTCAGCGGCGTACTCTCTGAATTTTTCATCCGTCAAGGGGCGATAGATTTCGCAGGCCTCTTCAAATCCGGGCATTCCTCTTTCAGAGAGTCGGCCGGAGCGGAACCGCAACGCCTGGTCTTCGACCTCGGAAGGCAGATCCCTGTAGGCCGACTCCATGACCATCCGGTAGCGTTCCGGGTTGGTGATCTGCAGGATCCGGAGAACCGGGGCCAGGAGAGGCGCAAGCTTCTGTTGTTTCGGATGATAGCGATAGAAGCCGTCATAGGTGATCGCGGTCTGCCGGGCCGAGTCCTCCATCGGATCCTGGGTCACATCGAACTTGGTTACGTGTCCATATTGCTTCAAGAGGAGGACGAGGAGTTCGGGGTCCGCCGCGTCCAGCCATTCAGCCAGTTTGTCTTCGCCGCACTGATGGATCATCTTGATGATTTTGAGAAAATCAGGGGCCTTGAAACGTTCCTTGTGCCATGCCTCGAGGTCGCTCAAGTAATGGATCTGTTCACGGCTCATCAGGGACAGGATGGGCAGGGCGTCTTCGAAGCCGACTTCCTTGAGGGTGAGGTAAACCTCCTGCTCCGGGAGCATGGGGACAAGCCTGGCGGCCCGAGGCGAGGACAGGATGAGATCCTGCCGGAGCCGGGCCGGCGCGAGCAGCAGGACGCTGAGCTGTTCCGCAAGGGGGAGACCGGGGAAGGCCTCGAGAAGCCTCTCGGGTTCTTCCTGCACCCGGCGGAGCATCTCGTGAAGCGTCCGTCCGAGCCTTTCGGCCTTTCCGTCCGATGCCTTCGGCTTTTCTGTTCCCATCATCGATCCACTCGAATCCCTTACCATGCTTTTCCCAAGAAAATAGCACAAGGACGAAGAAGGCGAAAGGGCGGTTCAATAGGGGCATCCTTTTTGAGAAATTCGAGCTTGACAAATCCCTGATTTCAGAGACAATAGGTGTTGCGAACACGCACGTGTTATCTTCCCGGTGCCTTGAGACCCAATCCCCGTATCTTTAGCATACGAAACCGAAACGTCCGCGCCGGAACCTTCGCTTTTTCCACCCCGGTTGAACTTGAGGCGCAGATGTCCCGATGAGAGGGCCGCGGATACAAACAAGAACGAAATGAGGAGAAGGACAGGTGGGAGACTACCGTGACGATGATTTCCGGGAGAGGCCGAGCTGGAGAGAACGCGACCGGCGAAAGGACCGAAGCCGGCATGTAGGCCAGGACGATTTCGCCATGGGGCAAAGCTCGCCATGGGTGCGCAAACAGATCCTGCGTGAGGCGGACCGGCTCTTCCAGGGGAATCGGAATAAGAGCAAGAAGGTGGACCCGGCACAGGAGAAGGCGCGCAACGAAATCCATCTTTCCTGCGGGACGAAGAAATTCGAACCGGCCGTCAAGAAATACATCAAGGAGTACGGCGTGCCCGATGACTGGGGCACCCTGATGCTTCTGCTCGACTGCAAGGAGCCGGGCACCGTCATGGCGGCCATTCAGGGATTGAAGGCCCTTTATCCGGACAAGGGCCTGGAAGAACAACAGGGGTTCCGTTCCAAACTGAATATCATTTCCATGACCACCAAAGACGACGAGCTGCGACATCGGGCTGAGGAAGCGGCCGGGGAACTCTGATCTGTCTTCCAGGGAGGGTCGAAACGGCAGAAAACGGTTGCATTTGGTGGGGGCTTGTACTAGATTGCCCTCATTGATGATGCACTATGGGGGGAGCATCAATGAAGAGAACAGTCGGTATCTGCATCATGGCATTGTTTTTCTTCCTGGCTTGTCGGGCCGTCCCGGCGGATGCGTACGAGCGGGGCAGGCCCTGGCTTTCGGATCAGCCCTGGGAAAAGTGCAGCCTCACCCTGGGCTTTTTCCTTACCAACTTTACGAGCGATGTCAGCCTGGGCGCGGCTGGGGGTGGATTGGTTCTGAATCTCGAGGACGCCCTCGGCCTGGACTCAACGACGGCCCAGTTCAGATTGGATGCCGAGTACCGGGCATGGCGCCGCCATCATTTCTATTTCAGCTACTACGATCTCTCCCGCAATGCCGACAAGACCCTGGACTTCGACATACCGGAAGAGGATATCAAGGCCGGCGGCCTGGCAGAGACCAAGTTCGACTTGAAAATATACAAGGCCGGCTATTTTTTCTCTTTCTGGAACGACGACCGCGTCGACCTGGGGGTGGGCCTCGGCTTCCATATCCTGGATGTGACAGCCAAGCTGCGTGTCTCCGGCGAGGGGTCGGCCGGGGGGGAGGAAGGCTCCTTTGACGAACAGATCCTCGCGGAGTCGACTACCCTGCCCCTTCCGGTGCTCGGCCTCCGGGGGAATATCGCGATCACGAAAAGGGTTTTTCTCAAGCAGAGCTTCGATGTCTTCTACATAGACCTCTCCGGTTTTGAAGGCCTGTTGATGGATGCGAACATCGCCCTGGAAGGCCACGTCTGCAGGTTCTTCGGCCTCGGCATGGGATTCAATTTCCTTCATATCCAAATCGACGGGGACGGGGGAGACGACTTCCTGGGCGGCGGATGGAACGGAAAGCTCGACTTCGATTATTCAGGCGTCGCCTTGTACGGGAAGTTCTTCTTTTAGCCGGGGGGAGGTCCCGGCCGGCAACGGGAATCAGGACCGGGAGACTTCGACCTTGTCGCCTGTTCCGCCATAGCTCATCCGGCAACACTCCCCGGCCAGGCGTGTTTCCAGGACGACCTTTTTCCCCCAGAGCTTCTGGACATACCGGAGGGTCCGGTCCGCATACTCGGCCTCCAGTTCCCTGCCGTCATACTCGTGCCGCAGGATCATCTCCTGGGTACCCTGCGTCTTTACCTCTACGATCGTGATGACCGGCATCCCGGCGAGCCCTACATTCCTGAGCAGGGTCTCCTTGATCGTCTCCCAGTCGTCCGGGGTGGGGACGTGCGTGATCACCCGGTCGCTCCCCTTTTTCTCGTGCTGGAATAGGTCGAGTTCCCGCATCAGCTCCTCGGTCAGGTACTGTCTCAGGAAGGATTCGTCCCTGTCGGATTCCCGGACCTGGAAGATCTTCTCCCGCCCCTGTCCCCCGGGCCGGCCGTATTCATCCTGCTCCTCCCGGGAGGGTGTCTCCCACCGCCGGTGGATGTTTTCGAAGAGCTTGTAACCGAGATGATAAGGATTGATCCCGCCCCGCAAGGGACGGATGACCTGGTTGTGGCGCTTGAAGAATTCGAGCCGGAGGGCCTGATCCAGGTCCAGGGCGTCCAGGATCCGGTAGTGCCAGTAGCTGGCCCAGCCCTCGTTCATGATCTTCGTCTCGATCTGAGGCAGGAAATAGTCCGCCCTCTCCAGGACGATGGTCAACAGGTCCTTCTCCCAGGTTTCGAGGTACGGGTTGTAGTCGCGGATAAAGAGGAGGATGTCTTCCTCGGGTTCCAGAGGGATGCGGGTCAGGTCGGGAGGGTCGTATTCCCGCTTCTTGTGAATCGACCCGAAGGGGTCGTCGGCCGGCCTGGCCGCCTTCAGGGCCGCGGCCTTCTGGTCTTCCGGCGTACGTTTCCTGACCCTCTTTGCCCGCCGGCACTGAAATTGGAGGGCATGGGCGGCGTCCAGGATTCCCTCCACCTTGTCCGCGCCTATGCTGGGGTCTTCCGTGTAGGAGCGGATCCGGTCCGCATGGGCCTTGAATCGTTCGATCGTGTATTCGGGCCGGGTGTACTCGAAGTTGGCGTTGTTTCGGAAGAAGTCGTTGTGGGCATAGACATGGGCGATCGTCAGGACCTGGAGGAGGAGCGTATTGTCGCGAAGCAGGTAGGCGAGGGCCGGGTTCGAATTGATCACCATCTCGTAGGGAAGGCCGACGATCCCGAGTTGATAGAGCGTCTCCTTTCTTTCGAAGCTCTTGCCGAAGGACCAGTGCGGATAATGGGACGGCATGCCCGCATAGGCTTCGTAGCCGATCATGTCATGGTAATCACAGATCTCGAATTCCTGGGGATAGGGGTTCAATCCGGCGTCTTCCGCCGCGTTGCGGATCCGCCTGTCCCATTTTTCCAGGTCTGCTATCGTGTAGTCATGCATTGGCGGCCTGGGCCCGTCGTTCCGATTTGTCGTGTTTGAGAAATTTCTGAAATGCCGGCCAGAGTTCGTCCTTCGAGCGAATGGTTACGGTGACGAAGTTCTCGTTTTTGATCTCCTTGTAGATTTCGAGCATGGAACTCCAGGAAAGGCTGTGGACCGGCTTGATTTCCCCATAGCCGAAGAGCTGCGACACATCCGCGAGATCTCTTGCGCAGCGGACGGCGTCGGCATTGTCGTTCGAAAAGTTGTCGCCGTCCGAGCAATGAAAGGCATAGATGTTCCAGAGGGCGGGATTGTACCGTTCCTCGATGACCTGGAGGGCCTTTCGGTACCCCGAGGAGATCATCGTTCCCCCCGACTCCCCCTTGTGGAAGAATTCGTCTTCTGTGACTTCCTTGGCCTCGGTATGATGGGAGATGAAGACGATTTCAACGTTCTGGTACCGGGTCTTCAGAAACCGGTAGAGGAGGAAATAGAAGCTCCTGGCGAGGTACTTCTTCGTTGTATCCATGGACCCGGAGGTGTCCATGATGCAGAAGACGACCGCGTTCGAGAAGACCTTGGGCGTGACGACCTTGTGGTGGTACCGGAGATCCTGCTCGTGGAACGGCACCGGCTCGGAGTCCCCCTCCTCTCCGTCGCGGCTTCGTTCCAGGCCCTGCTTGCGCTTGATCTTCTGGACCAAGCTCCTCTTCTTGCTCAGGCGGGGCCGGGTCCCCTTGATGCGGTATCCCTTGGTCTTGATCAGCCGCTCGGACTCGAGGATGTGGAACCGCTTGCGCTCCATGTCCGGCAGGTTCAGGTCCTCGAAGAGGAGGTCGATCAATTCCTCCATGGTGATTTCGGTCTCGTAGACGTCCTCGCCGGGGTCGCCGCCGGGTTCGCCGGGAAGGCCCTTCGCGCCCTGCCGGTCGCGCTGTACGACCTGTCCCGGTTTCGAATCCCCGTCGCCCTGTCCCACGCCCGGGGCGTTCTCTCCGAAGATGAACCGGTACTCCTTGATGCCCTTGACGGGAACCTTGAGCTTCTTGTCTCCGCTCTGGCCGATGATCGACTCTTCCGAGATGACGTGTCCGATGTTCTCCCGGATCGCCTTTCGGACGAGCTGCCGGTGCCGCCTTCGGTCCCCGGCGCTCCGGTCGATGCCCTCTTTCTTGAAATCCCGGAAGACAGCCATGACGTTTCCGCCCCTAATCCTTCCAGAGGTGGTGGGACGCGTACCGGAGAACCACTTCGCAGCAGTGCTCGCAGTAGCCGTTCTTGATCATCTCGGCGACCATGGCATTGTACTTCTGCTGCTGCCTCTTGTCCCGGGTCTTCGCCTTGGTGACCACCCGGGACAGCTCACGGACCGAGGTGGTCAGCTTCTTCTCGATCGCCGCCTTCAGGGGCTCGTAGCACCGGTAGTCGATCCCGCCTCCCCGCCGCACGACCGAGAACATGAACGAGGTGACGTCCTGGCGGAATCCGTCGGCGGCCGTCCCCGTGATCCCGATCTGCTCCTCGATGGACTTCAGGAAGTCCACGTCGGGCTCGAGCTCTTCCTTGGTGGTCGAGTCCTTGATCTTGGTCTTGTTCACGTAGGCCTCTGCGTGGTCGAGGTAATTCGAGAAGATGGTCTCGGCCTGCTCTTCGTAGCTGTGGACAAAGGCCTTGGTGATTTCCTTCTCCAGGATCTGGAGGTACTCCTTGTGGATGGTGTCCTGGAGGAAGGCGAGGTATTTTTTCCGGAGGTCCTCGGGGAAGCTGGACTCCTTGAGCTTCGTGATCAGGGCTTCCCGGACGTTGATCGGGTTGATGCAGTTGTCTTCACTGTCGGACAGGGCGTTGTCCAGGGATTTCAGGATGAAGCGCGTCGAAATGCCGGTCAGCCCCTCGTTCTCCGCCTCTTCCCTGAGTTCCTCCACATCGATCTTCTTCGATTGTCCCTTTTCCACGACCTCTTCCCCGTTGTAGATCTTGAGCTTGGTCATGGGATCGCACTTGCCGGTCTCGTGCAGGCGCGTCAGGATCGCGAACATGGCGGCGATCTCGATCGTGTGCGGCGCGATATGGGCGTCGAAATTGCTGTTCCGGAGAATCTTCTCGTAGATCTTCACCTCTTCGCTCAGCTCGAGGACATAGGGCACCTCGATCTTGACGATGCGGTCGAGGATCGCCTCGTTCGTGTGGTCCGCCTTGAACTTGTTCCATTCCGCCTCGTTGGAGTGGGCCACGATGACCCCGTCGAAATAGATCATGTTCTGCTTGCCCGGCGAGGGGATGGATTTCTCCTGGGTCGCGGTGATCATGATGTGGAGGTACTCGATCTCGTTCTTGAAAACCTCGATGAACTCCACCATGCCGCGGTTGCCCGCGTTGAAGGCCCCGTTCAAGCTCAAGACCCTCGGGTCGTCCTCCGGATATTTGTCGAGCTTCGAAATGTCCTCCGAGCCGATCAGGACCGAGGTGTCCTGGTTGTTCGGGTCCACGGGCGGCACGACCCCGATCCCGCGACGGGCCCGTTTGGAGAACTCGACCGTGCGGACCGGGAAGTCCTCGTAGCGGTTGTTGAATTCCTCCCGGAGGCGATAGCGGCAGGCCGGGCACAGGTCCCCTTCGATCGACACGTTCAGGACCTTCTCCATCTGCTCCCGGAGATGGTGGGGGACGAGGTGGAGGGGCTCTTCATTCATGGGGCACCCTTCGAGGGCGTAATAGGGCTCGGACCGGACCAGTCCTTCCTTGATCTTCTCGATGAGGCTCGATTTCCCGGAACCCACGGGACCGACGAGATAAAGGACCTGCCGGCTCTCTTCCCCCTTCAGGGCGGCGGACCGGAAGTAGCGGATGACCTTGGCCAGTACCCTTTCCATGCCGAAGAACTCATCTTCGAAGAACTTGTAGGACTTGACGACCTCGTTTCGGAAGAGGCGCTGGATCTTCGGGTTGTCTTCCTTGTTCAGCACCCGGAAGCCCGGTCCGGTGATGATGTCGTAGATGCGGGCGTGGGCGAGTTTCGCGATCCTCGGGTCTTTCCGCACCAGCTCGAGGTAGTCGAGGAAGCTGCCCTCGAAGTGCCTCTTCCCGTTGCTTGCCCTGTCTCCCTGGATCAACTCCTTGAAATCGATGGCGGCCGCCTGGTTCATCTTCCCGTCCTCTCTTTTCAAGTTGGCCTTCGATGGGCGGCGATTCGAGGAGCCTTTCTTGCTGAGCCGCCGGTTTCCCAGAGAGCAATATGTATGCCAATGCGCAGGTGCCTTTTTGCCCGGGCAGGGCCCCGCAGGCGGGGCGTGGGTGTCGGGGAGAGGTGGGACGCATC
>WFRX01000384.1 GCA_015486285.1 bacterium
CCTGAACCTCTCTGTCGAGATCCTTGTTGGTGGCTGCGATAACACGAACGTCTACTTGGATCGTATTGGAACTGCCGACCCGTTCGAACGATCCTTCCTGGAGCAGCCTCAACAGTTTGGTCTGGACCTCCAAGGGAAGTTCGCCGATTTCATCCAGAAAAATCGTGGTTCCCTTTGCCAGCTCGAAACGACCCGTTCGCCTCGTATGCGCCCCGGTAAAGGCGCCTCTTTCGTGGCCGAACAATTCGCTTTCAATCAGGCTCGAGGGCAACGCGGCGCAATCGACTTTTACCAGCGGCCGGTTCCTTCGGAGGCTCGCCTCATGAATCGCGCGTGCAATGAGTTCTTTCCCCGTTCCCGTTTCCCCAATCACCAGGACAGCGACATCCGTAGGCGCGACCGTCCTGACCGCCGCAAGGGTGCCGAGCAAAGGTTCGCTTTGCCCGATAATATTGTGAAAGTCGTGTTGTACTTCGATTTCTTCCCGCAGATACGTGCAATCCGCCTCGATCTGTTCTTTCAGCGCCTTGATTTCAGCAAATGCCTCCTCCAGCCGTTCCTCCCTGTGTTTACGCGAAAGGGCGTTCGCAAGGATCTGGCCGAGCAGCCTCGCCCTCTGAACGAGCTTGTCGGGCCATTCCCTGGAGGCCCGGACGGTGCTCATCAAGAGCGCTCCGATTACCGTTCCCCCGGTCTCCAAGGGGACGGACAGGGCCGACCGGATCCCCGCTTCCAGGAGGTTTTGTTTATCCATGCCTGCCGTGGAAGGCAAGTCGTCCGGGTCTTCGAATGCCACGCATTCCGCCCTCGACCATTGCTGGATGAACCACGGCAAATCCATCGTGGTGAATATCTCGAACGAATGATCCACTCCTTGGCGCATCCATGCATGAGACAAGGTGGCGGTCGACGCATGAGGACTGAATTGGGCGAGGCTGCACCAGTCCACCTCGAGAAACTCGCCGATACGGCCGAGCCCTTCTTGAATGCCGCCCTCGACGCTGCCGGCCGGCAAATGAACCAGTTTTGAAGAGACCTCCGACACCAGCTGCTCGAAGCGGGACAAGGCCTCGATCTGTTCCTGGGCGCGTTTGCGCAGGATCGCATGCGCGAAAACCTCTCCCACGAGGTTCAGATCCTTCACCAGCTCATCCGACCAGGATCGGCACGAATGGAAGGTGGTAAAGGAGAGAGCGCCCACGATCGATCCGCTGACCTTCAACGGGATGGCCAGGAGAGACTTGATCCCTTCCCTGACAACGAACTCCCGATCCTTCGTCGGCTTCTTGATCTCCTCCTCGGCACAGGTGAATCGAACGACTTTTCCCCGGCGCATCCGGTCGAAAGCCCAGGGAAACTGCGAACTCCCCTTCAAGCCGACGTACGTGGGTATGCCTTCAATCGCGTACGCATGCGTGATCGACGCCTCCGGTGCATCCTCTGTCATCTCCAGCAAGTGCGCACGATCGATACCCAAGAACCGGGCGATCAGCTCGAGGCTGTTTTCTATTTCGCCGTCTATCTCATCCACGGACAAGGAGGCAAACTTTGCCGACAGCTCAAAAAGCAATGCCTTGAACCGATGCAGCTCTTCGAGTGAAGCCTTCAGATCGTAAAGGTCTGTCTCATTCTTTTTGTCTTGCTGCACGGTTTCGTCCATGTGACGGTCATTTCCATTCATATACAATGGCAGGTTCTCGTGAAGGCGTCCAGCATGACCTGCCGCTCTCCCTGCTCATGGAATATAGCCTTTCTCCTTCGCCTTTACGATGTACTCGGGCGGCGACCACCACATATCCAGCCCCAGGTCTTCCACTACGACCTTGGCGGCAAGGTAACCGGCGCTCAACAGGATCATCCCGCCCGGATAACTCGACGCGCCGCCGAGATACAACCCTTCCAGGGGCGTACGATGCCGCGAGCAATCCTCGTTGGGCCTCAAGTAGCCCATTTGCAGCGGGTTGTACTCCCCGTGCTTGAAGGAGCCCTTGGTCATGGTCGCGAGCCTTCTCTCGATATCCAGGGGGCTGTAAGAAAACTGGAACAGTATTTTCGCGTCGGCCATGTTTGTCGAGTAACGGCTCACCATGTCGTAACACTGCCTGGAAAGATCGCGCTTGATGTCGTCCCACTCTTTGCCCTTCAGCTCGTAGGGGGCCCAGGATTCGAACCGGAGGGTATGGAGGGGACCGTAGAGGCCGCTGCTGGATGCCTGGTGCGGATCGAACCGGGTGGTGCACGTGAAGTGTCCGGCGGGTTCGAGCAATTCCCCCTGATCGATCCCGGCGATATGGGCCTTCACATCTTCTTCCGTCTCGTAGCCGAAGATGTGAATCAGCGCCTCGTTCACGTCCGGGTTGGACTCGGCCGCCTGGAACTGCGGTGCGTCCCCCTTGATGCCCCAGTGGGCCGTGTAGAAGCTTCGGGGCTCCCACCGCCAATTCTTCACGCCGGCCACCAGATCCTCGTGCAGGTGCTTCTCGTCGAGACACTTCAAGAAGGTCTGCTCCGGGTTCAGGGTGCTGACCACGGCCCTGGCCCGGAACTCCCGGCCGTCCGATGTCCGAACACCCGCGACCTTTCCGCCTCTTACGATGATTTCGGTCACGTCCGCCCACTCCAGAACCCGGCCGTTGTGCCTCATGAGATCGTTGTGGATGGCCGAAGACAGGGTGTGAGATCCGCCGCGCACGATAGCAGCGTTGAGCATCCGGTAGATGTACAAGGGAATCAGGTACCCCACGCTGGGCGAATCAGGGTCCAGGCCCCACATGGTACAGATGTAAAGCAAAGCGCCCCGGATGCGGGGATCTTTGAACCCGTAGAAGTCGAGTATGCTCGCCGGCGTCTGCTCCGAGATCTCCACGCAACGCCTTCCGAGTTCGGTCCGGTTCAGGAGCATGACGTTGTCCAGGCCGGGAATCGGATGTACGTACGTGGCCGGGATCAGGATCTCGTCCGAAATTTCCTTGAATTCTGTGTACATCTTTTCGAAGGTCTCCGCATCCTCGGCGGAAAATCGTCGAATCGACTCCGCCGACTTCTTCGGATCCGTGTACAGGAGCAGGGCGTTGCCGTCCTTGTAGTGAAAGGCCATCTGCGCCTCCGGACGAAGGAAGGCCAGGTTGTTGTCCGGCAGTTCCAGGTCATGGTAAGCGGGCATCTGCTCGGCCAGCATCATGTAGATGGCGTGAAGATTGAATCGGAAGGGTGACTGAAAATCATCGGTGGAAAGTCCGCCGCCGGTTTCCCATTTTTTTTCCAGCACGCACACCCTGGCCCCCGCCCTGGCGAGATAGGCGCCGCAGCAAAGCCCGTTCGGACCTGCACCCACCACGATGACATCAAATTCGTTCTTGTGACCCATGACCTGGTCTCCTTCCCGGTATTTCCGTAGATGCGGCTGGATCATTCCTGGACGGTAAGGCGGGCGAGGTTCTTCATGAGCCATTCGCCCGGCCTGTGGATCCACCAGGGCTGCTTCCGAATCCCCATGTCTTCGGCCACCACGCATGCCGCGTTGTACCCGGTGGCACACCAACTCAGGGATATGGGCCACACGCTGTTGCACATGTACAGGTTCTTGATCGGCATGCGATAGGGCATCCGGTCGAGATAGGACTGGTGGGCGGGAAAGGCGCCCCCTATGCCGTCGCCGTACTCGGAGGCCATGTTGCCCCGCCACAGGTCGAGCGGGGAGACGGCCAGGACGTCCAGAATGCTTTCTTTAAATCCGGGGGCATACTGCTCCAGTTCGTCCTCACGCTTCCTGACCAGGGTCCACTTCATGTCGTCCCATTTTTCGGGATGGCGATTACCGTCCACGTCACGCCACCAGAAGGGGAGGATCTCTTCGAGCCGGAAGGTCAGGTAGCCTTCGGGCGAGGCCTGTGTGGGATCCACGTTTGCCGGCAGGAGCATTTCCCACCATCCGCCGAAGGCCTTCTCGGTGTCGCCGCACCTCTCGGCCACGAACCACGATTTCCACTCTTCCATCGAATGCTTGCCCTTGTAATAGAAATCCGACTTCATGATGTACGGGTCGTGGACCGCGCTCTTCCACTGCGGCGGCCTCTTCAGGGCCCAGATGGTCACGCTGGAGGATCGGGAGGCGTTGTCAAAATATTTCATCTTCACGGCCAGGCGCGGGTCCTCGCGCATCATTACCTCCTCGCCGATCAGCTCCAGCGATTTTCTGGCCCCCACGTTGCTCACCACCGCGTGTTTGGCCATGATCGTCCGGCCGGGGAACATGACCGAGTCCTTTGAGAGTTTCACACCCCTTGCCACTCCGGCTTCGGTGATGATCTCATCGACGATCGTGTTCCTCCACACGGTGCCCCCGTGGTCGAGAAAATGCCGGACCAGTGCATGCACGAGCGAGTGGTTGGTGCCCTTCAACTGTCCTGTGGGTACATAAAAGGCGCCCATGATTCCGAGCGGCCCCTGGGCCTTGGCCAGCGGGTCTCCCATGGTCAGGGTTGCGCATCCAGGCTGGAACATGACCTGCTTGAGCCGGTCGGATTCGAACATGACGTTCAGGAATTCGAAGGCATTCATCTCCACGAAATCGTCCACCGGCACGCCGGCGATGGCGGCCTGCATCTCGTAGACCCGGATCAGGTTCCGAGGCGTTGGCGGCGAGAAGACCATCATCTCGTTCATCTCGACAAAGGTCTCCATGATCGGGCCGATCATGGATTGAAACTTCTGCGCGTCCTTCTCGGAGAAGCGGGCGATCGCCTCTATGCTGCCCGCCAGGTCCACAGGCCCGAGGTGCAGGTTGGTATGGTCCGGGAAGAAGGCGCCGAAGAATCGCCCGGGCACCCGGTACTGGAGGCCGTAATCCTCCAGGTCCAGGTCTTCCCACATGGGGGCGGCGCCCCCGAAGAATCCGGAGGCACAGGGGGTACACAGGGCGCCGGGGAAGAACTCATTCGATTTGCAGTGCGTTCCCACCTCCTGGTTTGCCTCGATCATCAAGACCCGGGCGCCCGCCTTCTGAAGGTAGCAGCCGGCTGGAAGCCCCCCGCCGAGACCGGCTCCGATGATGATGACGTCATATTCATTCGCCTCGTTCATGTCGCGTCCCTTTCTACTCTTTTGGATCGACTTCGGCCGTTTCCGCAAGGTCCTCTTTCCTGGAGAACAATCCGCCCGGATCCCTGCTCTCCCGAGGCTCGACAAGGCGTTCGAAAAAGATCTGTATGCCTGGATGACAAGAGACAGGCGGTTCGAAGATGGCCCGGGAGGTTCGCGTCCCCCGCGCGATCGTCGTGAACAGAAGCCGGCATGGAATCACTGCTTGGTATCGGCAATCAGTGCTATCGACTATCCGGTTTTCTGTCAAGAAGAGAATCCCGGATCTCGGGACCGCGCCTCGGGTCGGGAATAGGGGGCCTTCAACCACACGCCTCGATGCGGCTCCACCGTCCCTTGACAAACTGCCATGCCCCTGGTCTCCTGATGCCACAATGGGGAGGAGGCCCTGTGAGCCGGAAGAAGGAGCGCGAACAACCGAAAAGGGATGGCCGGAGTCTACCGTCTGCGGGCAAGGGGAAGATCGGTCCCGTCTACTGGATCTGCCTCGGCCTGGCGGTCGCCGTCGCTATCGCCGGGGTCTATTTCGCCTTTTACCGGCCGGGTCTCAAATCCGCTGAGACAGAGTCGCCCTCGGCCCGCCAGCCCGGGACGGCCAAGGCGGGGAAGAACGGTTTTCAGCCGCTTCTCGGACGGTGGATTCGGCCGGACGGCGGGTACATCCTTTCCGTGCGAAGTGTGAGTCCGGAGGGCCGCGTGGATGTGGGGTACTTCAACCCCAGGCCCATCCACGTGTCGCGGGCAGACGCCTCGGTGCAGGGAAACACTGTCAAGCTCTTCGTCGAACTGCAGGCCGCCGGATATCCGGGTTCTACATACGAGCTGATCTACGACCGGGGCAATGATGCGCTCGTGGGCATCTATTTTCAGGCCGCCATACAGCAGCGTTTCGAGGTCGTTTTCGTCAGGACCGACTGAGAGGGGGCTCACGGCGGGGAAACGCACGGCCGCCCCTTCATCCGTGAACGCCGCCCGGCACGGAGCCGGTGTCAGCCGAAACCGAACAGGGACTTGGCCGTTCCTCTCGTGAGCCAGACCAGCGGGACGAAGAGCAGCACTGGAAACAGGAGACAATCGAAAAGATATCCCGCGATGAGCTTCAGGATCCAGACGACCATCTCAGAGGATTTTTCTTTCAAATAGGTTACCGTCTGGTTGATCTGCTCTTTGATCCCGGCCCATGTCGACCAAAGCCCGCCATCCCTCGTCTGATTTCCGGGAAAAAGGTCCTCTGTGAGGGCGGAGAGGCCGGATTCCGCTTCCTCGATGGAGGGGGCGGTGATCCGGCTCGACAAGCAGGCTCCGCCCGCGATCGAAAGGGGAAGGATGAGGTAGCAGGCCGTTGTAAAGATCGTCATGAACAGGCCGGCCCGCCGGAGGGCGAGATGGATCCGGGGAAGCCTGGGCGGGTGGCCTTGCGTGAGCACCGCCAGGGCGAGGATTGCGAAGGTGACTGTCAGGCACCAATGATCGGCCAGGGATGCGGCCTCCAGCAGGGATTGCGTCCCGAGGAGGACGACTCCGCCGGCGAGTACGGTCCTCCAGGCAATATCCACGTAGTCGTATGCGGCCTGTACGACATCCCCCACCTCGAGCCCGAAACCGACACCTACCTCCGTCCCCTCCACAACGGCGAGTCCCACCTTGATGGTCGACAGGACCGCAAAGGTTTGAAGAGTCCGCTGAAAAGATGATTCCAGGTAGGCGGCGTTTTTCGCCTCGAGCCTCTCCAAACCGCAGGCGCCCAGGAGCCTTTCCGCGAACCCGAAGGCGCTCAGAAAAACGCCTCCAACAAGCAGGATCATGATCCACAAGCGTCGCCTCGGAATGTTTTCAGTCATAGCAGTGGCAATCAGTCATGGAGGTTGGATGTGCGTATTTGGGTTCTTTTCGCCAACCCCTTTCACGGCTGTACGGGCAAGCACAGGGATGTGTCGCTATGTTACGGTATCTGCGCTTTTGTCCTTTGGTGTTGTCCGGGGGGGGGCTCGGAGATTTTCGCCGGGCGACTTCGAGGGAGGGGGAGACGGAGCCCAAGAAAATCGGAGAGGGGCCCCCCGGACAACACCAAAGGACACGACTCGCTGGAACATAGCGGCACCTTCCTGTGCTGCCCCCCTAGGCGAGAAGCCCCACAGAGAAGGCCAACAAGAATTGTCCAACATAATACAAAGGCAATCCGATGACCCGGTTGATATACTGGTCCGCCACAAAGCGCTGACGGGCGACGAAAAGATCGGAGAGGTAGAAGCAGAAGGCGCCGATCCAGAGGGTCCACCTGCCGGCCTCCGGCAATCCTGCATGGCGCAACGCGGCCCTTGCGGCCATGAGCATGAGGGTGATGACGATCAGATAGGCCGTTACCGGCGCCTTCATCCTGCCCAAATGTGGTCGCAGCCACAGGAAGGCCCCGGCGCTCGACGCGAGCAGGACCGCCTGGAACGGTGAGGCCCAGTCGCCCGGAGATGTGAGACCCATAAAGGCCCAGACGTAGAAGATGTGGCCGGCCAGGAAGGCGGCCAGGCCCGCCCGAAAGGCGCGGTTGCCCGGCAGGGCGAGACAAACATCCCCGATCAAGCCGAAGATGAGCCCGAAAAGGACGGGGTAATAGTAGGACGGGAGGGGATGGGGCTGTATCAAGGCGGTGAGGAGGAAGAGGGCCGATACCGATCCCTTGATATACGGACCCCGGGGAGTACGGCCGTGTCTTTCTGAGGCCAGAAGCAACACCAGGAGGGCCAAGGCGAGGATCGGAATCAGGACCTCGGCCATTCCGTCCTACAGAAGGCTTGTCAGGCCCTGCAGGGCCTGCTGAGCGAAGTGGCTCAACCATCCCGGCCAGATGCCGAGAAAGAGGATGGAAAGGGCGCAGACCCACAGCGAGACGCTCACGCCCGCCCCGATGGGCGCTCCCCATGGTCCGGCCGAATACTCGGCTCCGGCTTCCGGTTCCTTCATGTACATGACCACAAGGACTCGCAGGTAGAAATAGGCGGAGACCGCGCTCATCAGAACGCCGATGACCGCCAGCCAGACGTAGCCGGCCTTGACAGCGGCACTGAAGGCATAGAATTTCCCGATGAATCCGGCCGTGGGCGGCACTCCGGCCAGGGAGAACATGAAGACCGCCATGGCGAGGGCATACAGGGGGCGTTTGCGCGCCATGCCCGTGTAGTCCCGGATCTCGACCCCCTGATCGCCCTCGCGGCTGACGGCGATCACCACACCGAAGGCGCCGAGGTTCATCAAGGCGTAGATGAACAGATAGATGAGGGCCGCATGGATTCCCGTCTCCGTGCCTGTTGTAAGGGCGACCAGGACGTAGCCTGCATGGGCGATACTCGAGTAGGCGAGCATGCGTTTGATGTTTTCCTGGACAAGGGCTACGACATTCCCGAGAACCATCGACAGGACCGCGAGCCACCAGAAGATCTGCGACCAGTCGACGGCCATGGGGGAAAGGGAAAGCACGATGACCCGGATGAGGACGGAAAATCCTGCCGCCTTGACGGCGACGGACATGAAGGCGGTTACCGACGTGGGGGCCCCTTCGTACGCGTCCGGTGTCCACATGTGGAAGGGGACGAGAGAAACCTTGAATCCCATGCCGACCAGGAGGAGTCCCACCCCGGCCAGGAAGAGCGGATCGGACGCCTTCAGCGCCCCAGGGGCTTGCCGGAGGATATCGGCAAGCTGCGTCGTGCCGACGGCGCCGTACAGCAACGCGATCCCGAAGAGGAGGATGGCCGAGGCAAAACCGCCGAGCAACAAGTATTTCAGCCCCGCCTCAGGACTTTTCGGGCTCTTGCTCATCATGGCCACGAGCACATAGACCGGGATGCTCATGATCTCGATCCCGAGATAAACCGTCATGAGGTCGTTGGCCTGTGCCATGAAGACCATGCCGGTCATGCTGATCAGCAGCAAGGTGTAGTATTCGCCGGCCGGAAGCCCCTCCCGCTGTACATAGCTGTCGGACAGGCACAGGGTGATCAGACCGACCATCAGGAAGATGACGGCGAAGAAGTTGGAGAGGTTGTCCATGCGCACGAGCTGTGAAAATGCCTCCTGCTCGGTTCCCCAGGATGCGATGGTTGAGGCGAGGGCCGCCAGAGAACCAAAAAAGGCGACCGCCCAGCAAGGCATCTTGTCCGCCGGTTTGTACAGAAGATCCAGTGCGAGGCAGACCAGAGCGGTTACCGCGAGGATCAACTCGGGCCGGATTACGCTCAAGGCCGCGGGCAGGCTGTCAATCCCCATGACCCTGCCTCCCGAAATCATATACCGACTTGCTTTCCATCATAGAAATGGAGTCCCTTTCACGAGACTGGACCGGTGGAGCGGCGACCTGTTCCGTCCGGGCCAGAAGGCCTTCTACAGAGCGGTCCATTTTCCTCAAGAAGGTCTGCGGGTAAACCCCGATCCAGACGATCATCACAACGATCGGGACCAGGACGGCGATCTCTCTCAGATTGAGATCCTTCAAGGACTTGTTCTCTTCTTTGTCCAGGGGCCCGAAGACGGCCCGCTTGAACATCCAGAGCATATAAACCGCTGCCAGGATCACGCCGGAAGCGGCCAGGACGGCCAGAACGACACTCTTTTTGAAGGTGCCGATCAGGATCAGGAATTCTCCTATGAACCCGTTCAGGCCCGGGAGGCCGATGGAGGACAGGGTGACGATCATGAAAAAAGTTGCGAAGATCGGCATCGCCTTGGCGATCCCCCCGAAATCGGAAATCAGGCGCGTGTGTCGGCGGTCGTAAATCATGCCGACGATGAGAAAGAGAGCCCCCGTGGAGAGACCGTGGTTGACCATCTGGATGACGCTGCCTTCCACGCCCTGCGCGTTCAGGACCGCGAGGCCGAGCATGACGAACCCGAGATGGCTGACCGAAGAGTAGGCGACGAGTTTCTTCAGGTCGGGCTGCACCATGGCGACCAGGGCGCCGTAAATGATCCCGATGACGGCCAGTACGGCGATAAGCGGGTAAAAGTACGCCGCGGCGGCGGGAAACAGGGGTATGGCGAAGCGGAGGAAACCGTAGGTTCCCATCTTCAGCAGGACGCCGGCCAGGATCACGCTGCCCGCGGTGGGGGCCTCGACGTGGGCGTCGGGGAGCCATGTGTGGAACGGGAACATCGGGACCTTGATGGCAAAGGAGAGGGCGAAGGCCAGGAACAGGATCTTCTCGGGCCCCACGGCGAGATGGACCCGGTAGAGGTCGAAGAGATCGAAGGAGTAGAAGCCGAACTGCTTTACGTGTACGAAATAGAGATACAGGATGGCCACCAGCATCAGGAGGCTTCCGAAGAGGGTGTACAGGAAAAACTTGACCGCCGCATAGATCCTCCTGGGGCCTCCCCAGATCCCGATGATGAAGTACATGGGGATCAGCATGGCCTCCCAGAAGATATAGAAAAGGAAGAGATTCAGGGAGACGAAGGCGCCGAGCATGGCGGTCTGCAGGAGCAGCATCGAAACATGGAAGCCCTTGACGCGGTCTTCGATGGAGCGCCAGGAAGAAAGAATGACCAGCGGCCCCAGAAAGGTGGTCATCAGGAACAATAGGAGGCTCATCCCGTCGATGCCCACCTTGTAGACGATGCCGTATTCGGGGAGCCAGGGCGTGGACTGGACGAACTGCATGGTCTGGGTCGAGTCGGCGTCGTACCCGAAAAAGAGCTTCAGCGAGAGGAGGAAGCCGGCGAGCATGGTCAGAAATGTCGCCCAGCGGATCGCTTCTTTCTGGGTGTCCCGCAGAAAGACCGTGACGAACAGGGCGCCGGCCAACGGGAGAAAGACGAAAATCGTAATGAGATGTTGCTCGATCATTTCCATGGACGAAGCGGTCAGCCTCCTAGAGCAAGAGAAAGCCTATGATCGCAAGCATGCCGACGACCATGGCGAATGCATAGCCCTGCACATCGCCCACCTGAATGCGACGGAGCGACCGGGCAGAGCGCTGGAAGAAGCGGGCCGTTCCGTTGACCAGCCCATTGTCGATGAACCCTGCATCGAAGATCTTCCAGAGAAATTTTTCGGACAGATTCCGGATGGGCCTCACGAAGAGGGCGTCGTAAAGCTCATCCACGTAATACTTGTTGTAAACCAGGTCGTACAAACGGGCATACCTTCCGGCCAGACGTTCGGGAAGTTCCCGCGACCGGAGGTAGAACCACCAGGCCAGGAAAAGGCCGGCGAACGCCACGGCGATGGACAGGCCCACGAAAAGAAGCTCCACGGCATGGGAGACATGGGCTCCGTGGGGCAGCCCGCCGACGACGGGTTCCAGGAAGTGCTCGAATAGGTTGGTGAAGCCCCAGGAAGCGGGAATGCCGACCAGGCCGGCCGCAGCCGCTCCGACGGCGAGCAGCGCCAGGGGCACGGTCATGACCGCCGGCGATTCATGGGCATGCTCGTGGAGATGAGCGTCCCGCGGTTCGCCGAAGAAGGTCAGAAAGACCAGGCGGAACATGTAGAAGGACGTGACGGCCGCGGCGATCCAGAGGACCGCCCAGAGCGCGGTGGATCCGAAATGGGAAGAATAGGACTGCCAGAGGATCTCATCCTTGGAGAAAAAGCCGCTGAAGGGCGGGAAGCCGGAGATGGCAAGCGTGGCGACGATGAAGGTCCAGAAGGTCCACGGCATCTTTTTTCTCAGGCCGCCCATCTTCCGGATGTCGGTTTCGTTGCCCATGGCATGCATTACGCTGCCGGCTCCGAGGAAGAGCAGGGCCTTGAAAAAGGCGTGGGTCATCAGATGGAAGATGCCGGCCGCGTATGCCCCGACGCCCACCCCGACGAACATGTACCCGAGCTGGCTGACGGTGGAGTAGGCGAGGACCTTCTTGATATCGTTCTGACAAACGCCGATGGTGGCCGCGAAGAGGGCCGTAATCGCCCCGGTCCAGGCTACCCAGTGCATGGCGAAATCCGAAGCGATGAAGAGAAAATGCATCCGGGCGACCATGTAGACGCCGGCGGTCACCATGGTGGCCGCATGGATCAGGGCGCTGACAGGGGTGGGGCCGGCCATGGCGTCCGGAAGCCAGACGTAGAGCGGGATCTGGGCCGATTTACCCATGGCGCCCATGAACAGCAGCAGGCAGACCGCGGTGATGACGGCCGGGCTGAGCAGGTGGACGTGTTCCTGGATCGAGCCGAATTCGATGGTCCAGACGCCCTTCTGCCCCAGGCTCCAGAAGAGGAGAAAGAGGCCGAGAAGGAACCCGAAGTCGCCGATTCGGTTCACCACGAACGCCTTGAGGCCCGCGTAAGCCTTCTCCGGGTCTTCATACCAGAAGCCGATCAGGAAATAAGAGCACAGGCCGACGCCCTCCCACCCGAGGAACAGGAGCAGCAGGTTGCCGCCCAATACGAGGACGAGCATCATGGCCATGAACAGATTCAGGTAGGAAAAGTAGCGGGAATAGCTCCCGTCCCCGTGCATGTATCCGATGGAATAGACATGGATCAGGAATCCCACGCCGGTGACGACGAGGGTCATGACGGAACTCAGCGGATCGAGGCTGAAAGTCAGGTTGGCCGTAAAGTTGCCTGCCGCGATCCAGGTGAAAACCGTGTCGGTGAGCAGTCTCCCCTCCGCGGGCAGGCCGAGGAGCTTTGTAAAGGCGAAAACCGATATCAGGAAAGACCCGAACGGCGCCAGGCAGGCGATCCAGTGTATCCGCCGGACCCGGGCCGGGGTCAAATCCGCCCGTGCGCCCAGGCCGTTGATCAGGAATCCGATCAGCGGGAGAAGCGGAATCCACCGTAGATACGGGAAGACGATTGCCTCTTCCAAAAAACTATCCTTTCATCAGATTGATCTCGTCCAGATTTACGGCCTTCCGGGCCCGGAAGATACGGACCACGATGGCCAGGGCCACGGCCGCTTCGGCGGCGGCTACCGTCATGATCATGAATACGTATATGTGGCCGGTCATGTTCATGTGCTGTCTTGAAAAATCGATAAACGCAAGGTTTGCCGCGTTCAGCATCAGTTCGAGACACATGAGAACCACGATGGCATTCCGGCGCGCGACAAAGCCGGCGGCCCCGATACCGAACAGGATCATGCTGAGAACGAGCGTCTCGCTCGTCATCGTCCATCCCCCTTCTCCTTCCGCGTCAGTACGACCGCCCCGATGATGGCTGCCAGCAGCAGGAGGGAGACCATCTCGAAAGGAAGGAGATACTTTGTGTACAGGATCTTTCCCACCTCTTCGATCGTTCCGAAGCCCGGTTCGAGCGAGACGGCAGGCGCCCAGAGGTGCTTGGTGAACCGTATCGTCATCAGTGTGACCAGCGCTCCGACCAGGTAGACGCCCGTGACACGCCGGACGGTGATCCGCCGCCGGCCCAACTCGTCGCGGGAAAGGTTGAGGAGCATCAAGACGAACAGGACCAGGACCATGATCGCCCCGGCGTAGACCAGAACCTGCAGGAGGGCCAGGAGATGCGCCGACTGGAGCACAAAGATGCAGGCCACGGACAGGAGGCACCCGATCAGCGCCGCGGCGCTGTAAATAGGGTTCCTGGCGGAAACGACCACAAGGGCCATCACCACCGCGGAAGCCGCGAAGATATAAAAAAAGATTGCCTGGATCATCGAGCAGGCTCCTCCCCGTCCGCGAGGAGGAAATCCTTGTCGAAGACGGCCCGGGTGGAGCCCGCCATCTCAGAGACCTCCGTCATCTCGATCGCCCCCTTCGGACAGGCTTCCACGCAGAAGCCGCAGAAGATACAGCGGGTAATGTTGATCTCGTAGCGTTTCGGGTAGTTGCCCATGCTCGGGTCGGGATAGGCGGCCGGTTCGATGAAGATGCAATGGGACGGACAGTTCTCCGCGCACAGCTTGCACGCAACGCAGCGTAGCGATCCATCCGGGTTCTTTTTCAGCCGGTGCCTTCCGCGAAAGCGGGGCGAGTATTCCCTCGTCTCGTCCGGGTACTGAATCGTTACGACCGTACGGTTCTTGGTCGGATAGGTCACCAGGTTCCTGACGAGATGCTTCAGGGTCAGCCCCATCCCCTTGAAGATCTCGACCAGGTAAATCCTTTCGCTGATCGGGTATCTCTTTCCCTCGGGGGGGGAGACGGGCTTTATCTTGATCATTCTCAGTAGACTCCAAGCACGAATGGGACGACCGACGTAACAAAGATGTTCGCAAGGGCCAGGGGCAGCATGACCCGCCATCCCAGTCCCATGAGTTGATCATATCGGAAGCGGGGCAGGGTCCAGCGAACCCAGACGAAGACCCACATGATGAACCAGAGCTTGACCGCAAAGGCGGCCACCTGGAGGACGGCCGTAAGGATCGGCCCGACGTGTGCGACGAGCGCCTCCGTGGGCAGCCAGGGGATCTGCCACCCGCCCAGAAAGAGGCTCACGATAAACCCGGAGGCAACCATCATGTTTACGTACTCGGCCATGAAGAACATGGAAAACTTGAAGCTCGAGTATTCCAGATGGTAGCCCGCGACGATCTCGGCCTCCGCTTCCGGGAGGTCGAAAGGGATTCGATTGGTTTCCGCCAGGGCCGCAACGAAGAACAGGAGGAAGCCGAGAGGCTGCACGACGATGCCCCAGCGGGGCAGGAAGCCGAACAACAGATCCCCCTGCATCCGAACGATATCGTTCAGTCGAACCGACTCGAAAACGATCAGGATGCCGATGATCGCGAGACCCATGGAGATCTCGTAGCTGATCATCTGTGCCGAGGAACGCAGGCCGCCGAGAATGGAGTATTTGTTGTCCGCCGACCAGCCGCCGAGCACGATTCCATAAACCCCAAGGGAGGAGATGGCGAAGATGAAAAGGAGGCCCACGTTCAGGTCGGCGACCTGCAGGGGAATCCTGTATTTTCCCAGGACGAGTACGTCGCCGAAGGGGATGACCATGAAGGTCAGGAGCGCGGGGATCATCGACAGGGTCGGGGCCAGGAAGAAGAGGAACCGGTCCGCTTTCTCCGGAATGAACTCTTCCTTGACCAGAAGCTTGAGCGCGTCCGCGATCGGCTGCATCAGCCCCGCGTTCCGAAAGCCGAACAGGGTGACCCGGTTGGGTCCCACCCGGTCCTGAATGAAGCCTGCTCCCCGCCGCTCGATCCACACCGCCAGGATTACGCCGGTGAGCAGTACAACCGGCACGACCACCGGAAAGAGCAGGTTTTGTACGGTCCAGACCAGATAGTCAATCCACATTTTGTCCAAGATACTTTCCCGTTACCTGTCGAGTTCGCCGGCAATGATATTCAGGCTTCCGACGGTGGCGATCAGATCAGCGATCATGCTCCCCTCGGTGAGTTGGGGCAGCGCCTGGAAAATGGCGAAGCAGGGCGGCCGCACCTTGATGCGATAGGGACGCTTCGTGCCGTCGCTCACGATGTAGAAACCGAGCACCCCGTTCGCCGCCTCCGTCACAGAGTAGATTTCCCCCTCCGGGGGAAGGATCCCGTCAACGATCAGCTTGGTGTGCTGAACAAGGGCCCCGAATTTGGTGTAAACCGCCTCCTTTTCGGGGAGGGAGATGCGCCTGTCCTCTATGGAAATGGGGCCTTCCGGCAGGCCGTCCAGGGCCTGCTCGATGATGCGCAGACTCTGCCGCATCTCCTCCATGCGGACGAGGTATCGATCGTATGTGTCGCCGTTGCTTCCTACGGGGATGTCAAAGTCGAACTTGTCGTAGTCGTAATAGGGATTCGCCTTTCTCACATCGAAGGGGACACCGCTGGCCCGCAGGCAGGGGCCGGTGAATCCCCAGTTGAGGGCATCTTCGCCTGAGATCGCTCCCACGCCCATGGTGCGGTCCACGAAGATGCGGTTTTTCGTGATCAGGGTGTCGGTTTCTTCAATTCCCCTGGGAACCCGCTCGCGGATGTACTCGCGGCACTTGTCCACCCAGCCGTCGGGCAGGTCGTGGGCCAGGCCCCCGATGCGCGTGTACGATGTGGTCATACGGGCCCCGCAAAGGGCCTCGAGCAGTTCGTAGACGTTTTCCCGTTCCCTGAAGCAGTACCAGTAAGGCGTCAGTGCGCCGATGTCGACGATGTTGGCGGCGATGCAGACCAGGTGGTCGATGATGCGCGACAATTCGGAGACGATTACGCGGATATACTGGACGCGCTTGGAAACCTCGATCCCGAGGAGCTTCTCGACCGCCCTGCAGTATCCCACGTTGTTCATCATGGCGGAGACGTAATTCAGGCGGTCCGTGAGAGGGATGACCTGCTGATACGTGAGCGTCTCGGCGGTCTTCTCGAAGCCGCGGTGGAGGTAGCCGATTTCCGGGTCGGCTTCCAAGATGGTCTCTCCCTCGAGCCTGGCCAGGACGCGCAGCGTTCCGTGGGTCGTCGGGTGAGCCGGTCCGATGTTGAGGATCATTTGTTCCGGTTGCCCGGCTTCCGCATCGGATCCGCCGCCGTTGCCCGCCGATTTTCTCTCGTCCCAGCCCAGGTTGGACGGACGGGTGAGTTTCTGGCGTCCCTTGATCGGGTAGTCCTTCCGGAGGGGATGGCCGACGAACTCCTCGTGGTTGAGGATCCGTCGAAGATTCGGATGCCCCTCGAACCGGATTCCGTACTGATCGAAGGCCTCCCGCTCGAACCAGTCGGCGGCCTTCCAGATTCCCGTGGCCGTGGGGAGGGTCGGATCTTCCTCGCCGATCCCCACCTTGAGGCGGAGATGCCGGGCCGTCTTTACCGAGTAGAGGTGGTAGACGGCCTCGAACCGCTTTTCCCGTTCCGGATAGTCGGCCCCGCAAATGTCCTCGAGGAGCCGGTATTCCGTGTCCGGGTCGGCGTAAAGGAAACGGAGCACCTCGGGAAGTCCCTCCCGGGCCACACAGACGGCCTCTTCATCCCGGAAGTCCGGGGCGGGCGAGACGGATTCGGGGAACTTCTCGAGAAGGGTTTGAACGACGACGTTTGCCAAGGCTCCGGATGCTCCTATTCTCCGCAGTACTTCGGATCGCGAATCGATTCTCCCTCGATGATCTTCTGGATCTTGATCAGGCCGTCGAGGAACGCCTCCGGTGTGGGAGGGCAACCCGGTACGTAGACGTCTACGGGAATGATGGTGTCAATTCCCTGAACCGTGCAGTAATTATCGTAAATGCCGCCGGAGCATGCACAGGCCCCGTGCGCCATCACCCATTTGGGCTCGCATATCTGGTCGTAGATCTTCTTGAGGATCGGCGCCATCTTCTCGCTGATCGTCCCGGAGACGACGAGCAGATCCGCCTGGCGTGGGGAAAACCGGATCACCTCCGCGCCGAATCGTGAAATGTCATAGTGGCTGGCCGCCACAGCCATGAACTCGATAGCGCAACAGGCGGTCCCGAAGGCGTAAGGCCAGCAGGAATACTCGCGGCACCAGTTCAAGATGGCGTCAACGGGTTCTACGAGCGCAGTGTTGCGCAGGATACTGGAGGTTTCTATTCCCAATTCAAGGCACCCTTCTTCCAGACGTATACGAAGGCCACGACGAGGACCAGCAGGAACGTCATCATCTCGATCAACCCGAGGAGGCCGAGCCTTTTCAAAAGGACGGCCCATGGATACATAAACACCACTTCAACGTCGAAGAGAAGAAACAGGACGGCCACCACGTAGAACTTGATTGAAAAACGGGTCCTTGCATCCCCGATCATCGGGTCGATCCCGCATTCGTACGTGGATCTCTTCTCGGGGGTCGGCCGGTTGGGGCCGAAAAGGAGTGAGACGCCGATGAGAACGGCCGCCAGCAGGGCGGCCCACAGAATGCCTACGAAAACGGGAATGTATGGGGATAGCATGGGAATCTTTTCTTTTTGTCCTGGTTCACCTGTGCCCAACGTGCAAGGAGGCTTTCAGCAAACAGCACGCGAAAATCAACGGAAGCCACTCCTTATCATAAACAACTCCAGAAAACAACCCTTTGCCGGGCCTTGGGATCGAGACGCGACAGGGGCGGACCCTCAGCCCCCGGAGGTCTGCGGGAAGGCCGTGTTTGCGTAAAGATACTCAGCCTTTTCTTTGTGCCGAAGCTCTTCGTCGGCCATCCTGGCCAAGAGGTCCTTTACCGGTCCCTCCGGATGGAGCCGGCTCAGGTCGCGGTAGAAC
>WFRX01000385.1 GCA_015486285.1 bacterium
AAGCAAGGCCTGACCCCCATCTCGGGGCTCCGTGGATAGCGAGGGGCAGGGCGGGGCACCCGGTGGGATCGCCTGTCGCGGCTGGATTTACGCAGGCCGACTTTGTAGACACGGGGGGGAGACGGAGCCCAAGCAAGTCTCGTCTTGAACAGGGGGCCCACTAGAATCGGAACGTCAGCTCCACACCCAGATTATACACGCTGCCGCTCGAGGTCAGGTCCGGGTTCCTCGTAATGGGGTTATCCGGAACGGCCCGATTGAAATCCTCGGATTTCAGGAAGTGGTACTGGAAAAAGCCGTCCACGGTCATCGGCTTGGCCAGGATGCCCCAGGGGGCGTCGAAGGTGTAGCCCACGCCGACGGAAGGCACGAACCGGTCATTACCGATCGGGTAGAACCCGGTCGCCTGGTTCGTCACAGGCGTGGGTTCATAGTAGAACCCACCCCGCGCCTCCAGCTTCCGGGTGATGCGGTAGATGACGCCGATTCTCGGCACTATCGTGTTGTTGAATTCGGACTCCAGGCCGGCACCGAGAGGCCCCTTGTAGCCGCTCCACCGGTACCAGGTCACCTCGCCGGTGATCCGCCAGCGTTCGGTGATCCGATAGGCGGCCCCGAAGGACACGTTCTCCGGATTGAAACCGCTTACATACTCTCGTTCCAGGGTGGTCTGCCGGTACAGGGAGTAGGCCGTGTCCGGATTTCCACTGATCGACAGGGGGAACCGTGTCTGGACCACTGCGTTCCAGTGCGACTCGATCTGGCTCTTCTGCCGATAAACCAGGCCGATCCGGAGCCGCTCGATGGGCCTGAGAAGAAGCCCCGCGAGTACGGCCGGCGCGCCCAGCCGGGCCGTCAATTCGACCGGGCTGTCGGCGGTTTCGGTAAGCTGCACGTTGGCCGGTGTGACAAACTGGCAGACCAGGCCGACGCCCAGGTAAAGCGCTGAGGTGATGCGGGAGGACAGTCCGAAATGAAAGGCAAGGCTCGCATTGCGTTCCTGGAAGATGACGTCAAAGGGGAAGGTTTGATCGATCACTCTTGTCGTGACCAGGGCCTGCCGGGGCACGAAAACGCCGAAGCCGAGCGCCACGGGTACGGGAAGTTGCTTCGGCGTCATCCGCTGAATCGGCAACACGAGCCCGAAAGAGGGGCCGGTGATGCTATCCAGGCTCGGTGGCTGGCGGGGAAACTGGGGAAGATCCTGGTCCGGGCCCTCCACGAAGTCCGTCTCGATCGAAGGGTTTGCGCTGAAGACCCCGACGGAAAACTCGATATCCTTGGAAAGGGCCAGTGCGGCGGGGTTGTAGTAGACCGATGCCCAGCCCTTCGAGATGGCGGCCATGGCATTTCCCAGGGCCATGCCCTTTGCGCTCGCGCCGAAGGTGTTGAAGAAGCTTGCGCCTGCCGGCACCGGGCAGGCGGTCAGCAAAGCCAGGAGGGCCGGCACAAGCAGGAAAGGCCGCAGGCGGCGACCGGGCAGGACGGAGACGCTTCCACGATTCGATCTTCCACGGGGGCCGTCCGGCACAATCGCCCGCCCCTGCATCCGTTTCGAGTTTCCGGCGCACCTCGAGGAATCGGTCATTCAGCATACATCCGATCGATCTGTTCTTGGAACCGGGCCTCCACGACCTTCCGCTTGACCTTCAACGTCGGAGTAAGCTCTCCGGTCTCCTGGCTGAACTCCACGGGGAGGACCGCGAAGCGCTTGATGCGCTCATATCTGGCCAGACGGACGTTCGCTTCGTCGATGGCTTCCTGAAAGATCTGCCGGACCCGCGGATGCTCGACAAGTTGCTCCCGCGGTTCGGCGGGAATCCCGTTCTCCCGCGCAAAGTCCTCCAGTTCCGGAAAGCTCGGGCTGATCAGGGCGGTCAGATACTTGCGCCTGTCTCCAATGATGCAGACCTGCTCGATAAACCGATTCAACTTGAGAAGGTTCTCGATGTTCTGGGGCGCGATGTTCTTGCCGCCGGCGGTAACGATGATGTCCTTCTTCCGGTCGGTGATGTGAAGGAAGTTGTCCTGATCCAGGTAGCCGATGTCCCCGGTGGCGAACCAGCCGTCCTCGCTCAACACTTCCCGGGTCTCCTCCGGGCGGTTGTAGTAGCCCTTCATCACGCTCGGGCCCCTCACCAGAATCTCTCCGTCCGGCGCAATCCTCACCTCCAGATTGGGCAGGGGCTGCCCGACCGAACCGAATTTGTAAGCGTCGGGACGATTCGCGCTGATCACCGGAGTGGTCTCTGTCAGCCCGTAGCCCTCCAGGATCAGGATGCCCGCCGCATGGAAAAACTCGGCGATCTCCCGCGCCAGCGGGGCGCCTCCGGAAACGAAGAAACGGAGCCGGTCCCCCATCCTCTGCCGGAGTTTTTCGAAGATCAGCTTGTCGGCCACCTTGTATTTCAGGTTGAGGAACCCGGGCAGTTCCTGCTTCGAGGTGATTCGCCTGCTCACCTCGCCGCCCACGCCGATCCCCCAGGAGAACATCTTTTTTTTCAGGGCGGGACCGGCCTCGATCGTCGCGAGAACCCGTGCATGCATCTTCTCATACAGGCGCGGCACGCTGCACATGACGGTAGGGCGTATCTCCCGGATGTTGTCCGGCACCTTGTCGATGCTTTCCGCGTACGCGATCGTTCCGCCCCCGGCGACCAGGGCGTAATAGCCGGCCAGACGTTCGAAAGAGTGGCTCAGGGGGAGAAAGCTCAGGGCGATGTCGGATTCGGTGATGGGAAGCACCTCGAGCACGCCCCGCGCATTCGATATGAAGTTGTTGTGGGTGAGCATCACCCCTTTCGGAGTGCCTGTGGTACCGGAAGTGTAAATCAGGGTCGCGAGATCCTCGGTCTCGACCGCCTCCAACCGCTCCTCGAAGAGGGCCGGCTCCCCGCGCGCGTCGCCCAGCTCCTGGACCTCGGCGAAGGAAAGAACCCATTCCTCCCGATGCTCCCCTTCCGGATCCATGAGGATCGCCTTCTCGAGGCCCGGAAGGCGGCCCTTGATTTCCCGCACCTTTTCCAGTTGCTCTTCCGTTGAAACAACGATGAACCGCGACCCGGAGTCCTTGACGATGTATTCCACCTGTTCAGGGATGCTGGTCGGGTAGATGGGGGTATCCACCGCGTTTGCCGACAAGACGGCCAGATCCACGTACGTCCACTCGGGGCGATTCTCGCTCAGGAGGGCCACCTTGTCCCTGGCCTCCATTCCGAGTGCCGCCAGGCCCATTGCGAACCGCCTGACGTTCCGCCCCCATTCCTCCCAGCTGATGTCCTGCCATCGCCCCGTCCGCTTCATGCGCAAGGCCGTTCGGGGCCCGTAGCGCCGCACCCGGTTCCAGAACAATCGGCCGATCGTATCCTCGGAGATCATGCTGTTCCGCACCCTTTCCAGGAAAGAAGGCAGAGGAAAATCTATAGGAAAGCCGGAGTTTCGTCAACAAGCCCTACCCCTGAAAAGGGAGGATGTCGGATCGTCCCCGGCGCACAAAAAAAACCGCTGTCTCCCCGGGGGAGACAGCGGTTGACAAAAAAGGCATGGAGGGAAGACGGAAAGGGGAACCCTTCAACAGATATCCGCTCTTCGCATGGCAAAATTCCCGAACTCGCGTGGCCTCTGTTCAACCTTCACGGGTAACCATCCGTTGCAACCATCGAGAGGCCCCAAGGTCCCTTCTTCCGGCACGAATATCGTCAGCCCTCGGATCACAGGTCCGTGCAACATTCCGCATCCGCTCGAAAATCGAGGGCCCCACATCCACTACAGATCCGCAGCAATCAGCTCCGCGATATCCGCAACCCGAATATTCTCCTCTTCTCCCTTTGCCTTCATTCCATCTTCAAACATGGTCAAGCAAAACGGGCACGCAACGCCCACGGTCTTGGCACCGGACTGGATCGCGCTCTCGGACCGCTTTTCGTTGATACGCTCGCCCACGGTCTCTTCCAGCCACATCCTGCCTCCCCCCGCCCCGCAACAGAAGCTCTTGTGCCGAATCCGGTCCATCTCCGCGAGCTTCGCCCCCGGGATGGCCGCAAGCAGCTCCCTGGGCGGATCGTAGATTTCGTTGTAACGTCCCAGGTAGCAGGAGTCGTGGTAGGTGACCACGCCGTTGCCGTTCAATCCCTTGGGCAGAGGCAGCTTGCCCGCCCGCAGGAGCTCGAGCAGAAACTCCGTGTGATGCACCACTTCGTAGCTGCCGCCGAACTGGGGATACTCGTTCTTCAGGGTGTTGTAGCCGTGAGGGCAGGTAACGAGAATCCGCTTGAATTTGTAATTCGCCATCACCTCCACGTTGCCCTGTATCAACGTCTGCGCAAGGTACTCGTTGCCCATCCTGCGCGCCGAATCGCCGCAGCACATCTCCTCCGTACCGAGGATCGCGAAATTGACCCCGGCGGCGTTGAGGATCTTGACCATGGCCTGGCTGATCTGCTTTGCCCGATCGTCGAAAGAACCGGCACAACCCACCCAGTACAGGATATCCGCCTCTCCCGCTTCTGCAAAGGTCTTCACGTCGAGATCCTTGGCCCAGTCCGCCCTGCTGGCGTACCCCATGGACCAGGGGTTGTAGTTCGTCTCCATGTTGCGGAAAACGCCTTGCGCCTCCGACGGAAAGCGGCTTTCCGTGAGGACGAGATACCTTCTCAGGTCGACGATCTTCGGCACGTGCTCGATGAAAACGGGGCAGTTCTCCATGCAGGCCGCACAGGTCGTGCAGTCCCAGATTTCCTCCTCGGTCACCACATCCCCGATCAGTTGCGTCTCCAGGGCCGCCTTCTCCTCGTCGCTCAGGGCATCCTCGGGCTTTCCGCCGATCAGGATCCGGCCCTTTTCCTTCAGATGGAGCTTCATGTGGTGAATGACGCGGCTCGGGCTCAGCTTCTTGTCGGTGAGAAAGGCGGGACAGTTTTCCTGGCATCGACCGCACTCCGTGCAGGCGAACTCGTCCAGCAGCTGCTTCCAGGTGTATTCCTCGATCTTCGAAATGCCGTAACTCTCGACCGTCTCGTCCTCCAAATCCATCGTGGGGAGTTCCCCCCGGGGCTTGAAGGAACGGAAAAACACGTTCGGGATGGCGCCGAGAAGGTGGAGATGCTTGGAAAAGGGGATGTAGATCAAGAAGCCCAGGATGATCAGATTGTGGATCCACCAGAAGATCGAATAAAAGACCATCTGCTGTCCGAGCTGTACATCCGAAGCAATCGGCCCGCCGAGGAGCCCTGCAACCAACGCGGAGATCGGCGCCCACGCAGGTGAGCCGATGGCGAGCGATCCCTCGTACCGCCCGATGTTGATATCCGCGCCCCGCTCGAGAAACATGAAAATGATCAGGACGAAGATCAGACACATGATGATCGTAGCATCGACCTTTGCGTGGGGATCATCCGATTCCAGCCGCAGTGGCTTCACCACATACCTGCGATAGAAACCGATACAAAGGGCGATCAGCACACCGAAGCTGATCAGGTCGATCGCAAGGTTCAGCGGAAGATACAGAAAGCCGAGATGAAGGGGGTCGAGGATCGTTCGGTACGTGAAGCCCGGCCAGACGCCCCGGACAAAGCCCTCCACCGTACCCACGGTGATGAAGAGGAACCCCCAGAAGATCACGAAGTGTCCCCACCCGGAGGGCTCCCGGATCACACGACGCTGCCCGAACACAAAGACGAGGACTCCCTTGATCCGGTCGCCGATTCGATCGAAACGGTCCTCCGGGGCTCCCAGCAAGAGGATCTTGACAAGCCGGTAAGCCACATAGGCGAATATCCCTACGGCGCCCAGGAACAGCACCGCCGTCAAAATATTCGTCGGGGTGCCGCCCGGAAACCATCCCGGCACATGTTCTGTCATGGACGATTCTCCTCTAGTTCATGAACGCTAATCTTGCGCCTTCAGCTTCTTCACCTCCTCAGTGAGAAGGGGAACGATCTTGAACAGATCTCCCACGAGCCCGTAGTCGGCCTTCTGGAAAATCGGAGCCTCGGGGTCTTTGTTGATCGCCACAATCACCTTGGAAGTCCGCATGCCGGCAAGGTGCTGAATCGCGCCGGAGATTCCGCAGGCGATGTACAGGTTCGGGTTGACCACCTTTCCGGTCTGGCCGACCTGCATGTCATGCGTCGCATATCCCGAATCCACGGCGGCACGGGATGCGCCGACCGTTGTGCCGGAGCCCAGCGCGTCCGCCAGGTCCCAGAGAATCTTGAAATTGTCCGCATCCTTCATGGCCCGGCCGCCGGAAACGATGATGGTTGCCTCGGTCAGGTCCACCTTCTCGCTGGCGCCCTTGATGACCTCCTTGAGAACCGCCTTCAGGTCCGCATCGGTGACGTTCACGTCCTTCTTGACGACCTCCGCCGACTTCGATGCATCCGGATCGCCCACGGCCAGAACGTTCGGCCGGATGGATGCCATCTGCGGAGTTGCGTCGGGCACCACCGTCTCGACCAGACACTTCCCGGCATACATGGGCCGCGTGGCCACAAGCTTTCCGTCCTCCATGGAGAGATCGGTGCAGTCGCTCGCCAGCCCGGTGCCGAGCCTTGCGGCCACCTTGGGCAGAAAGTCCTTGCCCGAAGCGGTAGCCGGCCCCAGCAAAACACTCGGATCTCCCTCTTTCACCGCATCGCAGATGACCTTGGTGTACGCATCCGTGCTGTAGTCCTTCAGAACCTCGGCATCAAAGACGAGCACCTTGTCCGCTCCGTACTGCCCCAAATCGGCGGCAAGCCCTTCCACCCCGGACCCGAGCAGCAGCGCCGTCACCTCCTGGCCCATTTCCCTTGCCTTGGAAAGCATCTCAAGGGTTACCTTTTTGAGCTTTCCTTCCTTCTGTTCAGCAATCACCCAGATTCCCTGTGGCATCGTCCTGTCTCCTTCCTATCCTGATAAATATGAAATTCTCCGGTATCAGACTCTCAACGCCGCGGGAGTTCCTCCCCGCGCAAAAGACTCAGATGGCCTTGGCCTCTTCTCTGAGAAGCTTGACCAACTGTGTGGCCAGCTCTTCCGGCTCGCCTTCCAGAATCTTTCCGGCCTCTCTTTCCGGCGGAAGGAAAAACTTCCTGATCTTCAACTTGGCCCCTTTCTCGCCGACTTCGTCGGCGGAAAGGCCGCTCTTGGCGAGGTCGATGACGTCGATCGGCTTTTTCTTGGCCTTCATGATCCCCGGCAGGGAGGCATATCGGGGCTCATTCAAGCCTTTCTGACAGGCGATGAATGCAGGCAGGGAAACCTCGATCACCTCTCTGGCTCCTCCCTCGACCTCCCGCTGTGCCACGGCGCTCTTTCCGTCCTCGGCGACATCGAGCTGCGTGACGATCGAGACGTGGGAGATGTCCAGCAGTTCCGCCAGAGCGGCGTAAACTTGCGCGTTGTCATGGTCCACGGCCTGCTTCCCGCCGAGGATGATGTCATAGGAGAGGGGCTTGATAGCCGCGGCGAGGGCCTTCGCGGTGCTGTAGCTGTCCGCGCCTTCAAAGGCATCATCGCACAGGTGCACACCCTTGTCGGCGCCCATGGCGAGGGCTGTACGAATCGCCTCGGTCGCCCGTTGCGGGCCCATGGAGACGATCGTTACGGTACCGCCCATCTTCTCTTTGATCTTCAGGGCCTCTTCGACGGCAAACTCATCGTACGGATTCATCACGTACTTGATTCCGTCGGTCACGATCCCAGTGCCTTCCGGGTTGATCACAATCTTTGTCTCTGTGTCCGGCACCTGCTTCATGCAAACCAGGATATCCACGGCCTTACCTCCTTTTGATCGTTTTCTGCCAGTTGCCCGTTACCCTCAAAACTTCGCCTTCCCTCAGCCAATCATCAAGCCTATAGCTGTTATACGCAGGCCCTTCAATGGAGCGCGCAGTACCCACGACAGGCACGCCTTCGCACGCTCCTCGTTCGTTTCTTGCCCGAAGTGCTTCACGCCCTGATTTCGTCTCCGGTGCACGTAACCAAGAGCCGCCGTCCGTTTGTGTACAGGGGATGCATGCCGGCTCACACAGCGGGCTGCGCAGGGTTCCGTTGCCCCCCGTCCGCCTTCCTGGCCCGGAGCCCGTCGATGAACAAGTGGCTCAACTGCTCGATCGACTCCTCCAAGCTGTATTTCGGCTGCTTCGCCAGGACCCAGTAAAGCAACATTTCGTCGAGGGCGCCGAAAATCGCCCGTTTGGCAATGGCCGGAATCACATCCTCGCGAATGACACCCGCCTGTTTCCCTTCCTCGACGATCTTCCCGATGAGGTCCAGATACTCGAGGAACTTCACGGGCACGTACCGCCGCATGAATTTACTGGATTGGCGCAGCTCGATCTGCATCACCTCGGCCAGATGCTTGTGCTCCTCGATCATGAAAAGGTGCTGAGCCACGAAGGCCCGCACCTTCTCGAGAGGATCGCTCACCTCGGCAATGGCTTCTCCCACACGTTGGATCCAAAGCTCCATCTTCTCCTCAAAAAGAGAAATCAGGATATCGTCTTTGTTCTTAAAATAGAGGTAGATGGTGCCGTCCGCGACGCTTGCTTCGCGGGCGATTTCGGAAACCTTCGAGTTATAGAAGCCTTTCTTTGCAAAAACCTTTACCGCGGCCTCGATGATCTGGTCGTGCTTTCCCCGGTCTTTTTCTTTAAAGGCCATACCGATTTCTCGTTGCTTCGCCCGATCGGATGGGGCAGAGGATGGACACACAGGATTTCGTACATGAAAAGCTGAAAAAGCCGTTCCCGCCGGGATGAATGAATATTCATTCATATTTTTACCATCTCGATCGCGGTTTGTCAACAAGGGGCGAGGCGGAAAAAAACAACGTGCCCGAGGGTAGGGGCGGGCAAGGCTTCAGCCGGCCGCAAAAGGCGGGCTCACGGGCCGTCAACAGGCTCTACGGCGGCGTCCGCCGCGCCCGGGGCGAAAGAACTCAGGGC
>WFRX01000386.1 GCA_015486285.1 bacterium
GAGCAGGAGGTGAAGCGGCCTCGAGGTTCGCGCCGCAAAAGGAGCACTGATCCTGGGCCCGGTTGTTGGGTCTGCCGCAGACCGGGCACGTGACGACGTTCGGGGGTTGCATCTCTTCACCTCTTTCCTGGCAATTTGTTCATGGGTCGACGGGTGGTCGATTTCGCGGGTCTCCGCCGAGATCGCCGAACCGATACTGGACGATCCCTGCTGCAATGATGGCGGCCGTCTCGGCACGCAGGATGCGCGGGCCCAGGCCCACAGGGAGGAAGCCCTTTCCCAGGGCGGCCTCTTCCTCCTCGGGGGAAAAGCCTCCCTCCGGGCCGACGAGCAGAAACACCCGTTGCGGCCGAGCCGCCGGCCGTTGTGCGAGCAGCTCCAGGGGCCGACCGGCCTCTGTCGAGAAGAGCAGGCGAAGGTCGGCGACTTTGGAATATTCGATCATTTTCTCAAAGGGCCGTACCGGCCCGACATCCGTCACAGTGGACCGGCCGGACTGGCGCGATGCCTCCCGCGCAATGGTCCGCCATCGTTCCCGCCTTCCTTGTGCGCGGTCCGGGTCAAGGGCGCTCACGGATCGGTGGACCGAGACGGGGCAAATCTCCTGCACGCCCAGCTCGGCGACCTTCTGGATGACGAGGTCCATCTTGTTGGCCTTGAGGAGCCCGATTCCAACCCCGATGTGGAGCGGCGATTCCCGATCGCCCGGTTGTTCTCCCAGAATCCGGAGCGTTACGTTCCTCGGCGTCGCCTCGAGAATGGCAGCCGTGTACTCCATGCCGCTGCCGTCGAACAGGACGAGGGAATCCCCGCGCCCCATGCGGAGGACATCCCGGATATACCGCCGGGAAGGGCCGGTGAGGACCACTTCCCGTCCCGGGCCGGAGATTTCCGGCACGAACAACCTCCTTGCACAGTACGGTTGTTTCATCGATCCGGGTTTCGTCATGCGTCCAGAACCGTTAGGGCGCCCTCAGGAGAAGAGACGTCCAGCCCTCTTCGTGCTCCGTCTTTTCGGCTACAGCGCGGAAGCCTGCCTCTTCGAATGAAGCGAGCACGCCGGGGGCCTCTTCCGTGAGCATGCCGGAGAGGATGGCGACTCCTCCCCGGGCCACGATGCTCCGGAGGGACACCCCGTGTCTGAGAAGAGTTGTAGCATCGAGGTTGGCCGCGATCAAATCGAAACCGGCCCGTAGGCACGCCGGTGAGCCGTTCACGAGCAGGACTTCCCCGAAAATCCGGTTCAACTCGAGGTTCCGGCGGGCCACGCAGAGGGCATCCGGATCGATGTCCAGGCCCACCACCCGGCCCGCTCCCAGTCGCCGGGCGGCGATCGAAAGAATACCCGATCCGCAGCCGACATCCAGGAAGGAAGGCGGAAGGCCTCCCTCGTTCCCGGCCACCTCTTCCAGGAAGGCGAGGCAATGCCTCGTGGTACAGTGTTTGCCGGTGCCGAAGGCCTGGCCCGGCTCCAGGACCAGGGGGACAGCGCCTTCGGAGATCGCAGGATGGGATTCCCAGGGGGGGACGACCCAGAACAGTGCAGAGACCTTCTCCGGAGGGAATCCTCCCTTCCAGCGGGTCGCCCACTCTTCTCTTGCGATCTTCCTGCATTGGAGGATCCGCGCCCGCATGCCGGGAGAGCGTGGCGACCGCTGGAGCGACCGGATCCCGGCCTCCAGGAGATCCACGGATTGGGGGATGCCGGTGGATTCGGGGAAGTAGACCCGCACGTTTGTCGAGGGTCCGCAAGACCCGCATGGGCCCTCTTGTCCGGCTTCCACCTCTCCTTCCCCAGCGGTCTCTGCGCCGCCCACGGCCCCGAGTTCCATGCACCCGTCGACGAAGGTGCCGATGTCTTCCTCGCCGGCGTTCACGAATTGGATGGTCGCCTCGATCCAGCCGGACGAGCCGGGCGGCATTCGAATGTGGGAGATTCCGTTTTCGTTCTGCATGGGAAAAACGCCTCCAAGGCCGCCCGCATGCTGCTGATCTTCCGAACAAGCCGGGATAAGGTGAAAATAGCACATCAGGGGCGGATTTTCACTTGCCCGGCAAAGCAGCAAGGGGGGACGCGGATTTGACTTGGATGACGCAGTGTGTTATTTTCCATGTCGAGTCGTTATGCGCAGCCGTTATTGCCCAGTGGGACCATCAAGGAGAGATCATCATGGCGAAGCGAGAATTGAACTACACGGTCCTTACGAGCCGCGAGGCGGCCATCCAGCTTGATCTGAGCCCGGATACGGTGAATGCCCTAGCCCGGAGTCGAAAGCTTCGCGGCATCAAGGTCGGCCGACAATGGCGTTTCAAGAAGAGGGACGTCACCCTGTTGAAAAAGCATCTGGCCAGAGATCTCGAAGCGGCCTGAGAGGCTGCCGCTCCAGCCGCATCTGCGGCGTTCTGTCGCGTTCGGGGAACCGCCGTCGATCTTCCCGACTCGCAATATCCATCGTCGAGCGAAAGGCTTGTCTGCGGGGTGCCCGTTCATGGACAGTGGGAGGGTCATCCGCGGAAGATCGGTGAAAGAATGATCCCGGTACCCTGCCGGGCCTCAGGTTTGGGCGTGGAGATTGCCGATAAGAGCTTCAGGCGGCGAAGTGGAAGGCGGATGTCCCCGGGAGGCTCGAGGCATGCAGGAGAAGGGCGGGCCGGAGTGCGGCAAGTGCAGGCATTTCTATGTTACATGGGATCCCGCTTTCCCCTATGGCTGTAAAGGGTTCGGGATGAAATCGAAACGAAGCCCCTCCCTGTCGGTCTACCTCGCATCGGGCGCGAGGTGCAGGCTCTTCGCGGCGAAAAGCGCCCCGCCGGGGAAGCGAAGCGCGCCTCGATCAGGAATTTCGGGGTAACGGATCGGGATAGGAGCTATCTTCCTTTGAACACGGGCCTTCTTTTTTCCTTGAAGGCGCACACCCCTTCCCGGTGATGAGGTGATGACCACCGCCCTGTGGCCGCTTGCTTCATCGCTGTCGTGTCTTCAATCAACGCAAGAACAGGAATCGTAAAAGTCGGCGTCCCCTGACTTCGTAAAACTACGTGTCCGTTGACACCCGAAGACAATCGTCGAGCAGGAGGCAGTCGAACCCCTTGACCCTTTTGAACACGGCGTCGTTGCAGAGGAATCCGGTTGCCCCAGAGCAGATCGCGGTGGCCGCCTGGATGGCGTCCGGGGTCTTGAGACGATGGTCCGCCCTGAGCCTGGCGGCCGTGTCCGCGATGTCCACGTTGAGGTCGACCCACCTCAGGTTCGGGTAGGTAGTGAGAAGAGCGAAGAACTTCAGGACAAGGTCCTCCAGGTTCTTCCGGTAGGGCTGCACAAGGATTTCGAGGAGCGTCAGGGTCGAAGTCGTCGCTTGTACCCTGCCTTTCTCAATCCCTTCGAAGACCGGGGTGCAAAGGCCGTGGTAACGGGGGTGCCGCTCGACGAAGTAGATGAAGACACTCGTATCGAGCGACAGGAGGGGATGTACCCGGAGGAACTCGTACAACAAGGATTTGGTTACCAAGAGCGCCGCTCCTTCCGGAGGTGCCCCGGGCTGTAGATACCCTCTCCCAGGCCCGATACGGACTGGTTGTAGTTCCCCGGCTTGGGCATGATGATGGTGATCCCGCCTTTCACCACGACCAGGAGTTCATCCTTCCCCTTCAAGTGCATAGCCTCCCGGGCTTCCTTGGGGAGCACGATCTGGTTCTTGGAGCTGAGTCTTACCACAGGCATGATGCACCTCCATTCAATGTTCGCTTTACCTTATCAAGAAATGTAAAGCGAGTCAAGAATTCGGAGCAGCGGCCCACAAGCGGATAAGGGGGACGTTGTTCATTTCGTCGACTCCTTTCCAGCCAGTCCAGCGTGAAATGCCCCTCTTGGATCGTCACGCGGAAGTGCTTGGCGATCTTCATGAATCCATACCCTAAAGGTATGACCGATTTGTATTGTATTCCAAAATGGTCTTGACTAAAATGGAGTATAGGATAAAATGGTCAAGATGAGATACATTGTTCCCTGTGTTGTTGAAGATTTAAACCGGAAGATGGTTTTCATCGGCGGACCGCGCCAGGTCGGGAAAACCACTCTCGCGAAGGCCCTGTTGGAAAAATATTTTCCAGGCGGCCGTTATTTCAATTGGGATTTCGATGAGGACAGGCAGGATATCCTGAAAAAACGCTGGATTGAAGAATGTCCACTTTTAATTTTTGATGAGTTTCACAAGTATCCTCATTGGAAGCAGTGGATAAAGGGGATTTATGATGTCTTAGGCGAAAAACACCGCATTCTTGTTACAGGATCCGCACGGCTTGATGTGTACAAGCGGGGGGGAGATTCCTTGCTGGGTCGTTACCACTACTGGAGGCTGCACCCATTTTCTCTTGATGAGAGACCCGCGGGCATGTCTTCTGCAGAGGCATTCAGACGATTGATGACTGTTGGAGGCTTCCCGGAACCATTTTTGGATGGGGATGAGCGTGCGGCAAGACGGTGGAGGCGAGAGCGTTTTGACAGGATCATTCGGGAAGATATAAGGGATCTGGAACAAATCAGAAATATTCAGTTGCTCGGCCTCATGATCGATCTTTTGAGAAAACGTGTTGGCTCCCCCGTTGTTTTCTCCAATATTGCGGAAGACCTTCATGTGGCAAATAAGACTGTAAAAAATTGGCTTGAGATTTTGGAGCGCATGTATCTTGTCTTCTCGGTCAGGCCTTTCAGCAAATCCATCCCAAGGGCAATTTTGAAACCCCCAAAGGTTTACTTTTTTGATAATGGTGATGTCATTGGCGATGAAGGGGCACGTTTTGAAAACCTTGTAGCGTCTTCTCTCCTGAAGCGCCTTCATTTTCTGGAGGATCGTGAAGGTTTCCGTTATGAACTGCGCTATATCAAGGATAAAGAGCACAGGGAGGTTGACTTCGCGGTTTTGAAAGACGGAATCCTTGAGGAATTGATAGAGGTAAAATACGGTGATAAAAATATTTCCAAATCTTTGCGGTATTACGCTGAAAAATTAAGGCCCGCAAGGGTTACCCAAATCGTGGCAACCTTGAGAAATTCCTTTGATGAAAAAGGAATTACAGTCGTAAGTCCGGAGGAATATTTAAGGATTAAGGATTGAATTCAATGCCTCCTGGAAGACGGATCAGGATAAGGGTTATCTTCCTTTGAACACGGGTCTTCTTTTCTCCTTGAAGGCGCGCACCCCTTCCCGGTGATCCTCGGTCTGACGGCAGATGTTCTGGGCATAGGTTTCGAAATCAAGCTGGGACTTGAGATCGTTGGTAAGGGATCTCTGAAGGCTTCGCTTGGTCAATTCGATGGCAACGGCCGGGCCGGAGGCGATCTTCGCCGCCAGTTCCATCGCCTCCTTCATCAATTGATCGGGAGCCACCACCCTGCTCACGAGGCCGATCTTCAAGGCCTCCTGCGCGTCGATCACCTCCCTGCTCAGCATCAGCTCCATCGCCTTCTCCCGACCGACGATCCGGGGCAGGTAATAGGTCGCGCCCACGTCGGGCACAAGACCGACGTTCAACCAGACCGCGCCGAAACGCGCCTTTTCCGATGCCAGCCGCATGTCGCAGAGGAGTGTGAGAGAGAGCCCGGCGCCGACCGCGGCGCCGTTGACGGCCCCGATCAGGGGCTTGTCGAGGTCGGCCAGGGCCAGGGCCATCGCGCCCACCTGCTGCAGGTTTTCGAAGCGGCTCTCCTCGCCTCCTTCCTCCAGGCGCTTGTTCAGGCGGTCGGATACGTCGGAGCCCGCGCAAAAGCCCTTGCCCGCGCCTGTCAGGACGATGGCCCGGACCTGGTCGTCCCGGTTGAGTTGATCGATCATCCGCGGAAACCGCCTGTACATGTTGGTCGTAAAAGAGTTGAACCGCTCAGGCCGGTTCAAGGTGACAACAGCGACCCCCTCGTCCTTTTCCAGCAGGATTTCTTCATCGCTCATCAGCCTTGTCTCCCTCTTGTGCAATGACTCAGCCCTTCTCGTTTCCGAAGATCGCCACGGCGCTCATTTGAGGCGGCCCGCCGAAGGTGTGAGCAAGGCCGAGCCTCGGATTCGGTACCTGCCGTTCCGGCAGGTCCGCCTTCCCTTGAAGCTGCTTGTAGATTTCGTAGCTCATCCGCAGGCCACTGGCGCCGATGGGATGGCCGAAGCACTTGAGCCCGCCGTCTATGTTGACGGGGAGCCCGCCCCCTCTTTCGAAGAAGCCGGCATCAATGTCCTCCCTGGCCTTTCCCCTCGGGCTGAAGCCGAGATTCTCGTACAGGATCAGCTCCGTGATGGTAAAACAGTCGTGGACCTCTGCCACGTCGAGTTCCTCCCGCGGATTCTTGATCCCGGCCATCTCATAGGCCCTGGTGGATGAATGCAGCAGGGAATCGAAGTAGATCCAGTCGAACCCGGATCGCAGATGGGGCAGGACCGAATCCATGGCGATCCCGTAGCCTTTCACATAGATCGGATCCGGGCGGAAGTCCTTCGCCCGGTCTGCGCGCGTGATGATCGCACAGGCGGAACCGTCACTGTTTCCACAGCAGTCGAACAATCCCAGGGGCCAGGCGATGATCGGGGCATTGAGCACCTTGTCCAGGGTCACCCTGTTGTGGAAATGGGCCTTGGGGCAGAGGCTCCCATTGTCATGATTCTTGACGGCGATCTTCGCAAGGGCTTCCTTTCCCTCACTGTCGCTGAGGCCGTAGGTCTTGAAATACCGCTTGGCGATCAGGCCGAACGAGCCGGGCGCCGTTCTTCTTGCCTCCAGTACGGGGCTCATCCCCCGCCCCGTGCCCAGGCCCGGGTACCCGGTATCCTTCAATTTCTCGACGCCGATGGCCATGACCGTGTCGTAGAGTCCGCTCGCAACGGCTATGCACGCCTCGATCAATGCGATGTGCCCTGTGGTGCACCAGTTCTCGTTTCGGATGATCGGGATGTCGTGGAGCTTCAATGCCTCGGCTACAGCGGTTCCCCCGATCCCGGCCACCGGCGCGGAGACCTGTCCGACCCAGCATGCCTGGATCTCCTCGGGCCCGATACCGGCATCTTCATAGGCCTCGTAAGCGGACTCTATGGCCAGGTCTCCCAGGCCCTGATCCCATCGTTCTCCGAATTTGCTGCACCCCATCCCGACAATGGCGACTTTGTCTCTGATGCTTTCCATCAGCCGATTCCTCCCCTTTTCGCCGGTCTCAGCTTCCAGAAATAGTTGTGAAACCCGGCGCCCTCATAGAGTCTCCTGAAGGTCAGCTCGACCGGCATCTCCAGCTCCACGCTGTCGGGCTCGCAATCCGTCATGATGCCGTAGAACCGGAGGCCGTTCTCCATCTCGGCCACGGTCTGAACGATGACCGGGTCGTCGCTCCTGCCGCCGAGATTGTCCCGGGTGAAGGTGAAGACCTTGCCTGTCATGGAAGCAACGCGAACCTCCTCATAGTCATCTTTCGCACGGCAGTCGGCGCACACCCTCTGTACCGGGAAGGACATGGCCCCGCACCTCCGGCAGCGGCTCGCATGGCACCGGAGGCTGGACTTGCGCTCGCGCCAGGAGGCCGTAGCCGAGGGGAAAAGCCGGAAGGGCTCGCCGGGCATTGCTTCCAGAACGCCCCGGTAGCTCAAAAAGCGAACGTACGAGGAAAGCATGATCTTGCCTTCCGCCAGCGCCGCTACAGAATGTCGATTGACGGGCGGTCCGATAGCGTCCGTTGCCTTGAAGAGCATCGCGTCCGCGCCGTCCCCGTATGCGGCCATCAGCAGGAGGTCTCCAGGCCTTGCTTCCTCGAGGGCGGCCGTGAGCATCATGAGGGGGTGGGCCGCGCCGCAGAAACCGATACGGGAAAGATACGGGTCCTGCACTTGCGCCTTCGGGTCGAAACCGAGGGACGCCGTCAGCTTCCCGTGAGGGCGGACGGCGGGAGCGGGCAGGATGAGCTTCGAGATGTCCCCGGGCTTCAGATCGTACTTTTTCAGGAGCCCGGAAACAGCCTCTTTCATATGGGCGCTGTAACCCTCGTCGAGGATGAAACGGGTCTCCCAAGTCTTGACGAACTTGTCCCCGGCGGTCCTCCATACGTCGATCATTTCATTGTGTACGGAATGGTCCCCCTCGAGGGTTGCCACGGGGTCTTGATCTCCCACCAGAATGGCGGCCGCCCCGTCGCCGAAGGCTTGTTCTTCGTCCGATTTCGGATGCCCGTCCCTGCAGTCGGCGGCCGTGACCAGAAGGTTCCGGGTGGATCCGCTGTTCACCGAATCCAGGGCGGCCCTCAGGGAGGCGACGCCGGACCGCATCGAATTTCCGAAATCGGCGGTCACGAGTTCCCGCCTCAGGTCCAATGCGGTGGCGATCAGGGCGGCGTTCATCTTTTCCTGATAAGGTGCCGTTGTAGACGCGAAGAAAAGGCCGTCAATCTCTTCTCTTTGCCGCATATGCAGGCAATTCTCTCCCGCTTCCACACACATGGTGATGCTGTCTTCGTCATGGTTCGCCACACTCCTTTCGCCGCCCATCGAATGCCTGCCCCAGGCATCCGCGACGAGCTTCCGTTCCAGCCGCAGCGCAGGAATGTAGGCCCCATAGGAAACAATCCCCGGCATGGTTACCCTCCTTCCATTCTTATTCATCTTCCGGCAATATTTCCGTCTCCGCAAGGCACTTCGGGCACAGGTACTTCTTCGCCGCCTTCCGCACCCTTCCGGCCGTCACCGCCTTGATGCGTTCCGGGTATTTCAGATATTCATCGTACCCCATTCCGTATCGTTCGTCGAAGGCCATGGCGGCCGCCTGGGCCGCATTGGTCTGGATGCCGACCTCGTACGTGCCGATCAGGTAGTTCTTGGCCCGCTCGAGCTCTTCTTCGGGGATCCTTTCCTCCCGTATTCCCTTGATCTGTTCGAGCATGCCGTCAATCGCCTGTTTCCGCTTTTTCGGGCTGGTCGCCATGTACAGGGCGAAGATCCCCGGGTTCACCGCTGCCCGGTTGATCGCGGTGACGGAATAGGCGAGGCTCTGCTCGTCCCGGAGCTGCGTGAAAAGCCTGCCCCCCTGTCCGGACAGGATCGCGTCCAGCACGTCGAGGCTGTACTTGTCCTTATCGGAGTGACAGGCGCCCCTCGCGCCGATCAGGATATGGGCCTGTTGCTTTTCCGCCGACACCTTCTGGATCGCCTTCCGCCCGGGAGGTTCGTTACAGGCAGGAAGGGTACGCAGGAAGGGCTTGTCCGGCAATTCCTTCAGGCATCTCTCGGCGGCTTCCTTGACTTCGTTTCGGTCTACGTCTCCCACGACCGCGAGGACCAGGTTCCGGGAGACGGCGTGTTTCCGGTAGTAATCGAGCAGCTTCCGGCGCGTGATGGCCTGCACGCTGTCCCGGGTCCCCAGGACATCCATCCCGTACGGATGGCACGGATAGAGGGTCTTCCAGAGGAGGCGGAAGGCGAGGTGCGCCAGGCTGTCCTCCTGGTTCTTGATGGCGGCCAGCACGTCCCGGCGCGTTTTCTCCACGTATTTCTCCGGGAACGAGGGGTGCACCAGGATGTCGGAAAAGATCTCGAAGACGGGCAGGAAATTCCAGCTTACCGCGTGGGCGGTCAGGCCCATGGAATCACGACCCGAGAAGCCCGAAACGGAGCCGGCCAGGGATTCGACCTCTTCGGCGATCTCCTCCGCGCTCATGGTTGAAGTGCCCTTGTTCAGCATGTGGGCCAGGAAGTTGCTGATTCCGTTGTTCCTTTCATTCTCGGAAAGGAGGCCGCCGAGAAAGACCGCCCGGCAGGAAACCAGAGGGACCGCCCGGTTCTCTTTCACGAGGAGGGTCGCCCCGTTCGACAGTTGAGTCTTGAAGATCGAATCGGCCTCCTTCCGGTTTTCGCTGTCCTGCTTCGCGGTCCGGGATTTCACCTTCTTGTAGACGCCCGTAACCTGTGCCAGAAGATCCTTCTGCGAGATCCCCGCACCCGAGGCCTTCGGTACGAGGGCGCCCAATGTCAGGTTCTCCGGGCGGAGGTAGGCCCCGGCGACGCGCAGGATATCCGAGGCACGAACGGCACGCAGCCGGGAAAGGTACTTTTCGCCGTAACCGAGATCGCCCAGGACGGCCTCGTAGTAGCCCAGTTCCCTTGCCTGGCCCTGGACCGTTTCTTTCTGGTAGATGAAATCGCTTTCGATCTGGGCCTTTGCCTTCTTGATCTCGTCGACCGTGACGGGCTCGAAGCAGACGCGGTAGGTTTCCTCCAGGATGCCGGTGAGGGCACGGTTGATATCGCCCGCTTCGAGGCCGGCGTTGACGAGAAAGAGGCCCGGATCTTTCGGGGTCATCGAATAGGCGGAGACCGAATTGACCAGCCGCCTTTGCATGCGAAGCGACGAATAGAGCCGGGAGCTTCTCCCCTGGCCCAGGATCTGGGCCAGCAGGTCCAGGGCGGGCACGTCCGGATGGGAGATGCCCGGGATATGGAAGCCGATCGTGAGCCGGGCCTCTTGTGCGTCCTCCCGCTGAATAAATACGCGCGGTTTCGACTGGGCGGGCTCGACGGGTGTTTTCTTCGCCGGCACCGGCCGGTTCGGGATGCGCCCGAGCCGAGTCTCCAGCTCGGGCATGAGGGTCTCGGCATCGAGATCCCCGACCATGACCCAGACCATGTTTGCCGGAACGTACCACCTCCGGTAGAACCGCAGGACGTCTTCCCGTGTAAATCCCTTGACGACCTCGTCGTACCCGATCACGGGTCGCCCGTATGGGTGCACGGTGTAAGCGGCTGCGTAGAACGCCTCGGAGAGCCTTCTCGCAGGCATATCCTTGCCCCGGCGGATCTCTTCCCGGATGACTTCGATTTCCTTGGCAAGCTCCTGCGGGTTGAAGGTCGCGTTTGCGATGATATCCGCAAGGATGTCGATCCCCTTGTTCATGAACCGGGATGCCATGTTCACATAGTAGACGGTCCTTTCCCAGCTCGTGTAGGCATTGATTTGGCCGCCGGCCGCCTCTACTTCCCTGGCGATGGTTCCCACTCCGCGGCTCTTTGTTCCCTTGAAGAGCATGTGTTCATGGACATGAGCCACCCCGGCCTCTTCCTGTCTTTCCTGTACGCTGCCCGCCTTTACCCAGACCTGGATGGACACGACCGGCGCGGCATGATTCTCCTGGAGGATGACGGTCATCCCGTTCGGGAGCACCCTGCGGAGCGGCGCTTCTTCCCCATGGACCCGGGCGGGCGGCAGGCAAAGAGCGGCGCCGAGACACAGGCAAACGAGCAGGGCCTTTCGGCCGGGGGGTTCTGTTGTGGAATGGGCCATTCTTCCTCCCTCAAGGTGGTTTCATCATGGTTCGGCGTGTGTCTGATCAAGTCTTCGCAATATCTTCCGTGTCGCCCCTGTAATCGGATACGGCTCCAGCCTGGCCGGATGAATCCAGCGGTAGGTCCGGCCCGCGTCGCCCCTGCGTCCGTTGTTCGAGCCGCCCGCGCCCTCGCAGATGAATACCTGGTTGGTTTCCTCGAAATGGCTGTAGACGTGTTTGACGGAGAAGCTTTTCCTCGCCGGGATTTGCTGAACGGCAACACGGTGTCCCAGCCGCTTCTCGAGCCTTCGGAGTCCCTGACGGTTTCCCTCTTTGCCTTCAAGATAGAGTCCGGGGAGCTCCCAGAGGCCTCCGAGGAATCCTTCCAGGTTCCTACGTTCGAAGAGCAGCCTTCCGCGGTATGCCACGGCGGTGACCAGCCGCACGCGCACCGGCAGTCTCGGTCTGGCCGGGCGGATCGGCAACTGGTCCGCCATGTCCAGCCTGTGCGCCGTACACACCTCCTTGACGGGACACTCCGGGCATGCGGGCCGGACCGGCTTGCAGTTGAGGGCGCCCAGTTCCATCATGGCC
>WFRX01000387.1 GCA_015486285.1 bacterium
GACATCCCCTGGAAGGGGGCTGTCGCGCCCGCAGGGCGAGCGCCATGGACGGCGCGAGTCAAATCCCGAGGAATGAAGCGTACTTTCTGTACGTTGAATGACGAGGGATGCAGCCGAACGCCGCAGATGGGACTTTTGGGGCAGCCTCCTAGGGGATCGAATGGTCACCGGACGGTACCGGAAGCCGACGAAACTCCTTCCCGGTCTGCTATGGGCCGTGCTCCTGGCCCACTTCGCGTGTGCCGCCTGCTCCGACGGCGGGCAGAATGCGGAAAATCTCTCGCCCTCGCCCCCTTCTACGGCCCTGTCACAGGGGTTGACCTTCGTTCAAGACCTGCGCCTCCTCACCCTGCCTCCACGGCACACCATCACCCGGCAGGTCTCGAGCCACGCCCGGAACGGTGGAAACGTGGACTTCAGCTATCCCGCCCTTTACAGGGAAGACGGGATGAATGTGGTCCTGGACGAACAGGGACCCGGGTGCATCAACCGGATATGGATCACCGCCCCGTTCATTGAAATCGTGGGCCCCATTCAGATCTTCCTGGATCGGATGGACGATCCGGTGGTGGACATGTCGGCCGAGGATCTGTTCAGCGGCCTGATCCCGCCTTTTCGCTTCCCACTGGCCGGCGACCGAAACGTATCCAGCGGCGGGTATTTCTGCTATGTTCCGATGCCCTTCCGAAAACGGTGCAAGGTCCGCATCGGCGGCTCCTTGCTGTACTACAACATCGATTACTACCGGTTTACCGAAGAGCAGGAGGCCGAAACCTTTACCGGCCGGGAAGACAACACACAGGCCCTCGACCTTCTCGCCGCCTCGGGAGGAAATCCCCACGAAGCGACCGAAGAAGTACGGTCGACAGAGGGGAGGGTCTCGCTGGGGCCGGGAGAAAATCAGGTCTTTTTCCTGGAACAAGGCCCCGGCTGGATTCTCCAACTGACGCTTCGTCCCGACCCCCTCACCGCAGCAGACCTCTCATCCGTATGGCTGCACGGCCGCTGGGACAGGGCCGGCGATCCGCAGCTGGCAGCCCCCCTGCTGGATTTTTTCGGGTCAGGCCTCGGCCCGGAATCCGTGCGGGCCTTCCCGCTGGGCATCAACGCGGAGGAAGGAGAGTTCTACTGCTATTTCCCGATGCCCTTCGATACCGAGGGAGAGATGCGGCTGGAAAACCGGGGTACGGCGACCGTGGACTTCCGATACCGGGTCGACTGGTCGGCCCGCCCCGCATGGGCGGGTCCGGGGAAAACGGGGACCTTTCACGCACAATGGCACGAGGAAAACCCTACCCGGGCGGACACCGATTACCGGATTCTCGAGACGGAAGGGTGGGGACGCTATGTCGGCTGTACGCTGACCATGCATGGCAAGCGGACCGGCATGCAGGCCCGGAGCTACCTGGAGGGGGACGAGCGGGCGTATGTGGACGACAGCCTCTCCCCGAGCCTGTACGGCACGGGCACGGAAGATTATTTCAACGGAGGCTGGTATTTCTCCTCAGGCACCTTCACCTTGCCCTTCCATGGAAACCCGGGTTATCGGGAGGACGGGGACGGCCGCACGGCGACCGGATGCTACCGCTTTCACATCACCGATCCCATCCCATTTTACAGGAGCCTGCGTTTCGGCATCGAACACGGCGGGTTCAACAGACAGGAGGCGGGCTACCGTTCCGTGGCCTACTATTATGCCCGGCCCGACCCCGCCCTGATCCTGACCGATTTTCTGGACGTCGGGGACGAGGCGTCCGAGAGGCTTCATCAGTATAAAGCCGAGGGGGTTTCATGGACCGGAGAATCGACCTTCTATTACGAAGGAGACCGGGACGGCACCCGGGGAGGCCTCCTGCCCATTGTCGGACCTCCCATCAGCCTGCCCCCGGACATTTCGCCCGAATCCGTTCGGGACGACGGCCGCCGGATCCGCTCGAGAAGCCGGTTCGTCGTTCGCCTGGATCCCGCCAACCGCGGGGTGCGTCTCCGGAGAAGGATGGACGCAGGCATGAAGGACCAGGCGGCATCCGTATCCGTTGACGGCGTTCGGCTGTCCATTCCGTGGCATACCCTGGGCTGGAATCTTTCCAAACGATGGAAGGATGCGGAATACGAAATCCCCGCTCGATATATGGCGGGAAAGGATGCCGTTGCCTTGTCGATACAAGTGGAAGGGGGAGACCGGAACCCCTGGACCGAATACACGTACTGGATTTACTGTTACCGGGATCTATAGACAGACATTTCCTGTACGGTATATAGTTGGATACACATTACCGTTTACCATGAGAATACCATCCACGCCGGCATGCATGCAGCGGAAGGAGACGAATCGTGAAAGTAATCGGAATCAATGCAAGCCCGAGAAAGGGCGCCAATACCCTCACAATCGTGGAGACCGTGCTGAAGGGGGCGGCGGATAAAGGGGCCGAGACGAAGCTGGTGAGCCTCAGCGGACTCGATATGAGGCCCTGTCTGGCGTGCGACGCCTGCAAAGAAAACCTGGGACACTGTGCGCAGAAGGACGATCTGACCCCCCTGATGGAGGAGATGGCAACGTACGACGCAATCGTTCTGGGGACACCGGTGTACTGGTTCCAGGTAAGCGCTCAGTTCAAGATCCTGATCGACCGGCTCTACTGCTTCTACGGGCGGGAGGTGAATGCCGAGACGGGGGAAACCAAGGAGATCTACGCCTTCCCGGCGGGGAAGAAGATCGTTTTCGTGACATCGAGAGGGGACCCGGAGGACACCCAGACATTTCCGCACCTCTACCCCCACATGAACGACTGGCTCAAAAGCGTGGGCATGGTCTTGCTCGCCTCTTCCGTGGAAATCATCCATCATTACGGCTCGGCGAATGAGAAGGACGCGGCCCGCGGGAACAAGGAACTCATCGCAAGGGCGGAATCCGTGGGCGCTTCCCTCGTGTAACGCCTGCCCCCATATCTTGTGCCTTTTCTCCTTTGACACACAATAGGCTGTGGCCTATACTGCGGTCGGTTGAAGGCAGTTCTGTGACGAAACCCTGCCCGCGGAAGCGTTTTCTTCGCCTGATTCACATGCAGCGTGGCGCAGGATCCTCGAGGGATTCACATGGCATCCGGGAAGCAACACGACTACGACGAAAGCAAGGTCAAGACCCTTTCCTCCCTGGAACACATCCGGCTTCGCACCGGCATGTATATCGGCCGGACCGGCGACGGCTCCCACTACGATGACGGCATCTACATCCTGCTCAAGGAGGTGGTGGATAACGGGATCGATGAATTCATCATGGGCTTCGGCAAGGGAATCGACATCTCCATCGAGGAAGGCCGGGTGACGGTCAGGGACTACGGCCGAGGCATTCCGCTGGGCAAGGTCGTGGACTGCGTCTCACGCATCAATACGGGGGCCAAGTACAACGACGATGTCTTTCAGTTCAGTGTGGGGCTGAACGGGGTCGGCACCAAGGCGGTGAACGCCCTGAGCGAGCAGTTCCTGGTCCGAAGCTTCCGCAACGGCAGGGTTGTGGAGGCGCGGTTCGAACGGGGAAGGCTTATAAAGGAATCCAGGGGACGAGCCAAGGACGAGCCGGATGGAACGCTGGTCCGGTTCCGGCCCGACCCGGACATCTTCGGCGCCTTTTCCTTCCGGGAGGAGCATCTCGCCAGAAGGCTCGGCTTCTACGCCTATCTGAACATGGGCCTCGAGATCCGCTTCAACGGCACCACCTATCGGTCGACGCGCGGCTTGCTTGACCTGATCCGGGAAGAGTGTCCCTTCGAAAAGCTCTACGAACCCCTGCACTTCAGCGACAAGATGCTGGAGATCGCATTTACCCACACGAACCGCTTCAGCGAGAATTATTACTCTTTTGTCAACGGACAGTACACCGCCGACGGCGGGACGCACTTGAGTGCGTTCCGGGAGGGCCTGCTCAAGGGCATCAACGAATTCGCGAAAACCCGCTTCGACGGGGACGATGTTCGGGAGGGCATCATCGGGGCCGTGGCCCTCCGCCTGAAGGAGCCGGTGTTCGAGTCTCAGACCAAGAACAAGCTGGGCAACACGGAGATTCGCGCCCCCCTCGTGAACCGGATCCGGGACGTGGTGGTCGACCAGCTCCACCGGAATCCGAAGAAGGCGGAAAGGCTTCTTCGGAAAATCGAGGAGACGGAGAAGCTCCGGAAGGAACTGCAGTCCGTGAAGAAGATGGCCCGCCAGCGGGCCAAATCGGTCTCCATCCGGATCCCCCAGCTCAAGGACTGCAAGATCCACTTGAACAAGAAAAAGGGGACAGGCACCCAGTCCACGATCTTCATTACCGAAGGCCAGTCAGCGGGGGGATCCTTTGTCAGCTGCCGCGATGTGAACAGCCAGGCGATCTTCACCCTGAAGGGCAAGCCCTTGAACGTGTGCGACCTCAAGCGGGACGCCCTGTACAAGAACGACGAAATCTACAACCTAATGCGAGGCCTGAACATCGAGGAGTCGATTGAGCGGCTCCGCTACCAGCATGTAGTCCTCGCCACGGACGCGGACGTGGACGGCATGCACATCCGCAATCTCCTGATCACCCTCTTTCTGCGCTTCTTCGAGCCCCTCGTTCATGACGGCCATCTCAAAATCCTGGAAACCCCTCTCTTCCGGGTCCGGAACAAGGCGGAAACGATCTACTGTTACTCGGAAGAGGAACGCGATGCGGCCCTGAAACGCCTCGGCCGGGGCGTGGAGGTCACCCGGTTCAAGGGGCTCGGCGAGATTTCGCCGAAGGAACTGAAACAATTCATCGGCAAGGAGATGCGCCTCACACCGGTGGTGGTCAACGGAAACGGCTCCGTTCCGGAGATCCTCTCCTTCTACATGGGCAGAAACACCCGGGAACGCCGTGACTACATCATGGAAAATCTGATCGTGGATACGACCCCATGACCAAACAACTCGAATTCGATTTTGAGGCCGCTTCGGCCCCATCCCCCCCCCGTCCCACAGAGTTGGATGAAGCGCTCCCCGCGGAGGAAGAGCCGGGGGGAAGCGGCTCGACCCCGCCCGACGGGCAGGATCCCCTGCGAAGCCTGATGGAGAAGAACTTTCTCGAGTACGCCTCCTATGTGATCTGCGAACGGGCCATCCCGAACCTGGAAGACGGTCTCAAGCCGGTCCAGCGGCGCATCCTGCACTCCCTCTGGGAGAAGGACGACGGGCGGTTTATCAAGGTGGCCAATGTCGTGGGCCACTGCATGCAGTACCACCCCCATGGCGATGCATCGATCACCGACGCCCTCACCGCCCTGACGAACAAGGGGTCCCTGATCGAAGGGCAGGGAAATTTCGGAAATATCCTCACCGGGGACCGGGCCGCCGCGCCCCGATACATCGAGTGCAGGCTCACGGAACTGGCCCGCAAGGAAATCTTCAACAAAGACCTGACCCGATACGTCCCGAGCTACGACGGACGGAACCGGGAGCCGGTCGCCCTGCCTGCCAAGCTGCCCCTTCTGCTGATGATGGGCGCCGACGGTATCGCCGTCGGCCTTTCCACACGTATCCTCCCGCACAACTTCCGTGAACTGCTCGAGGCCGAGATCGCCATCCTGCAGAAGAAGCCTTTCTCGCTTCTGCCCGACTTCCCCCAGGGGGGCCTGCTGGATGTATCCGAATACAACAAGGGGAACGGCCGCTGCCGCGTGCGCGCACAGATCGAACAGAGGGGCGCGGACAAGCTCGCCGTGGTCGAGCTGCCGTACGGCGCCACCACGGAATCGCTCATTGCGTCGATCGAGGACGCCATACGGAAAAAGAAGGTCCCGGTGAAGGCGATTGACGACTTCACGGCGGAAGCGGTGAACATCGAACTTACGCTCAACCCCGGAGCCCGGCCGGAAAAGGCGATCAAGGCCCTGTATGCATTTACCGGATGCGAGAGCGCCCTCACCTGCTTTTCAACGGTGATCCACAAGGGCCGGCCCGTGACCATCGACGTGGAGCAGATCCTCAGGGAGAACACGCAACAGCTTCTCAAGCTCCTCAAGCAGGAGCTTACCCTCGCGAGGCGGCGTCTTCTCGAGGAAATCCACGCAAAGACCCTCGTCCAGATCTTCGTGGAGAACCGGATCTACAAGAACATCGAGGCCTGCGGGACCTATCCAAAGGTTCAGGCGGCCGTCATGGAGGGCCTTGAACCCTTTACCGATCGCCTCGACCGGCCGGTCACCAAACAGGATGTGGAGATGCTCCTGGGCATCCGCATCCGCCGCATCTCGCGGTTCGATCTCGAAAAGAGCCGCAAGGAGATCGGCGCCCTGAAAGCTGAAATCGCAAGAGTCGAAAAACATCTCCGGAACATACGCGGTTTTTCCGTCCAGTACCTCAAGGGCCTCCTCAAAACGTACGGCAAGCTCCATCCGCGACGGACCCGGGTTACCGTTTTCGACAGCATCGAAATCAAAGAGCTGACGGCCAGGGAATTGGAGATCCGCTACGACGAGAAGAAAGGATACCTCGGCTGGAACGTAAAGGGAGGCCGTCCTCTGCTTCAGTGTTCTTCCTACGACAGGATCCTCCTGGTGTGGGACGACGGACGATACCGGGTCATCCCGCCGCCGGAGACCCTGTTCGTGGACACCAACCTCGTCTATTCCGCCAAAATCGACCGGGATCGCATCATGACCATCGTCTTCGAGGAGTTCGGCAACGCGTACCTGAAGAAGTTCCGCTTCGGCGGGACCATCCTGAACAAGGAATACCGATGTGCCGGCAAGGCGTCGAAGATCCTGCTCTTCGCCGACGACAGCCCGGATGAGATTTACGTGAAATACAGGCCTGCCAAGCGCCAGCGCATCCACCAGCAGCTGTTCCATGCCGGACGACTCGCCGTAAAAGGAGTGAAGGCCCGCGGCTCCCTGATGGCCCCCAAGCGAATCGAGAAAATCTCCACACGGAAGCCCCGCTGGTGGAAGGACGGCGATAAGGCGCCGCGCGGGATCCTGGTCGATCAATAAAGTGCAATGTTCCTGTCCCGCCTCGATTTACTTGGGCTCCGTCGCCCCCTCCCTCGAAAGCGGAGATGCCCCAGCCCTGTGAGCCGGGGGATTGCTTCGCTCCGCTCGCAATTTCCACAGTTCGAGGATATTGCGAGTCGCTGAAGGCGACGCGGCAATCCCCCGGCTTGCGTGGCACGGCCTCAAAATCCGCGGCGCAAATCGTTTTCCAGCTGACGCTCTGCAACCCCTTCGAGCTCCGCATGCGAGACTCAAAATCCGGGGTGCGAGTCGTTTTCCATCTGACAATCTTGTGCAGATCCGGGATACGCAATTGCGCTCCGGCAGCGCAAAGCAGCACCTGGCGGACCTCCGCGAAAAGAGGATTCCCCTGCAAAGCCGGCAGGATAGCTGTGTTCCCCGGAACACGGCACGCATCGCCCCGATCGGGCATCAATCTTGCAAATAAATTCCGTTTCCAGAACTCGATCTACAGCCAAGGGGAACAACAGATGAAATCGGCCCTTTTTCGTGCGAGCCTTGTCTTGGCTGCAGCCCTCGTCGTCGGATGCGGAGATAATGGAGACGATGGAAACAACCTCCCTGCGCCCACTACTTGCACGGCTGCACCGGACTGTGATGATCAGAACCCATGTACGGACGATCAGTGTACGGACGGCGCATGTGTGCATGTGAACAACACACTGCCTTGCAATGACGGGGATGCCTGCACCATGGAGGATATCTGCTCCGACGGTGCATGTTCCGGAAAACCCCTGGACGGGGATGGAGACGGGTATGTGAGCGATGCCTGTGAAGGGGGCAATGACTGCGATGACTCCGACGGCCAGGTACACCCGGGGGCATCGGAAACGCCCTACGGCGACCCGGTCTGCAGCGACATGATAGACAACGACTGCGACGGGAAAACAGACGCGGAGGACCCCGGGTGTACGGCTACCGCCGGCCTTGCCGCAGACCACCTTGCTGCGGCGAGCTTTGATCTCGTGCCTGAGACCTACATCGAGCAGGCAAAGGCCGCGTTCCGCATCGCATACGGACATACCTCCCACGGAAGCCAGATCGTAAGCGGCATGGGCGTGCTGGAGGGCCTGGACGGCCTCTATGCGTACAGTTCGGACGGAGGCCCGGGAGTCCTTTCCCTGCACGACAGGACCCCCGGCGGTGATCTCGGCAACCCGGACCGAACCACCTGGGCGCAGCGAACGCGCGACCTCCTCGATGCACCCGGCAATGACAGAAATCTCATCATCTGGTCCTGGTGCGGTCAGGCGGATACGACAGAGGCGAACATAAACCTCTATCTGACCCAGATGGACCAGCTCGAGGCAGACTACCCGGCCGTGACCTTCGTCTATATGACCGGTCATTTGAACGGAACCGGGGAGGGCGGCAACCTGCACCAGCGAAACGAACAGATCCGAGCCTTTTGCCGGGCGAACAACAAGGTGCTCTTCGATTTCGCGGACATCGAGAGTTACGATCCGGACGGCACCTATTTCCTTGACCAAGGAGCAAACGACGGCTGCGGCTATTCCGGAGGAAACTGGGCCACCGAATGGTGCAGCGTACACCCGGCCTCCGAACTCTGCCTCCCCTGCAGCTGCGCCCACTCCCAGCCCCTCAACTGCAACCTGAAGGCGCGGGCCTTCTGGTGGATGCTGGCACGCCTGGCCGGGTGGGACGGGACCTAGGAGGCATTGTAACCTGGCGCTTGTGGACGCTCTCTACTTCTCGTAAAGCTTCTCGATATACTGGGTCTTCTTGTCGGAGCGTTCGAGCGTGTCCGCCTCGACCCACTCGATCCGGGGCCGGATCTTGACGGCCTGGTGCATCTTCTCCTCGACTTCCTTCTTCAACTGATCCAGGTCATCCTTGTCCAGGTCCCTTCCGAATTCGATCTTGAGTTTGAGGGGCGGCACCACCCGCGGTGGAGGTTCGTCGAGGAGGATCCGGAACGCGCCGGTCGTCCGCGGAGCAAATGACTCGACCACATCCTTGATCTGCGCCGGGTAGACCATCACACCCTTGACCTTCAGCATGTCGTCGGTGCGGCCCACGATCTTGTACCGGAAGCCTGACAGGCCGCAGGGACAGGGAGAGGTAAAGACCTGGTGTACGTCTCCCATGGTCACGCGCAGACCCGACAGGGCCCCACCCTGACCCGTCAGCGTGCTGAACACACCGAGGCCGGTATTGCCGTCCTCCAGGGGCACGTTCTTTCCCGTGTCCGGGTCGACCAGTTCGTAGTAGACCATGTCATCGCCGATCCAGTGCATCCCCTGGTACTCCGGATAATCACAGGATACGCCCAGCCCCGCGCCACCGTCGAACAGCTTGGCCCCGTACTCGGTTTCGATCCGCTTTCGCACCTCCGGGATACCGGCCCCGGGCTCGGCGCCGCAAAGCAGAATCTTGAACCCCAGCGCCTTGACGCTGTCTCCGATGACCTCCGGGGCCTTCTCGATCATGTGCAGGGCAAGGGACGGGGTGCACAAGAGAACATCACCGCCGAAAAGACGAGCGAAATTCATGATACGGGTCGTGCCCGCCTCAGCGCCCACGGGGATGATGGTGATGCCCGGAAACTCCTCCAAGGCGAGCAGCGTAGGCGAGCCGGCCAGGAACATGCTCAACCCGAAGGCGAGAACGATCTTGTTGCCGGGCCGCACCCCGCAACGCCACAACATGCGGTTGTTGACCTCCCGCATCCCGGGCAGCCCGGCCCGCGTAACCGGATAGGGCGTCGGCATACCCGTGGTGCCCGAAGTGGCGGCCATGACGTAGATATCGTCCGCCGCCGGCCCCAGGGTCATCTCCAGGATTTTCTTCATGTCAAAGCCTACTTCGGCGATGAGTTCCCGCATCTGCGGCTGGCCGTATATCGGTATCTTCTGCAAATCATCGAGGTCCTTCACATCCGAAGGCCGAAGCCCCGCCTCATCCATCCTCTTCCTGGTCAATGGAATCCGGTCGTACATTCCCTGAATATTTTTGACCAGCAGGTCATTCTGCATCTGCCGCATCTCAGGGGTATTAAATTTAGGCTCGACTTCCATGTTCCAATACGGTCGATCGAGATCCATCGGCTGCCCCCTTTCGCAGGTTGATTCTTCCTCCGTGCCCCTCACGCGGCTGCCAGAAATGTCCTACTTTAGGAACTAGCGGGAAGACTTGTCAACGCCTGCCCATCCGCCCGTTGCCGCCGGTCTTCCTGATCCATACTATCCTACCTCCGGCGACTCCGTCCCTCCGTCCGGCGGCCCTCTCCACCAGGGGCCCTTTTCACAAGACGGGAGAAAACGTGTAGAATCAAGCCCGGAACCCGATCATTCCCCCTTGCCCAACGAGGAAATGTCCCTTGACCCGGAAGATCCGGATGCTACTTTGCGTGGCGGGCATGGCGGCCGTCCTCGGCCTGCGGTCCGGAACTTCCTGTGCAGCGGCCGACGAGGCTGTCCTTCCCTTCCAGCCGGGCGAGACCCTCACATACAGCCTTCACTGGAAATTCATCCACGCCGGGACCGCTGTCTTCAAGGTGCTCCCGGCAACCGAGTTGAACGGCAGGCCTGCCTGTCATTTTCTCCTGACCGTTCGCACTAGCCCTTTCCTGGACCTTTTTTACAAGGTCCGGGACCGCGTCGAAAGCTTTACGGACCTGGATGTAACCCACTCGCTTCTCTACAAGAAAGAGCAGCGGGAGGGGAAATACGAGCGAGAGGTCATCGTGACCTACGATTGGGAAAAGCAGACGGCCCAGTACGAAAAAGATGGCGTGAAAAGACCCCCCATCTTCGTGTACCCGGGCACCTTCGACCCCTTGGCGATCATCTATTTTATCCGCACGCAGGAGTTCTATCCCGGCAAGGTCCTCATGGGACCGGTCTCGAGCGGCAGGAGAATCATCATCGGCAGACTCCGGGTTGTGGAACGGCAGAAGGTGAAGGTGCCGGCCGGCAAGTTCAAGGCCTTCCGGATTGAACCGGAAGTCAATCAGATGGGCGGGGTGTTCAAAAGAAGCGCAACCACGGATCTGCAGGTCTGGATGAGCGCCGACAAGCGAAAGATTCCGCTCAAGGTGCGCGGCATGGCGAGGCTCGGAAGCTTCTCGGCCCTGCTCGCATCCATAGAGCCTGGTTCCTAGCCGGCACCCATGATCCCTGTCCGGCCCCCCCTGATTGACACACGGCTGGGGTTTTCTATATTCTTTTTTCTTTTATTCCACATCTTTTATTCCACATCTCATTGTAAGCGGAGGACACATGGCCGCCCATTCCCCGAACATCATCGCTGCGAGCTTCCTCTCCTGCGCCACGCATAACGGCGACGGAGAATACATCATATACGGAGAACGCCGAATCCGGTGGCGCGAGTTCGTCCGGCGCGTCTTCAAGGCAGCCAATGCCTTGATCGAACTGGGAGTGAAGCCGGGAGAAAACGTCGCCCTCATGTTCCACAACACGCCCGAATTCCTGGAAATCAACTTCGGGATCCAGGTAGCAGGCGCGGTTCCCGCCCCCATGAACTACCGATTTACGCCCCGGGAGATCGAATATCAGGGCAACCACTGTGACGCCAGCGTGTTCCTGTACGATTCCCTCTGGGCCGATCCGGTGGAGGCGGCCGCCCCCAACCTGAAGAAGATAAAGCACTTCATCCGCCGGGGCGAGGGAGGCCTCGACCGGGCCCTGGACTACGATCAGCTCATGGCCGAGGCGCGGGACACAGACCCCCAGGTTGCAAACGACTGGCAAGATGTAGCGGTCATGATCTACACCGGAGGAACCACCGGCTTCCCCAAAGGCGTAATGCTCACCTATCAAGCCCACTTGGACATGTTCAGTTCGGTCTTCTCCGCGTTCTTGCTCCGGGCCCTCACCATGGAGGTCTCGCCCGAACGGCATCAACGCATCATCGAGGGCCTGCCCCTGCCCGCCCCCGCCATCCTCGGCCCGGTGATTCGAAGCCGCATCGTCCAGCGATGGCTCAAGAGTCCGGCAACCGAGGCGAGGCTCCGTAAGCGGGCCCATGAACTGTTCTCGAACCCGGACAAGGCCCGAAAGGGGTACAAAAACGCGCGAAAGTACATGTATCCTTCCATGCCCTTGTTCCACGACGCCGCCTACGCCAACGTCATGATGGGCGCCCTGAGCGGCGTGATGATCCTCGTCCTCCCCGAGTCGGTACGATTCGATCCCGCCTTGATCCTGAGCCTGGTCGAAAAAGAGAAGGTCAGCAACATGGGCAACGTGCCTACCGGCTGGAAGAAGCTGGTGGCGTATCCGGACGCGGGACACTATGACCTCTCTTCCCTGCGGGTAGCAGCCACGGGAGGCGGGGTGTGCCCGGCGGAACTGAAAAAGCAGATCCTCAAGCTCTTTCCGAACGCCTTGATCCTGGACGCCTTCGGGCAGACGGAGATGACGCCCGTCACCTCCATCCGGGTGGACATGGACGAGGAGAAGATCCGGCCCCGTTCGGTGGGCAAGTCCCTCGTCGAGGTCCGGGTCGTGGACGAAAACGGCAGGGACCTGCCGCAGGGAGAGGTGGGAGAGATCCTCTACCGTTCGAGTACCGTCATGAAGGGCTATTACAAAGACGAGGAAAAAACCCGGGAGGTGATGGAAGACGGCTGGTTTCGAAGCGGCGACTTGGGATACCTCGACGAAAACGGCGAGATCCGGGTAGCGGACCGGAAAAAGGAGTGCATCAACACAGGCGGCGAGAAGGTCTTCCCCCTGGAAGTGGAAGAGGTCATTGCCAGGCATCCAAAGGTGGAGGATGTCTGCGTCATTGGAGTCCCTGACGAGGAATGGGGGTCGCGCGTTCGGGCCGTAATTCAGTTGAAGGAAGGCGTCCAGGCCGACCCGAAGGAGATCCTGGACTTCTGCCGCGCGGAGATTGCGGGCTACAAGATACCCCGGTCGATCATGTTCGTGGAGGAACTGCCCCGTTCACCGGTAGGTAAAATGCTGCGGGAAAAAGTCAGGGAGACGCACGGCAAGGCCTAGCGTTGCGTCCTAAAAATACCCATATAAAGTTTAGCCGGGAAGGTTCACGCCAAGAGGAGGAACCGGTATGCCGAAAGAACTCATCGTTCCGCCCCAGGACCAGGCCCTGTACGACGATTGGCATTTTTCGCCCGCTGTCCGCGTGGGGGATACCATCTATGTTTCAGGACAGGTCGGGGTCAACGAGAAGCACGAGCCCGCCGATGGTATCGAGGCCCAGGCCCGCCTGGCCTTCCAGAACCTGGAGCGGGTGCTCGCCGAGGCGGGCGCAACCCTCAGAGACGTGGTCGAGATGACGACCTTCCACATCAATCTGCAGGCCGATGTAGCGGGTTTCAGCAAAGTAAAGGACGAGTTTTTCCCGGACAGCTACCCCGCGTGGACGGCCGTCGGCACGACCGAACTCGCCCTGCCGGGCCTGTTGGTCGAAGTCCGGGCAACGGCCTGCATCGGCGCAGGGGGCTGAAGACGTCAAGCCGTCGATTTCGGCATGCAAGGCGTCAACATCCCGGTCCATGTTCTTGCCGACTGCCCGGCCCTGTCCAGTGATGACAGGGTCCTTCCTGGGGCAGGAACGGCAGCCGGTTCATTCCTCACCCTCGGCGGCGGACGCGTGGGCCTTTCGAAACCCCTGTTCCTCAAGCTCCCGGTGTTTTCTGAGCCTGTATTGCAGGAGTCTCTTTTTTGCTTCCTCTTCCTCCCGCATCCTCTTTTCGAGTTTCTGCACCCAGAAGATGCAGAAAAGGCAGGCCAGGGGAACCGTATATCTCGACAACCCCGTGTAATGGGTGAGGCCGTAAAAAGACAACACCAAGAGAAAGACCTCGAATAGGCCCACCATACCGGTTTATCTCCCCGTTCTTCCTGTCTTCCAAGAAAAGCGGAAACGAAATTTTTGGGGTCTATAATTGCTTTTCGGAAAAATGGGGGAAGAACTTTAGCCCGCCGGAACAGCCTCAGCCTCATTTTTCGAGTGCAAACAGCTCCTTACAGGCAGGTTCGTATCCCAGCTGGCAGGCCACGTTGAAATCCAACATCGCCTTCTCGGTCTCCCCCTTGGCCATGTGGGCGTCGCCGCGGTTGATCCAGGCGATGGCAAACCCCCAGTTGAGTTCGACCGCTTTGCTGTAGTATTGGATGGCCTTGTCCAGCTTCCTCTGGAGATGATAGATGTTCCCCAGGCCGTTGTATGCATTGGCCAGCCCCGGGTCGAGTTCGACCGCCTTGTGCAGATCCCGGCGGGCCTGCGAAAAATCTCCCTTGACCAGATAGGCCTCGCCTCGATTGTCGTACGCTTCCGCATATCCCTGGTTCAACTCGATCGCCTCCGTGTAAAGCCGGATCACCCTGTCCAGGCTGTTGAATGCCTTCAGGTCCTTACTCAGCCGGTATTGCAGCTCATAGGCCGCGGCAAATCGTTCGGCCGCGCTCACGTTACGCTCGACCTCCTCCACCGGGGCTCCTCTGGCCATGTCCTGCTTGATCGTCTCGAGGTACTGGGTCAGGGTGGAAATGGAGCACCACCGATATCTGGCGAGGTCCCTTTCATGATCGGCCGCGTCCAGGAGCTTCATCAACCGGATCGGAAGATCGTCGTACTGCTGAGCATCCCGCTGGTTCCTCGCACTACAGCAACATAGTACGGGCAGAATCAACAGCCCGAGCAGGATCCTCTTCATAGCGCCTCACAGAGGTGTTTCCAATTCTCCATCCTATACTCTCCATTCTAAGGGAAGACAGGCGACCCGTGCAAGGGCAAAGGTCGACGCTTCTTCGTAGTCGCGCATCATGCTTTGGCCGGATTTTGACGAATTCCAGGGAGGTAGAGTCCCGAATGAGAACGTTGGCGCCCAGGCAAATCCAAGAGGCGGCCCATGGCAGCTTGACGGGAGACACCCGGATGTGGAAGGAAACAATGACAGCCCGTCTCCGTGACGCACACAGAACACGGGATAGGCTGATCGCTCATGCAAGACTTATTCAGAGAGAAGGCGGCTGGAGGAAGACCGCGCACGGCCGGAAGGGGGCGGAGATGAGAGGCTTCACAAAATACACGGCAGAAGAGGTCCGTCGACTGAACCGGCTTCAGGCCGAATACTTCGGCGAGAACGTCGAGATCTTCGAGCCGCCCCTGCCCGAAGGCGTGCCGGAACGGCTCGAGCGGATCGTAGCCTCGGCCTCGATCGTCCCCGGGGATTCCGTACTCGACATCGGCACCGGAACCGGAATCCTCATCCCCCTGGTCCAGAAATACTCCCCTGCCCGCATCTATGCCAATGACCTTTCCGAGGTGATGCTGGAATTCGTCAAGACCCACTCCCCTTCGGTGATCGCCGTGCAGGGAGACGTGGCGGACCTGGCCCTGGCGGACGGAAGCATTGACGTCGCCTTCATCAATGCCTGTTACCCGAACATCATCGACAAACACAGGGCCTTCACGAACGTGAGGCGAATGCTTCGTATCGGGGGTCGCCTCATCATCAGCCATCCCCTGGGGAGATCCTTTATTGAGATCCTCAAGAAGAACCTGCCCTTCCCTCTGGACGATTTTCCTCGAGAGGAAGCCGAAGCGAGCGAGATGTTCGCGCCTTACGGGTTTCGGGTGTCTCTATTCCTCGACGAGGAGAACCTGTACCTCCTTCGGCTGACGGCCGAGGATTGCGGCTCCAGGAAGCTCTGCACGTAGCCCTCTTCCTTTCCGGCAGGAGCCGGCCGCCACAACAAGAGGGAACATGCCAGGTGCCGGGCTGCATCCACATGGCCCGCGCTTTCCCGGCGGCGGGTTCAGTCGACCAGCGCCGAAACCACCAGGTCCGAAAGCCGCTGGAAACGAAGGATGCTGGCCCCTTCCTCGAGGAGACCGGCCGTGAAGCAGACAAAGGTGAGGTCCCGTTCCGGATCCACCCAGAACAGGGTTGACCCGGCGCCCAGGCCGGCAAAGGTCCCGGAAGAGGTGGTCAGCCCCAGGGGCGTCGGAAATGTGCCCACGCCGCGCAGAAAAAAGCTCAGGCCCAGGTAGGCGGGCCACTCGGGCCAGTTGTACATCTCCCGGGCATAGTCGAAGAGATCGTTCGGATGCATTCCGGTCTGGTTCGTGACGGCAAGCTGGACGATCGCCGGGGAGAGAAGCCTCACCCCGTCGAGTTCCCCATTCCGCCTGAGCATCTCGCTGAAGCGGTAGATGTCCGCGACCGTGGAGAACACACCCGCCGCCGGCATCTCGGTCTCCTCTTCGACCATGACATTCGTTGCCTCGAGCAGAGCGGGATCGAACAGGCCGGGAGTTTTGTCCCGGACCACGACGGGCACCCTCCGCCCGGCCAGATCGGGGCGGAGGCCCATGGAGGTGTCCTTCATCCCGAGGGGCTCCAGCACATCCTCGGCCACGATCCGGCGAAAAGGGCGATTACCGCCATCCAGGCGGCGCACCATCTCTGCAAGAACCGCGTGCGCCGTAAAGGCGTTGTAGGAAACCTGTTTCCCGGGCAGGGTCATCAACCGCTGTTCGCAGGCGGCGGCCACGTACGCCTGCAGGTTCCCGACCTGATCAAGCGGCAAGCTCGAAGGAATCTCGCCCGATATGCCGCTCGTGTGCGTGAGCAGGTGCTTGACCGTGACATTCTGTTTTCCCTTGATGCCGAACTCCGGGATGATCTCGGCAACCCGCGTCGTCAGACTGAGTTCACCCCGATCGATGCGCATCAGCACGGTGGCGGTTGTCAACTGCTTGGTGATCGACATGACAAAGAAAACGTCATCCTTTTCCGCAACACGTTTGCCCGCCAGGTCCGTGTGCCCGATCGCACCGTGCATGACCACCACGCCGCCCCGTGCGACGAGAAACACGGCCCCGTCGTAGAGCCCCTTGGCCGTGTCCTGTTCGATCACCCGGGCAAATGCGTCCAGACGATCCGGATCCATGCCCTGTTCCGAAGCCCTTTTGATCTCCACCCCATGATCATGCGCCATCGTCCCACCTCGCTTTCTGATCCCGGACGCCCGCTGCGGAGCGCCGGAACGCTCTGGATCGGCGCCCGAAGGCGCCCTTCCCGGGCCCAACTGCCCGATCCCTCGCCGGCAATCGAATGGTACCGATTGCTCATCCCCTTATCAACCTCCTGCTTCGAATTGACAGGGGAGTACCTTCCCTCCAATATATGGGTCTGTGAAATAAAAAAACCCCCAATCTTCGTCCCGGCCTCGTCCCGGCAAGGAGGAATACAGATGGAGCTCGAACATCCCCGCAAATGGGTGCAGGAAGACCCCGACAAGCCGGCCTTTATCATGGCCAGGAGCGGCCGGGTGGTCACCCGCCTGCAACTCGAGGAATCGGCCAATCGGTGCGCCCACATGCTCCGGGACCTGGGTCTCAAGACCGGCGACACCATCGCCATATTCATGGAGAACAGCCCGGCTTTCATCGAAATCGCCTGTGCCGCCGCACGCTCGGGACTCCTGTATACGACGATCAGCACGCATCTTGCCGTCCCCGAGGTGGAGTACATCGTGAACGACTGCGGAGCAAAGGCCTTTTTCACCTCGACGGCCAGGGCTGAGGTGGCCTCTCAGCTCCTTGACAAGATGCCGAACGTGGCGGCCCGGCTGATGGTCAACGGAACCCTACCCGGCTACGAGGCGTACGAGGACAAGGTATCCGCCTACCCCGTCGACCCGATCCCGGACGAAATGGCCGGGGCGGACATGCTCTATTCATCCGGCACGACGGGCCGCCCGAAGGGAATCAAGCTCAACGTGGAACCGATGCCTTACGGAGAACTCTCGGACGGGGGCAAACTCCTGATCGCCCTGTACGGTCTCAACAACGAGACGGTCTATCTCTCTCCCGCGCCCCTGTACCACGCGGCCCCTCTCCGCTTCGTCATGCTCACCCTATACGTCGGCGGCACGGTCATCGTCATGGAGAAGTTCGACGCCCTTGAATCGATCAAGCTCATCGAAAAATACAAGGTCACCCACAGCCAGTGGGTGCCCACCATGTTCATCCGGATGCTCAAGCTCCCGGAGGAGGAACGAAGGAAGTACGACGTTTCGTCGCAAAAGATCGCGATCCATGCCGCCGCGCCGGTTCCGATCCAGGTCAAGGAGCAGATGATCGACTGGTGGGGCCCCATCCTGTTCGAATACTACGCAGGGACCGAGGGAAACGGGCTGTGCGCCATCGCGTCGGACGAATGGTTACAGCACAAGGGATCTGTGGGCAGGGCCATGCTCGGAACCATCAAGATCCTGGACGACGAAGAAAACGAGCTGCCGCCCAGAGAGGTGGGAACCATTTACTTCGCGGACGGCGTCGATTTCGAGTACCACAACGACCCGGAGAAGACCGCGAGCAGCCGCACGGCCCAGGGCTGGACGACCCTGAACGACGTGGGGTACGTAGACGAGGAAGGCTACCTCTATCTCACCGACCGGAAGACCAACATGATCATCTCCGGCGGCGTGAACATCTATCCCCAGGAGTCGGAGAACATCCTGGTCACCCACCCCAAGGTACTCGATGCGGCCGTGATCGGCGTTCCCCATGAAGAATTCGGGGAAGCGGTCAAGGCGGTGGTCCAACTGCGGAATCCCGCAGAGGCGAGCCCGGCGCTCGAACAGGAACTCATCGAGTTCTGCCGCGGCCAGCTGGCCAAACTCAAGTGCCCGTCCAGCATCGACTTCGTGGACGAACTGCCCCGTACGCCCACGGGCAAGCTGCTCAAGCGCCTGCTCAAGGACAAGTACTGGAAACAGGAATCGGACCAATGAGACTTACTAACCCTTAAAGGGGCTTGCTCTCTGCCTGAACCCGGCCCCGCCGATCCTGGCCAGGAAGGAAAAACCGGCATGAGCAGGCGGATGACCGTTGTCCTCGCTTCCCTTCTGTCGGCGTGGCTGGTCTTCCGCGCCGGTCCGGTGGAAGCCTCCTTCCCGGACGACTTCAAAGACCCCAAAGACGGCGCATTCGACGTAACCAGGCTGCTGGCGCGTCCGGCCGGGTTTCTTCCGGTTCCGATCATCATTACGGAGCCGGCCGTAGGATACGGTGGAGGCCTTGCCGCCCTCTATTTTCACGGCTCCGGACAAGGAGACACCAATAATGCCGGAGGGGGGCGGGAGGGCTCCAGCCGTTTTGAAACGCCCAATATCACCGCCATTGCCGGGTTGGGCACGGAAAACGGAACATGGGGCGCCGGCGCCGGACATTTCGGATCCTGGTTCAAGGATCGGCTGCGTTACCTCGGCATGGCCGGATATGCCTCGGTCAACCTGAAGTTCTACGGATCCGGCCGGATCGACCTCAGCGACCGGCCCGTGCATTACAGTCTGGAGAGCTTCTTCCTGCTCCAGGAGCTCAAGGCGCGGATAGGCAGGAGCGATTTTTTCGGTGGCATCCGTTACACCTTCATGAGCGCGGACAGCGGCTTCGGCTTCGACAGGGAGCCTCCCAATTTCATCAAGAAAAGGCTCCAGAACCGGCAGGGTGGCCTGGGCCCCCTGCTCGAGTACGACAGCCGGGACAACATCCTCTCACCCAACCGGGGCATCAGCGCGTTGGCGCTCGGCCAGATCTTCGACCCGGCCTTCGGAGGAGAAGAACACTTTTTCAGGGTACGAAGCTATGCAAAGCTTTACCAGGACATACTCAACAAGAAGCTGCTTCTCGGCCTGCGGCTCGACGGACAATTCACCGGCGGCACGGTCCCTTTCTATGCGCTGCCTTTCATCGACATGCGAGGCATCCCCGCCATGCGCTACCAGGGCCGGTACGCCTTCGTGACGGAGGGGCAGGTCATGTGGAACTGTTATCGCCGCTGGTATCTTCTCGCCTTCCTCGGTGCGGGGTGGGCGGTCGATTCGGCCAGTGAACTTTCTTTGGATTCCGCGGAGATCTCCAAGGGATTCGGCTTTCGCTATCTCATTGCGCGCATGCTGGGGCTTCGAGTCGGTATCGATGTGGCACGGGGGCCTGAGGAGTGGGCCTTTTACATCCAGACCGGCCAGGCATGGGGCCGTTAGACGAGCACGGACAGCGCAGCCCGAGGGGCTGCCGACACGATCGGGGAGGACAAAGGATGGACAAGTATCTGGAAGAGCGGAAATCGGTGATCCAGGTCGCACAGACGCTGTCCGAAGGCGGGTTCTTCGGAACCCGGTCCGGCACCGGCGGGAACGTTTCGGCCCGCTGCGGGGCGGAAGGACTGGTGGCGGTGACTCCCTCCGGACGCCCTTACCAAAACCTCAAACCGGCGGATATCTGTATCGTCGACCTCGAAGGGGGCCAGGTGGCGGGCGAGCTTCGGCCCAGCATCGAGACAGGCATGCACCTGAGCGTGTACCGCACCCGGCCCGAGGTGGGCGCGGTACTCCACACCCATCAACATTATGCCAGCGTATTGTCGGTGATCGATGAACCGATCCCGCCGCTTTTCGATGAAGTTTCCCTGCACCTGGGCGTTCAGGTCGATGTGGTGCCGTACGGGCCTTCCGGGTCCCCGGAACTCGCGGCCCATGTAGCGGACGTTGTTGCCAACGGCGGCAACGGCTTTATCTTGCAAAATCACGGCGCCCTGTGTCTCGGGAAGACACTGGAAGAGGCCCTCACAAATGTGGAGATGCTCGAAAAGGCCGCCAAGGTCTATTTTCACGCCCTGTGTACCGGAAAAGAGGTAACACGCCTGCCCCGAGAAACCCTGAGCATGATTGAGAAAATGCGGAAGCCGCCAAAAAATGATGGATGAAGACGGCCCTGTGCGCTCGAGCCCGCCTCGCGGTACGGAAGAAACCCCCGACCCGAAAAATGCATCCAAATTCTGAACCGGACGAGACGAAATCCGGGAAGCACTTGGAGAAAATTTGCATTTCAGGTGGCGGCATGACAAACACAAACGAAATTCAAGGCTGGAAGATCAGCGGATGGGGGCTTCTACGCGGACTTGCCCTGCTCGTCTCTTCCTGGCTCGCCGTCACAGCCTTGCACTACCTCGTCCTTGCCGTCATGCGGGGTTGACCTTCACTGCTTGCTGTCGTCCCTGATCATTACCCGACCGCGATGATAGGGTCCGGGGAAAGATTCCGAAGCGTTCATGAACCATACGGCCGGGCATCAGTCGAGCCGCTCCCAGCCTATCCGCCCGGCGGTCCGGACGCGACGGACCTCACCCCGCCCCTCCAGGTAGACCAGTACGTTGAGCACGAGCATCCGGGTCATGGCCTCCAGGGAGAAAGGGATACCTGGAAACACCCGCCGGGTGATCTCCTTCAGTGGGATCGGCTCCGCCCCAAGGACCGCCCCGACCCGGTCCGGGTACTCGCGGCCTCCGGCCAGGGCCTTTTCGAGGAATCCCCTTGCCTTGGTCCTGTCCGTCATGGGTTCGCCGTGCCCAGGGAGGATGATCTCGGGCCCAAGGGGGATCACCTTCTCAAGGGAGCGTACAGCGGCCCCGTAGTCGGAGTGGGGGTTGTTGAGATCCATCCCCTGGGCGCTCTCGAAGTCGACCAGGTCTCCCAGCACGAGCACCCCGGCATCCGGCACGAGGTAGGCCATGTGTCCGGGGCTGTGGCCCGGGGTATGGAGGGCCCGGACCGTCCTGCCGATGTCGATGGTCTCTCCGTCGCTCAGGGCCCGGTCCACCTTGAGCCTCGGCTGCCTCCCCCAGGCGATCCATACGATGGCCCGGCCAAAGGCCAGGGGGTATGGGAAGACCTCCCTGCGCAGCTCTCCGAAATCGGCCACAAAGGCACGGAAGTTTGTCGCCGCATCCTCGATCCATGGCACCTCCTCCTTGCCCGCCCCGATGCCGGCCCGGGCCATGGAGCAGACAGCCCGGTCCGCATTGATATGATCCCAGTGGCCGTGGGTGTGGACGATCCAGGAGACCTCAGCCGGGTTCAGCCCATCGGCTTGCATCCCTTCGACGAGCTGCCGGAAGGCCCCGCCCCGTGTGACCCCGGTGTCGATCATGAGGAGGGAGTCTCCCCTGACAACGACCACGTTCGCGGATCCCGCACCGGGCCGTATCTTCTCCCCGGGTCTTCCTCTGTAAGCATAGACTCCGTTGGCTATCTCCATAGGGATCTTCCTCCGGTCTCGGCATGGAAAAGAGGGGCTGCCGACCTGTCCGGCCCTAACGGATAGAAGATAGGTACAACAAGCCTGTAGGTCCTGGCAAGGAGGGGCCAAATTACGGCGGTTACAATCCTCGGCACCTGCCCAAGTACGAGCGAGAATGTCAGACCGCGATATCCAGGTTCGGTCCCACACCGAGGCCTCTGAAGCTCATGGTCCATTTCGTTTGTCAAGATATGACGGAACAACCTCGTTCGCCGCCTTCCAAGAGAGTAGGAGAAGAAACCCCAAGGAAACTTCACTTCTTTTGCTCCCACCCGCTTGACACGAATTTTGTGCAACACTAGAATAGTGCTTATGTGAACAAGACCACGACCACGGAGAGACGAAGATGAAGAATGTCACCATAACCCTCGATGAGGAGACCGCCCGCTGGGCGCGAATCCGGGCCGCCGAGTTGGAAACCAGTGTCTCCCGCCTTGTGGGGGAGATGCTTCGAGAAAGGATGTTGGAGGAAGAGAGCTATCAAGCGGCAATGCAGAAATATCTTTCTCAGAAGCCTCGGGGGCTCAAAGGCCCCGGCGTGATATACCCCAAGCGGGAAACTCTTCATGAGTGAGATCATATTCGTCGACACGAATGTCCTTGTCTACAGCCGGGATCTCTCCGAGCCGGAAAAACAACCACAAGCGCTCGCCTGGATGAACCACCTGTGGAACACTCGAACCGGGCGCACGGGCTTCCAGGTTCTCCAGGAGTTCTACGTGACCGTGACCCAGAAACTCGTTCCGGGCATGGACCGGGAAACAGCCAGGGAGGATGTGCGGTCCTTGCTGACCTGGGGCCCGACAGCAGTGGACCGACGCGTCGTCGAGGGCGCGTGGGCCATGCAAGATGGCTACTCGCTTTCGTGGTGGGATGCTCTGATCGTCTCTGCCGCGCTGGTGGCCAGGTGCCGCTACCTCCTCACCGAGGACCTACAGGAAGGACAAAACCTGGACACGCTAGTGGTCCTCAATCCGTTTCGAACATCCCCCTCGGACCTGTAACTCGAAGTCATCCTGGTCGCATTCGTCCATTTCAGTAATGCCCCACTCCCCAGCGACTCTCACTTCTCATCCTCCCTGGGTTCACGCACCTCGATGCGGGGTTCGAGGTCGATCCCCTGCCTGCCCATCTCCCCACCCGAACTTTTTCTGCGCTTTCTTTTCGCTTTTCACGCTTGCCGAAAGGACACGGAAATTCTCACACAACCGGCTCGTCTCAAATCAAGAGAGGGCTGAGCCCGTGAACCCAACCCTCTCCAACTATTTGATTGTCAATCGCATTTCTGGTGCCGGAGGCGGGAGTCGAACCCGCACAGGCGCAAGGCCCGGGGGATTTTGAGTCCCCTGCGTCTACCAATTCCACCACTCCGGCATAAGGTTTCGCTCATTCAGCTCAATAAGTTGCTCGTATCACCCTCCCCCTTCTCTCTCGCTACAATTTCGGTGATCTTACCCATGCCGTCCGATTTTATCTCCCTTTGTGGCAGAATAATCAAAACTCCAAGGACACTATGTTAGAGCCCCTGAGAGATCTGGTCAAGGCATCTCCCGCAGTACCGAAACTACTCTTTCACCCCCCACCCATAGAGGACCGGAAGCACCAGAAGGGTGAGGAGCGTGGAGGTAATCACACCGGAGACGACCACGACGGCCAGGGGCTTCTGCACCTCTGAGCCGACCCCGGTCGCCCAGATCATGGGAAGCAAACCGAGGGCCGTCGTGAAGGCCGTCATCAGGACGGGCCGCAACCGCAGCTCCGCCCCGGTCAGGATCGCTTCGCGGCGGGACATCCCCTCTTCCTCGAGGTTGCGGAAGAATTCCACCATCACGAGTCCGTTGAGGATGGCGATCCCGAACAAGGCGATGAAACCCACGGAAGCGGAAACGGAAAGGTAGAGTCCCGACAGCTTGAGGCCGATGATGCCGCCGACGAGGGCGAGCGGTATATTGACGAGAATCAACAGCGCAGGCTTCGTGGCCCGGAAGTTCAGGTAGAGGAGCATGAAGATCAGAAACAGGGCCAGCGGCACCATCAGCTTCAGCCGCCCCATGGCCCTTTTTTGCTGTTCGAATTGCCCGCCCCACGTGGTGTAGTACCCCGTGGGGAGCGACACCTCCGCCTGAACCCGATCCTGCGCCTCGGCAACAAAACCGCCGATATCCCGGCCGACCACATTCATCTCGATGACCAGTCTCCGCTTCCCGTGCTCCCGGGAGATCTGGGCCGGGCCCTCTGCCAGGTGGATGGAAGCCACCTCCTCCAGGAGCACCCGTTCCCCTGTCGGGGTGTAAAGGGGCAGGCGCTTCAGGTTCTCCACGCGGGATGTGAATGCATGGGGCAGGCGTACCACCACCGCGGTGCGACGGTCGCCCTCCGGAACGGTTGTAACGATCCGTCCCCCCATGGCTGTCTCGATGATTCCCTGCACCTGGGCAACGCTGATCCCCAGTCTGGATAAGCGGCGACGGTGCATCTTGATCTGCAGGTATCCGAGGCCTTCGACCGCTTCGGCCTTCACATCCACCGCTCCGGGGATGGATCGCAGCACACCGGCCATCCGGGCCCCGATTGCGACCAGCTGATCCAGATCTTCGCCGAACACCTTCAAGGCGATCTGCGCCTTCACCCCGGAGACGAGCTCGTCGACTCGCATCTGAATGGGCTGGGTAAAGCCGAACTCGACGCCCGGAATTTCGGTCATCTTCGCCCGGATCGCCGAAACCAGGCCGTCTTTGGTGTGCGCAGTGGTCCACGCCTTCCTGGGCTTGAGGAGTACATAGATGTCGCTCTCTCCCACACCCATCGGATCCGATGCAATGTCCCCGCGGCCGGTCCGGCTCACCACGTGGGTCACTTCCGGGATCTCGAGAATCGCCTTCTCGATCCTCTGTACCGTGTCCAGGGCCTGGGGCAGGGACACGGAAGGGATCTGAAAGGGCTGGACCACGATCGATCCTTCGTCCATGGAAGGGAGGAATTCCGTTCCGAGGGTCGGGGCGATAACAGCGGCCACGGCCAGGAGCAGGGGGGCGACGGCCGCCACCACCCAGCGGTGAGACAGGGTCCAAGAGAGCACGGGGCGGTAGACCCGCCTGACCAGATCCGCCGGGTGAAGGAGCTTCCCTCCGCCGAAAATCGGCATTGGTTTCAACAGCAGGGAACTCAAGGCCGGGATCAGCGTGAGTGACAGAAGCAGTGCGCTGCCCAAGGCAATCGAGATCGTATAGGCGAGGGGAGCGAACATCTTCCCTTCCATCCCCTGCAGGGAGGCGATCGGCAGGAAGACGATGATGATGACCACCACCCCGAAGAAGATCGGCCGGACCACCTCCCTGGCGGACTGGCGTATCAGCTCCATCTTGTCTGCCTGCCCCCTTCCCTTCTGGTCGAGGGTGCGAACCGTGTTTTCCACGAGGACGATCGCACCGTCGCCGAGCATGCCGATGGCGATCGCAAGGCCGGAGAGGGTCATCAGGTTGGCCGAGAGGCCGAGCAAGTTCATGGTGAAGAAGGTCGCCAGGGCCGCCATGGGCAACTGCACGACGACCAGCAAGGCCGATCGTACATGGCCCATGAAGAACAGCAACACCAGCACGACCAGCAAGGCCCCCTGCAGCAGGGCTTTCCGGACGGTTCCCAGGGCCGTGTCCACCAGCTCGGACCGATCGTAGAAAGGGACGATCCGCACATCCGCAGGGAGCGTTCGGCGGACCATCTTAAGTCTGTCCTTGATGCCGGCCACGACTTCGCGTCCCGAAGCGCCGCGAAGCATCAGCACGATACCGGCCACGGTTTCGCCTTTCCCATCCCGAGAAATGGCGCCCTGGCGCACCGCCGGCCCGATCTGGACCGTCGCCAGTTGGCCGAGCAAGACAGGGACCCGGTTCCGGTAGGCGACAACGGTTTGCCTCAGGTCATCCTTGCCCCGGATCCAGCCGTCTCCGCGAACGACGAACTGCTCTCCTCCCCGTTCCACAAAGGCGCCGCCTGCAACAGCGTTGTTCGCTGCGACGGCCTCGGAGAGTTCCGCGAGGGTGAGTCCGTAGCGTGCCAGCGCGGCCGGCTCAACGACGACCTGGTATTGTCGGACGAGACCGCCGAAGGAGTCGATGCCGGCAACCCCGGGAACCGTGCGAAGAATGGGCCGCACGACCCAGTCCTGCAGAGTTCGGAGTTCCATGATGCCTCTTGCGGGACTTTCGAGGGTGTACTGAAAAACCTCGCCCAACCCCGTCGAGATGGGGCCCATGTTCGACTGAACCCCATCGGGCAGTTCGTCCCGGGCGGAGATCATCCTTTCCATGACCATCTGGCGCGCGAAGTAGATGTCCGTGCCGTCTTCGAAGACCACGGTTACAACGGACAGTCCGAACTTCGACAGCGACCTCACCTCCGTGGATCGGGGCAGCCCTCCCATGACCTGTTCGATCGGGTAGGTGACGAGCTGCTCTACCTCGAGGGGGGAGAAGGTCGGTGCCTGGGAAATGACCGTAACCTGGATGTTGGTGACATCCGGGAAGGCGTCGATGGGCATCTCCCGGTAGGCCCGGACGCCCCCGACAATCAGGAGCAAAGACAAGGAGAAGATGATCAGGCGGTGGCGGAGGGAGAGGTCGACAAGACGCTCCATTTCAGTCGTCCTCGCCCTTACCCTTTATGAGGGCGGATTTCAGGAAGAAGACGCCCCGGGTTACGATTTCCTCGCCCACTTTTACCCCCTCGAGGACCTCGTACCTTTCCCCGTCGAACCGGCCGAGCCTGACGGGCCGGGGTTCAAACGCCTTCGGGCCCTTCCGGACGAAGACATGGTCCCGGTCGCCGATGCGAATCACCGCTCCCTCGGGCACCGACGGTGCACTCCGTTCGTTCGCTCCCGCCACAGTCCCCTCGATAAATACGCCGGGCAGGAGGGGACCGGGGAATGAAAGAATTTCGGCCCGTACGGCAACGGTCCGTGTTTCCGGGTCGACTTCCGGGATGGGAGTCAGTACCAGGGCGGTTCCGATCCTGTCTGTCTTGCCCGCCGGCATGAATTCGACCCGGTCGCCCGTCCCGATCCGCAGCGATTCCGCCGGGGGGATTTCGAACCGGAGCTCGAGCTGGTCGGGATCGCCGATCACGACCAGCGGATGAAAGGCCTTGACCCAGTCGTGCTGCTGCACGGGCGTCTGCAGGACCACCCCTTCCGCCGGGCTTCGCACCTCGAGCAGATCCTTCGCGCCTTTGCCCCTAAGGATGCGATCCACCTCCTGCGGAGTGTACCCCAGTTCGAGGAGTCTGTTTCTCGCCTGCTCGAACTCGAGCTTCGCGTTGAAGAATTCCCGTCGCCTCATTTCGAGCTCCAGGTGACTGATCCCCTCCAGGGCATAGAGCTCCCGGCCCGCCCGGTAACGGTCCTCCATGTAGTTCCGCTTTACGTTCAGCTTCAACAGATCGTTTGCGAGGCAATAGATGTCATGAGACCGGAGGACGAGGAGCGGCTGGTGGGCCTTCACGGCGGCTCCGGGAGCTACCCGTACCTCCTCGACACGCCCTTTCACGGATGTTTCGATCGTGATGGTGGTGCCGGGGGTGCGGACGACCTCCCCTACGATCCGGAATCGCTCGGCAAAGGAATGTACGCCGACCTGCTCCGTTTGGATGCCGACCCTCTTTTGAGCCGCCTCACCGAGACGAATCGTGTCGTTTGCCTCCAGCGGTATTGGGATCAGGAGCAACAGCCACAAGAGAGGCGCAATGAGGCGTTTCATGGATTCTCCTCCAGAGGCGGCTCGGGGAGGGGAAAGAGCGACAGATCGTAAAGCGTTACCGCGAGCCGAAGCCTTGCCTCCAGCAGTTCCCGTCGTGCGTCGATCGCCTGAAGTCGGATGTCGTCGAGGCGGGAGAGGGCATCGAAATAGACCAGGTAATGTATGGTTCCGAGGCGGAACTGCTCCGCGAGGGAGTGTTCCGTAGCCGGCAGGCCGGCAAGAACGGTATCCATGGCCTCGAGCCTCTGCTGCGCCGCGGAGGCGGCCGCCGCGGCGGCTCGAACCCCGGCCGCGAACTCCCTCTTGATGATCCGCTCCCGGGCCTCGACGGCGGCCAGATTCGCCCGCGACTCCTCCCTTCGCTCCCGTCCCGACCGGTCAAGCGGCAGGGGGAGCTGGATGCGCCACCCAAAGGCGTCGAAGGCATCCGCTCCTTCCACCGACGGGCCGTGTTCCCATTCCATCTCGATCTCCGGCCGGCCCCAGGCCAACTTCTGTTCGAGGTCGGCCGAGCGCCTTCCCTGTTCTGTCTGTAGATGGGCCGTTTTCAGCAAGATGCTCCCTTCGGAGGCCTTGGCAAGCCATGCCTCATCCAACGGAGAAGGATCGAGTGACGCGGCAAGCCGCATCAGGTCGCCCGGGGCCGGCTTGAAATCACCGTCTCCCGCCAGCCGGTCGAGTTCGGCACGCGCCTCCTCGCGTCTGGCCCGGAGGGCCGCGAGATCCGAGACCTGGCGCACATACTCCAGTTCCACCTGGCTTACCTCGGTTCCGGACACCTCGCCCTCTTCGAACCTTTTGCGGTGCAGCTTCAAAGCATGCTTGCTGCGGCCTGCCCGCCTCTCATGGACATCCACTTGCTCCTGGAGGACCGCCAGCCTGATCCACGCGAGGGCCGCCTGGTGGGCCACGTTCATGGCATTCGCCCGGCGGGCGGTCGCTGCGTACGTTTCGGCGGCACGAACCAGGGCTCTGCCGGCCCGCCACTGCCAGGGGACATTGAAGGGCTTCCCCACCCGCAGGTAGTGGGTGGAGTTCGGGGCATTGCCCAGCGAGGAGTCGATCCCTTCCCGTTGATACTCAACATAAGGAGGGCCGGCGCGGGCTCCAACCTTCGCTGCGAACTGCTCTGCAGTGATTTTCGCGTCGGCCTCGGCAAATATCGCGCCGTGTCGCCAGGCCCCCAGCACGGCGTTTCGAATCCTGGCGGCTGGATCCCCACCCCCTGCACCGTTTTCCGTCCCGTAAGAGGAGGCAGCGAAAAGGCAGACAAGAACAAGAGAGAAAAGGCATCGCCGGTTGATCATTCGACTGAGCAGCAAAGCGCCACTTTCATTTCCGAGTTCGGTTCCACAGGGAAATCAAGATTCCCGGGGATCATGTTAAAGGACTAAGGAGAGCTGGTCAAGGCATCGCCGGCCGTCAGGATTTTCTCCTCGATGAACCGGCACATCACCTTTCATCCGGGAGGATGGCACAGAAAATTGCGTTGTAGACGGGCATGCCACACAGCGCGTCGAGGTTCTCGTCGCCTGTGAGCAGATTGGCGTTGGCCCCCTGCCGCTCCGGGGACGGACGGGTTTCGGGATGAAACAGCTTTCGGCCCCATCCATGGGTCAAGGAGACGACTCCCGGTCGTATGTCGTCCGTCACGTTTGCCTGGACCGCTGCAGCCCCATTCTCAGTAATGACCTTCACCCTGTCTCCGTCTTGGATCGATGCGGAAGCGGCGTCTTCGGTGTTGATTCTGAGAGAGTTGCCCGATTGCTTCTTTGTAAGGCTCGTCACTCCTCGCAGCTGGGTGTTCTTCGTGTGGGGCGAGCGCTCCCCCGTAATCAGAATGAGAGGAAAGCGATCGGAGCGTTCCGATGCCGGATCGACTCGCTTCAATGCATCGACAAACTCGACGGGGGCAACCTCGATCTTCCTGGAGCGCGTCGCCATTCGTTTCAGGGCGGCCCCGAAACGAATGTCACCCGCCTTCACTCCATGTGGATTCTTCATCAGCTTGCCGAACTTCACTTTCCCCATGGCACCGAGCAGCAGCCTGTAGTAGTTTTTCGGATCGAAGGCGAAACGGTCCGGCGTTCCCAGGATTCTGCCCAGGGCCTCGCCCCCACGGAACATGAACTCCATGGGCCACTGATTCAGGACGGGCACCCCCATATGCCTCGACAAGTCCCGGAAGATTTCCCACTCCGGCTTGACCTCATCCGGCGGGTCCACCACCTTGTGCTTCCACTGGGCAAAGGGATAGGGGAAGTGGTCCGGGAAGAAGATGTAGAGGTCATCCTTTTCGAGGAAATTCGTGGCGGGCAGGACGAAATCCGCCTTCTGTGCGGTCTCGTTCATGTACGTGTCCACGCTCACGAGGAGATCGAGTTTTTCCGCCGCCTCATCGAACCTGGAGGAACCCGGGAGCGACAGGGCGGGGTCCCCCGCATCCACAATGAGCGCGCGTACGCGATCCGGCGAGTCCGTCAGGATCGCCCTGGGAAGTTCCGAGGCGGGATGGGAGTTCGTAAGATAGGGGAAGCCGCCGATGTGGGATGTCCTCTTCTTGAAACCGCCCGCAATCTTCGAAAGAAGGTTGATGTCCAGAATACCCGGATTGAAGACGAGGCCCCCCGGCTTGTCCACGTTTCCGGTCACGGCATTCAAGGCCTCCACGAGCCAGTAGGTGAGCGTCGAATTCGTGGAAACATTGACGCCGAGTTTACAGACCGCACTGGCGGACCGGGCCGTCGCGAACGCCTCTGCGACGCGTACAATCGTCTCGGAGGGGACGCCGCATATTCGGGCCGCATCTTCCGGCGATAGTCTCGGCAGTTGTTGAAGGAGGTTTCCGCCCACGCAGTGCCTCTCCAGGAATTCCTTGTCCTGCAGGTCCCTGTGGAAGATGTGGGAATGGATCGCCCGTAGCATAAAGAGGTCGGTACCGGGCAGGATGTCCACATGCACATCCGCCATCCGGGCCGTCTCGGTCCTCCGGGGATCCACCACGATAAACGTTGCGCCTCTTTTCTTCAGGTCTTTCAGGGACGCAACGATGCCGGGATGATCCAGGGAGACCATGGGATTGCTTCCGAAAAGGAGGAGGCAGTCTGTCCGGTCCAGGTCGGGTTGTGTGACACAGAACTGCTTGCCGTACATCTTTTCCATGACCAGATACCGGTTCGTAAACTCCAGGGTCAGCACGTTGTACATCCGGTCGGAGCCGAGGGCCCGCAGAAATCCGTCGGCAAGCATGTAGTTGATCGAGGAGGTTGCATTCCCGCCGCCATAATAGAGAGCAACCGAATTGCGTCCATACCTGGAGATCAGGTCGCGGAGCCGTTGGGAGATCTTCTCGTAGGCCTCCGGCCAGGTGATGCGGTTCCACGTGTCGCCGATCCTTTCGTAAGGATGGCGCAACCGAAGGGGGTCGGTGACCATCTCATGGCTTGCCATGCCTTTAGGGCACAGGAAGCCCCGGGTCAGGGGATGATCCTTGTCTCCCCGCAAGGATAGGATTCGATTATCCTCCACCTCCACTTCCATCCCGCACGCCGCCAGGCAGATATCACAGTGTGTGTATCTCCTTGCCATGCCCCTTTCCCCCAATGCTCCCCGCAGTTCGGAATATGCAATCCCTCTGGAAGCTCCACCGGGAACGCATAGCGATCGTCCTGTTCGATCCGGTAGAGTATATGAAAATACTTGTGGATAGGGAAGGATACCCGCTTGGATCAGGAAGGGCTGCTTACCCGGTTTTGTGTTTCCGCAGGGCAAGGTTCCGCAGGGCCGTGTTTCCCGCGGACCTGGATCGGGAGATGTGTATCCGGTACCATGGGCCGCAGGCCTTTTTGTCCGACTTTCTTGTCTCAATAGAAACCAACCCGCCCAAGGAGACGCAAGCCATGAAGAAAACCAATGTCGATCAGATTTCCGGGATGGAACTCGAGGGTCATCCCCTGTTTACCGGGCCGGTGACGATCCAATTGCTTTTGAGCGATGAAACGGCGAACCAGCTGGGCATGCTCATGGTGCGCTTCGGCAAGGGGGTGAGAAACAAGTTCCATTCGCACACGACCGACCAGGTGCTCTTCGTTACCTCGGGCAAGGGCATCGTGGCTACCGAAAAGGAACAGGTGGAGATCGGGCCGGGAGACATCATTCATATCCCGGCGGGCGAAAAGCACTGGCACGGCGCCACGGAGGATTCCGAAATGTCGCACCTGGCCATCGAGGCGGCCGGCAGCGAACTTACGCAGATGGAAGCATAGCGGAGGCAAGTTCTGCCCCCCGCCCTCCTCTCTTGGAAAATTGACGCCTCGTCGACGCCTTGACATTCGAGGAAGGGAGCCCGACCGACCGGGATCTGCTGCATTGGGCGGCCGCTTTTCACGGGGCGCGGGCCCCGTTCTTCCCCGCGGACCGACCGCATCCCGGGAGAGCCATAACCCTTCGCCGGAAATAGACAAATCCTCAATCCCCGGCCCCCGCGCCGACGCGGACGACCTCTCCCC
>WFRX01000388.1 GCA_015486285.1 bacterium
GCCTCCGGCCACTTGCAGAACACGAAGAAGAAGAAGAAGAAGAAAAGCCCGAAGGCAGCAGTTTGACAGCAACCACTCGCCACGTAGGAGCAAACCATGAATGTGTACTATGACAAAGACGCGGATCTCGCCGCTCTGCAAGCGAAAAAGATCGCAATCATCGGGTACGGCAGCCAGGGGCACGCACACGCCCTGAACCTATCGGAAAGCGGTATGGACGTCCGCGTGGGCCTTCGGGAGGGAGGGGGCTCCTGGGAAAAGGCCCGCAAGGCGGGGCTCAACGTGAAGACGGTTTCAGAGGCCGCGCGCGAAGCGGACATCATCATGATCCTCGTTCCCGACGAGACCCAGCCGCAGGTCTACGAGGAATTCATCGCACCGCACCTGGCCCCCGGGAAATCCCTCGCCTTTGCCCACGGCTTCAATATCCACTACGGGCAGATCCTCCCGCCCCCGGGGATCGATGTGTTCATGGTGGCCCCGAAAGCGCCCGGCCACATGGTGCGCTACGAATACACCCAGGGCAAGGGGGTACCTGTCCTGATCGCCGTCCACCAGGATGAGAGCGGCCGGGCGCGCGAACTCGCCCTTGCCTATGCGGCCGGCCTCGGGGCGGGCAAGGCGGGCATCCTGGAAACGAGCTTCCGCGAGGAAACCGAGACGGACCTCTTTGGGGAACAGGCCGTCCTGTGCGGCGGCGTCTCCGAGCTGATTCTGGCCGGCTTCGAAACGCTGGTGGAGGCCGGTTACGCCCCGGAAATGGCCTATTTCGAATGTCTCCATGAACTCAAGCTGATCGTGGACCTGATTTACGAGGGCGGGCTGACCAATATGTATTACTCTGTCAGCAACACGGCCCAGTACGGCGGCATGAGCCGGGGCAGCCGGATCATCGGCGAAGAGGCGAGGGAAGAGATGGAAAGCGTCCTCGAGGATGTGCAGGACGGCACCTTCGCGCGGGAATGGATCCTCGAAAACCAGGCCAAACGCCCTGTTTTCCGCGCACTCACCCGGGCCATGGAGACCCACCCGCTGGAAGACACGGGCAGGAAGCTGCGCAAGATGATGCCCTGGATCGAAAAGCAGAAAAAGGTCGACCGGGAGAAGAATTGATGCCCTGGGCGGAAGAGCCGTACATCGTCAAGGAGGCGCTGCCGTTCGTCGCCGTCTTTGCCACGCTCACACTGCTCGCCGCTGTGTCGGGCATGGGAGGCATCGCCTGGGTCCTGTTTTTCGCGACTCTGGGCATAACCGCTTTTTTCCGCAACCCGCACCGCACCATCCCGGAGGACCCCAAAGCGATCCTGTGCCCGGCGGACGGCAAGATCCTGGACGTAGAAGACGCCCCCCGGGACAATCTGCTCGCTGTCCCCTCCAGGAAGATCAGCATCTTTATGAGCCCCTTCGATGTTCATGTGAACCGCGCGCCCGCCTCGGGCATCGTGAAACGGAAGACCCACATTCCCGGGAAATTTCATGTGGCCAGCCGCCCCGAGGCCTCGCGTGAAAACGAGCGCGTGGAAATCCTGATCGAAACGCCAGAAGGCCTCACCCTGGGGCTCGTTCAGATCGCCGGCCGCATAGCCCGCCGGATCGTCTGTTACCCGGGCGAGGGGGACGCGGTGCAAAGAGGGAAGCGTTTCGGCATGATCCGGTTCGGCTCCCGGGTGGAGCTGTTCTTGCCGCAGGAGGCCTCGGTATCGGTCCGGCCGGGCCAGCGGGTAAAGGAAGGGGAGACGGTGATGGGGTACTTCCCATGAGCGCACGCTTCCGGAGACGCCCTCCACGGCAAAGGGGCCGCATACAGAGGGACGATCTGAGAAAGGGGATCTACATCCTCCCCAACCTGTTCACCTCGGCCGGGTTGTTCGCCGGATTCTACTCCATCGTGGCCACCCTGAACGGCGATTTCGAGCGAGCCGCGTGGGCGGTCATCATCTCAGGCATCTGCGACGCCGCCGACGGAAGGATCGCCCGCCTGACGGCCACAACGAGCAAATTCGGCGTGGAATACGATTCCCTGGCGGATCTGCTCGCCTTCGGCCTCGCGCCCGCCCTCCTTGTTTACGAATGGGCCCTGCGGCCCTACGGCAAATGGGGCTGGTCCGTGGCCTTCCTGTTCGTGGTGTGCGGCGCGCTCCGCCTGGCAAGGTACAATGTGCAGATCGACAATGTCGAGGCCGTATCCTTCAAGGGCCTGCCCATCCCCGCCGGGGCGGGGATGGTCGTCACCACCATTCTGCTCTACGCTAAATTCGACAGACCGGGACCGACCCAAAGTCCCGCCATACTGATCGTCATCTCTCTTCTGGCCCTCTTGATGGTCAGCAACCTCAAGTTCGCGAGCTTCAAGGAACTCGATCTCCGGAGGCGAAAGCCCTTCCCCGTGCTGCTCGGGATCATCGTCCTGTTGGTCCTGATCGTGAACGAACCGCAGATCGTGCTTTTTACGATCGCACTGCTATACGTCCTGCACGGCCCGGTATGGAGCCTTTATCTCTGGAGGAAGAAGCGCTCGACAGCCCATGCCGACTCCCCCCACGAGGCGTCCGAAGAGACGACGGCCGGCCCCGGCGCGGAGACGATAACAGGAAGGGAATCACTACCATGACAACCAAGCCGATCCATATTCGGATTTTCGATACGACCCTGCGGGACGGAGAGCAGTCCCCGGGCGCAAGCATGAACCCGAGAGAGAAGCTGGAAGTAGCGCGGCAACTGGAGACGCTCGGGGTGGACGCCATCGAGGCGGGTTTCCCGATCTCTTCAGAGGGCGACTTCGAGAGCGTGAAGACCATCGCGGAGAAAATCAAGAGCTGCCAGATCGTCGGCCTGGCCCGGACCCAGCCTGCCGACATCGAGAGGGCCTGGGAAGCGGTTCGTCACGCCGAGGCCCCCGTGATTCATGTCTTCATCGCCACCAGCCCGATCCACATGAAGCATAAGCTTCGGCTCAATCCGGACCAGGTCCTCGAAGAGGCGGTCTTTGCCGTGAAGGCGGCTAAGCGACTTGTCTCCTTCGTGGAGTTCTCCGCCGAGGACGCCACGCGGAGCGATCCGGACTTTCTCTGCAAGGTGTTCCAGGCCGTGCTTGACGCGGGGGCAAGCTGTATCAACATACCGGACACGGTGGGCTACACGGTCCCGGCGGAGTACAGCCGGCTTCTGGACACGATTCGAAGCAAGGTCCCGGACATCGAACGCGCCATCATCAGCGTCCACTGCCACAACGACCTCGGCCTGGCGGTGGCCAACACGCTGACAGCCATCGAACACGGTGCAACTCAGGTGGAGTGCACCGTGAACGGCATCGGCGAGCGGGCGGGAAACTGCTCCATGGAAGAAGTCGTCATGGCCCTTCGCACCCGCAGGGACCACTTCGGGTTTCAGACGCGGGTCGATACGGAACAGATCTACCCCACCAGCCGTATGGTCTCCCGGGTCACCGGGATCCGCGTCCAGCCGAACAAGGCCGTGGTGGGCGCGAACGCCTTCGCCCACGAGGCGGGGATCCACCAGGACGGTATGCTCAAGGAAAAGACCACCTACGAGATCATGACGCCCCAGTCCATCGGCGTCCCGAAGAGCGAACTCGTCCTCGGCAAGCACTCCGGCCGGCATGCCTTTCGGGAAAAGCTCAAGGAACTCGGGTACGAACTCTCCGATGACCAGTTCCATCGGGCCTTCGCCTGTTTCAAGGCGGTGGCGGACAAGAAGAAAGAGGTATTCGACGAAGACATCGAAACGATCATCGCAGAGGAAATCCTTCGGCTCCCCGACCGCTACGTCCTCGATTTTTTGAGCATTACCAGTGGGACCCACCTGATCCCGACAGCCACTGTCCAGTTGACCAAGGACGGCGAGACGCTCAAGCAGGCGGAATTCGGGGACGGCCCGGTGGATGCCGCCTTCCAGGCGATACGAGCGAGTTCGGGGAGCCGGAGCGAGCTTCTCCGTTATGAAGTCAGCGCCATCACCTCGGGCAGCGACGCCCAGGGAGAGGTATCGGTCCGCCTGAAAGAAGGGGAGCACGTCGCCCTGGGCCAGGGGGCCTCCACGGACATCCTCGTGGCAAGCGCAAAGGCGTACGTCAACGCCCTGAACAAACTGGAGTACCTGAAAAAGATGAAAAAGATCCTCCGCGGAGGGCCGTAAGGCGCGTCTGGTCGGCCCCGCGCGCGTTCTGCGGTTTTTCATCTTTGGAAGACGGTAATTCCATCCATGGCAGCCTCGAAAAAACGGCAAGCGACTTCGGCGCGTCAGCCCGGGAAGGCCCGAGCCGCTTCCCTCCGGACCGTTCCCCGGTGGGTGCGTGAGGGGCTGGGCATCGCGCTGCTCGGGGCGGCCGCGTTTCTGTTCATCGCCCTGTTTTCCTACGCTCCGGAAAGCGATCCCGGCTTCTTCCAGGCCATCTCGCCGGAACCCCGGCAGGTGAAGAATCTGGGGGGGCCCGTGGGCGCCTACGGGGCGAGCCTCCTCAAGGAGACCCTCGGACTCGGCTCCTATTTCGTGGTCGCCCTCCTTGCCTGGATGGCCATCCCGATCGTCCGGGGCCGGGCCCTCCGCACGGCGCCCTGGAAGATCCCGGTGGGCCTTCTCACGCTGATCTGGGTTTCCACCCTGATTTCACTCGCCCTCCCCGACCGGCCGAGCGCGAACCAGGGGGGGATCATCGGACAGCAGGTGGCCGCGTGGCTCTTGGAGGGCCTCCACCCCGTGGGCTCCTACCTGGCCTTGATCGTCCTGCTGATCCTGTCCGTGGCCGCCCTCGGCGAGGTGGCCTTCCTGGAGGTCCTCCGGAAGCTTGGCGCCCTCTTGCTCCGCGCGGCAAGGGGCGCGGCAACAGGCTCCACGAAGGGGGCTCGCCGCCTGGATCAATGGGCCCGCCGAACCATGGCGAAGGCGTCGGGGCAGTGGATGCGGGTGTGGAAAGAGACGCTCACACGCCTTTCCGGATGGAGGGCACGGCTGTCGAGGCGGGACAAGGAGCCTGGAGAGGCCCCGGAGAGGCGGACCGCCCCCGCGATCGTCAACCACAGGATCAACCCTTCCGCAGCGGCCGCAAAACAGGAAACACAGGAACAGGCAACGCCGGCCCCCAGAATCGTGGACCCGACGAAGGGCGAGCATCCCCTGGCGACCGACAGCGCCGCGCTCACCGGGGGAGAAGAGCCGAAGAAGCCGGTGCAGACGACACTCCCCTTCCCCCAGCCTCTTCCTGAAGGGTACCGCCACCCCCCCCTGGATCTGCTCGATGACCCGGACCCCGGAGAGGCCTCTGTCGACGAAGAGGCCCTCAAGGAAAGTGCGGCCACACTCGAGCAGAAGCTCAAGGATTTCGGCGTGCAGGGAAGGGTTTCGGAAATCCACCCGGGCCCGATCATCACCCTGTTCGAATACGAGCCTGCATCCGGCGTGAAGGTCAATCGAATCGTCAACCTCTCCGACGACCTGGCCCTGGCCATGAAGGCCATGAGCGTACGCATCGTGGCCCCGATTCCGGGCAAGTCCGTGGTGGGTATCGAGGTCCCGAACCGAAAGCGGCAGACCGTCACCCTCAAAGAGATTCTCGCGGACGATGCCTTTCAGGCCTGCCGCTGGAAGATTCCCCTGGCCCTGGGAAAGGATATCGCGGGAAAGCCGGTTACGACCGACCTGGCGCGCATGCCCCACCTTCTCATCGCGGGGGCCACGGGAACGGGAAAGAGCGTCAATCTCCACTCGCTCATCCTCAGCATCCTCTTCCGTTTTTCGCCCACCGAGGTGAAATTCCTGATGATCGACCCGAAGATGCTCGAGCTTACGGGCTATCACGGGATCCCTCACCTCCTGCATCCGGTCATCACCGATTCGAGGCGGGCCTCGGACGTTCTGGACTGGGCCGTCGAGCGGATGGAGCAGCGCTACCAGCTGCTTTCGGAAAAGGGCGTACGGAACATCGAGAGCTACAACCAGAAGATCGAAAAGGAGCTGGCGGCCGGGGCGGGTGACGAGGAGAGTGAACTCGAGGAAATCGAAGAGACGGACGCGATAGACGGGGAGATGGCGCCGGAGAGGGGCAAGCTCCCCTACATCATACTCGTGATCGATGAAATGGCCGACTTGATGATCATCGCCGGCAGACAGATCGAAGAGGCGATCACGCGCCTGGCACAGATGGCGCGGGCCGCGGGCATCCATCTGCTGCTTGCGACCCAGAGGCCTTCCGTGGACGTCTTGACCGGCATTATCAAGGCCAACCTCCCGGCCAGGATCTCCTTCCAGGTCAGCTCGAGAACGGACTCACGGACGATTCTCGACAACATGGGGGCGGAAAAGCTCCTGGGCCGGGGAGACATGCTCTTCCTGCCGCCCGGAACCTCCAAGGTCACGCGGATCCACGGACCGTACGTGAGCGAGATGGAAATCGAGCGCGTCGTGGAGTACATCAAGCAGCACGGCAGGCCTCAGTACGAAAAGATCCCTTTCAAATCGAAGAAGAAGAAAGGGGAGGAAGAAGAGGCCTTCGATCACGACGAGAAATACGACGAGGCTGTTCAACTCGTGGCCGAGACGCGCCAGGCCTCCATCTCCATGATCCAGCGCAAACTCCGGGTCGGATACAACCGTGCGGCCCGGATGATCGAACGTATGGAACAGGAGGGCGTTGTGGGGCCTCAGGAAGGGGTCAAGCCGCGGGAGGTTCTCATCAACAACCTCGAATAGACCGCTCCGGAAGGGAAAGGTGAGACGAAAAACGATATGTCCATGATGAAACGAACCGCCCTCTGCGTCGTGTTCCTCCTGGCGGCGGTCCCGTCGATAGCGGGCGAACCGGGTCAAGGCCCGGCAAGGCCGCAGGATCCCGGCGCCCGGAAGGCGGAACAGGCCGGCGGGGCGAAGGCCTCAACACCCTCTGTAGACCGGGTCCTGTCGCAGATGGACGGGGCGTACCGGAAACTGCGCACCTATCGGGCGGACTTCGACCAGGAATCGGAGATGAAGACCTTCCGGAGAAAGAGACGGAGCTCGGGCCGGGTGTATTTTTCGAAGCCCGGCGAGATGCGCTGGAGCTACCTGGAGCCCGAGAAAAGGGAAGTTTACCTGTCCGGTGACAAGATCCGGATCTATCTGCCCGGCCGAAACCAGGTGATCGAGCAGACGTTGAACGATGCCATGCCGGGCATGGCGCCCGCAAGGCTTTTCATGGGGGTAGAGGAACTCGTCGGCTCCTTTTCCGTCTCTCTGGATTGCGACAGCGACGAAGAGGCGTACTGCCTGCGTCTCGTCCCGAAGAAGGCCGGGGCCATGAGCGTCGAAGAGGTCCTTCTCTGGGTGGGAAAAGGCAATTTCCTCCCCCTCCGGACCGAGTCGAGCGACGTCTTCGGCAACCGGACGACCCTTTTTTTTCGAAACGCGGAAGTCAACGTGCCCCTGAAGCCGGAAATTTTTCACTTTGAGATCCCGCCGGGCACCGAGGTGATCAACGACGCATTCTGAGAAAGCCAAACCGGCCATTGGCAGAGACCTCCATGACAACACAACCGCCCCGGGATGACGCGACCGTCTGCCTGATCTCGCTGGGATGCCCAAAAAACCAGGTCGACTCCGAGATCCTGTCCGCGGGCCTGCTTGAGGAGGGCTTTTCCTTTGTCCCGGATCCCGCCCAGGCGGACGTCATCATCCTGAATACCTGCAGCTTCATCCGGGAGGCGGTACAGGAAAGCCTCGAGGTCCTCGAACAACTGGCCGTCTACAGGCGCGAAGGAAAATGCCGTTGTCTCCTGGCCGTCGGCTGTCTGGTCCAGCGATACGGGAGGGAGCTGGGCAGAAGGCTTGCGGATGTGGATCTTTTCGTCGGGACCGAAGCGATCGAAGGCGCCGGGAGGATCCTCGCACGGCACCTTCGCGGACACGGGGAGCAGACCTTCTTCCAATCGCCGTTTCCGAGCGGGCCGGGCCATGCGGCCCCCTTGCCCGAACGCCGTACGGCGCTGGCCCCCTGGGCCTACGTAAAGATCGCCGAGGGCTGCTCGAACGCCTGCTCATACTGCACGATCCCCGGGATCCGGGGCCCCCTGAAAAGCAGGCCCCCCGGGGAGATCGTCAGGGAAGCGGCCCATCTGGCCCGGCAGGGGGTGCGGGAAATCAACCTGATCGCCCAGGACGTGACCGCCTACGGACAGGATCAAGGGCCCAAACCTTCCCGCCCCTTGCTGGCCGACCTCTTGTCCCGGCTGGAGCAGGTCGAAGAGGTGCGGTGGATCCGGCTGCTCTACTGCCATCCCGCCCACCTGGATCCGGCCTCGATCTCCCGGATGGGCGAAAGCGAAAAGATATGCCCCTACGTCGATCTTCCCATTCAGCACGTCTCGCCTTCCGTCCTGAAGGCAATGGGCCGCCCTTACGACGAGGGCAGGTTGAGGCGCCTGATCGACAGGATTCGAGCCGTGCGCCCGGATGTCGCCTTGCGAACGACGCTCATGGTGGGATTCCCCGGAGAAACGGAAAGGGATGTAGAGCAGCTTCTCTCCTTTGTGGGGGAGATCCGCTTTCACCATCTCGGCGTATTTTGTTACAGCCGGGAGGAAGGCACCCCGGCCTTCGCCAAGGGAGAGTCGGTTTCCGAAGCGGAAAAGCGGCGGCGGCGTGACGCGGTCATGGAGCTGCAGGCGGAGATCTCGGAAACGCTCCTGAAGGGGTTCCTGGGAACCTGCCAGGAGGTGTTGGTAGAAGGGCCGCACGAGGAAGACCCCCGGTATTGGAAGGCGAGGACCCGTTACCAGGCGCCGGAGGTGGACGGGTGCGTGTTCCTCCCCGGGGACGACCGCCGGGAGCCCGGCCTGGCGATGGCCCGTATTGTCCGGACAGGCACCTACGATCTCACGGCCGAGATCCTCCGGGATACCCCCCCAGCATAAAGCCATCCGGAAAACCTGCCGAATAGAAGCGGTACGATTTGCCGTTCCGGGATCTCCGGACTCTCGGAAAAAGCAGGGGAAACCGTCGAAAGCACTTGACAAAGCCGGGAAAAGAATTATATTACAACCCTCTTCTCCCACTTACGACAACCCAACAAGGCGAGGTTCTCCGGTGACACGCAAGGAACTCAACGTTTTCAAGAAGCAATTGTCAACCGAGAAGGTGCTCCTCCTCCAGGGGGTCTCCACCAAGATGAAAGGCTCTCCGAAAACCGGGGATCCCGAGGGGGGGGATGTCTGCGATATAGCTTCAAGCGACAGAGAAAGGGAATTGAGGCTCCGGCTCAACGAACGAGGCCGCGAAAAGCTGAGGGCCATCGAAGAGGCCCTCGAACGCATCGAGGACGGAAGTTTCGGGATCTGCGAGCATTGCGGGGCGAAAATCCCCAAAGCGAGGCTCAAGGTCATGCCCTTTACCACCTCCTGCGTGACCTGCAAGTCCAAAGAGGAAAAGCAGCGCAAGCTTTACGAGGGGACCTCTGATCTGGCCCTCGCGCGGGATCTGGGGCCGGATATTACGCGGGAGGATGAAGACTAGCAGGCCGACTTGGAAATATCGGTGTGGTTCAGCCGATCTTGCCATTCGGTGCTGTGCCGGGTTCCCTCTCCGATTTGCTTGGGCTCCGTCCCCCTCTCCCCCGAAGTCGCCCGGCACAAATCTCCGAGGGAACCCGGCACAGCACCAAGCAACTCCGCTTCTACCAGGGGAACATAGCCACAATTGCACGTGGCCCGGCTAATGCGAAAATTTCGGTCGTGCGCCACTCGAGCTTTTGCCGCGCCTTTTCTGGTACTTTTCCACGGCGCGGTTGTGCTCCTTGAGGGTGCGGGAAAACAGGTGGGTCCCGTCATTCCTGGAGACAAAATACAGGTAGGAGGTATCCGCCGGGTACAGGACCGCCTTTAGCGCGTCCAGCCCGGGGTTGCAGATCGGCCCGGGGGGCAGGCCTTTGTTCAGGTATGTGTTGTACGGGTTCGGCCTTCGAAGATCTTTCCGCGTCAAGTTGCCGTCAAAATCCTCTATCCCGTAGATCACGGTGGGATCGCACTGAAGAGGCATCCCCCTCGACAACCGGTTGATCAACACGGAGGCGATGAGAGGCATCTCTTTCCTGCTTCCCGTCTCCTTTTCCACGATCGAAGCCAACGTGACCACCTTGTGGAGACTCCACCCCTTCCCGGCCTGCCGGGCCCGCAGCACCGGATCGTACGCCGACATGAATCTGCGCACCATGGCCCGCAGAATCTCCCTGGGCGCCAGGCCCATGGCGAAAAAATATGTGTCCGGGAACAGGTACCCCTCCAGCGAGTCCTCCTCGATCCCCAGTGTTCGGAGGAATCCGGCCTCCGCGCTCGCCTCCAGGATCTCTTCCCGGGACGCAAGGCCCTTTTCCTCGAGAAGGGATGCAATCTGCTTGACAGTCAGCCCTTCCGGAACCGTAATCTTGTGAAGAGCCACCTCTCCCCGGGAGAGCCTCTGCAACACCTCCCGGGGGCTCATCGATGAGTGGAGGGTGTACTCCCCCGCGCGAATGTCTCGATCCTTTCCCAGGAGGCGGGCCACTTGGGAAAAAAGGAGGGGGAACCTCACCACACCGCGGTCGTCCAGCAGCTTCGCCGTCTGATCGAAGGTCGCCCCTTCCGGGACCACGACTCGGACGGGTCTTTCGAGATCGTCATAGGGAAGCTGATAGTACGCATAGACGCCCGTCCCCAAGACCAAAACCAGCAGCACGGGGATGCCGAGAATTTTTCCGAAACTCGTCACGGTACCCGTCAACCTTCGCCTGAATCGGGAGAGAAGGGCGTCCGGGGGACGGCTCGGGAGGGGGAAACAGAATCGAGATAGCCCTGCAGGATAACAGCGGCTGCGAGCTTGTCCACGTGCTGCTTCCTTTTCGCCCGGCTCATATCCGCCTGGATCAACACCCGTTCGGCGGCAACGGTCGAGAGCCGCTCATCCCAGTAGACGACCGGGATATTATCGAGCGCCGCCACCAACTTTTCGGAGAAGACCGTCACTTTTCGGGCCTGCCCCCCTATCGATCCATCCATGTTCTTGGGGAGCCCGACAACCACAACGGAAATCCGCCGGTCGTCCATGATGCTTCGGATCGCACGAATGTCCTGCTCATCGCCCACCCGTTTCAGGGTCCGATACGGCTGGGCGGTCAACCCGAGCTCATCGCTCAGGGCGATCCCAATGGTCCTGTCTCCCACATCCAGGCCGATGGCCCCGCCCGGGCCGCACCGTGAATCAGGAGCAATCGATCCTTCCATTCAGCCCATCCTTCTGGAATATATATCGAACTTGTATTATAAAAGCTCTTCGGGCCAAGATTCAAGCTGCCTCGTCTCGACGTGCGAGGCATGCCGCCGGATTCGGCGCGGTGGTTGGCCCCATTCTTGCTAAACATTCTTTCCGGCCCGAACATGGAGACAACGCTTTGGGTATATTCTTACACTTTGTTGCGACAGGCTTCTATACGGGCTATCTCCCCGGGGCGCCGGGGACATGGGCGACCATCCTCATCGGGATCCCCCTTTGTGTCGCTCTCAAGTGCCTGGGAGAAATCGGATTTTCGATCGCCCTCGCAGCCATTTTCGCCGTCTCCGTACTCTCCTCCGGCTTCGTGGAACGGGAGCTGCAGGAAAAGGATCCCCCTTTTGTTGTCATCGATGAGGTCGTCGGGTATCTCACTGCAATGCTTTTCGTACCCATTTCCGTCACCCACATCGTCTGCGCCTGTGTTTTTTTTCGTCTCTTTGATATAGTGAAACCTTATCCGATCCGCGTGATCGAGAAACGACTCCCGGGAGGCTGGGGCATCACGCTGGATGACGTGCTGGCCGGTCTCTATGCAAATATCTGCGTACATCTGATCGCTTATTTTCTGTAAGAGCAGAACCTCAATATAGAAACCGAATCGGCCCCGCTTCCCGCGGACCGGCCGAGGCGGCCCCGCAAAAGGAGGATGTGCCCATGGAAAAAGGGCTGGACAAGGAGGCGGCCATCTCCACCGCCATCAGCTCGATCGAGAAGCAATTCGGAAAAGGGTCGATCATGCGTCTTGCGGACGGGGCTCAGACGGTCCAGCAGATCCCTTCGATCTCCACCGGATCACTCGGTCTGGATATGGCCCTCGGGATCGGCGGCGTACCCCGCGGGAGGATCGTGGAGATCTACGGTCCGGAGAGTTCGGGGAAGACGACGCTGGCGCTGCATATCCTGGGGGAGGCGCAGAAGGCAGGGGGGATTACGGCCTTCATCGACGCTGAGCATGCGCTCGACCTGATCTATGCACGACGGTTGGGGGTGAAAACGGAAGATCTGCTCGTCTCGCAGCCGGATACGGGGGAACAGGCCCTGGAAATCGCCGACGTACTCATCCGAAGCAACGCCGTGGATGTGGTCGTAATCGACTCTGTGGCCGCCCTCGTTCCTCGCGCGGAGATCGACGGCGACATGGGGGACCCCCAAATGGGGCTCCAGGCGCGTCTGATGAGTCAGGCGATGCGGAAGTTGACCGGCAGCATCCACCGCTCGAAGACCACGATGATCTTTATCAACCAGATCCGGCAGAAGATCGGCGTCATGTTCGGCAACCCGGAGACGACGACGGGCGGCAATGCTCTGAAATTTTATGCCTCTGTTCGACTCGACATCCGGCGGATCGCCACGATCAAATCCGCCGGGGAAATCCTGGGCAACCGGACGCGTGTGCGCGTAGTCAAGAACAAACTCGCCCCTCCCTTCCGGGAAACGGAATTTGACGTGCTTTACGGAAAGGGGATCTCGAAGGAGGGAGAACTTCTCGATTTGGGCCTTCAGCATGGACTCATCGAGAAGGCGGGTCCATGGTATTCCTATGGAGATGAACGGATCGGCCAGGGCAGGGAGAACGCGCGCCTCTTTCTCGCGGACAACCCGGACACGCGCGAGGAAATCCGCCGCAAGGTCCTCGAGAAGGCAGGGTTCCTGGAGGCGGAAAAGAGGGGCAAGACAGAGGGTGCCACCCCGCCGGAAAAGCAGGGGGAAGGGGCGAAAAGGCCGGCAAAACGAAAGAGCGGAGGGTAACAAGCCTTGGAATGGAACGATATCCTCAAGATCGCCATCAGCCGCGGGGCCTCGGACATTCACTTGCGCGCCGGATTGCGGCCTATCCTGCGCATCATGGGCACCCTGTACCCGTACAAGGAGCACCCCCCGGTTTCAGCGGAAGAGATCGGACAGACGGTCGACGGCCTGCTGAACGACCAGCAACGGGAAAAATACAACCGGAGCAAGCAGATCGACATTTCGACCGGCATGGGGGATCAGGGTCGATTCCGGATCAACATCTTCCAGCAAAGGGGTGTCCCGAGCATGGTGTGCCGCTTCATCCCTTACCAGATTCAGACGATCGACGAGCTCTTCCTTCCTCCGGTCCTCAAGAAGATCGCCATGGAGCAGCGGGGGCTGGTTCTCCTTACAGGCACGACGGGAAGCGGGAAATCGACGACCCTGGCGGCCATCATCGACCACATCAACAATCACCGGAACTGCCACATCATCACGATCGAAGACCCGATCGAGTTCCTCCACAGGGACCACAAGTGCCTCATCAACCAGAGAGAAGTCGGGTTTGATACGGAGACCTTCGCCAGCGCCCTTCGGGCCGCCCTCCGCCAGGACCCGGATGTGATCCTCGTAGGCGAGATGCGGGACTTCGAAACGATCCAGACCGCCATTCTCGCCGCGGAAACAGGGCATCTTGTCTTGAGTACGCTTCACACCCTCGACGCCACGGAGAGCGTCCACCGCATCATCACCGTGTTTCCCTCCCATCAACAACAACAGGTACGCAGACAGCTCGGGGGAATCCTCAAGGGCGTCGTATCCCAGCGGCTCGTGTCGAGGGCCGACGGGCGGGGCCGCGTTCCCGCCGTGGAGGTCATGGTAGGCACGGCGCGCATCCGCGAATGTATCGAGGACAGCTCGAGGACCAAGGAGATTCGTGATGCCATCGCCAGGGGCTACACAACCTACGGCATGCAGACCTTTGATCAATCCCTCATGTATCTGCTGGAAAAGGGACTGATCAATTACGAAGAGGCCCTTCTGCAGTCCAGCAATCCGGACGATTTCGCGTTGAAGGTCCGGGGCATCTACTCGACGAGCGATGACCGGTGGGAGGGCTTCGACGCGAAGGTCGAGATGGAACACGAGGTGGAGGCGGCGAGACAGCCGGAACCACCCGACGAAGGAGAGGAGCCGGAAGGCATGAAGATCGAGAGGTTCGACAAGTGAAGGCCCTACCCGCGCAGACGATCCGAACGGCATTCCTCGAGTATTTCCAAGCCCATGGGCATCAGAAGGTCCGTTCTTCGTCCCTGATCCCATCGAATGACCCCACGGTCCTGTTGACGACGGCCGGCATGCAGCAATTCAAGCCCTATTTTCTCGGGGAGCAGACTCCCCGGGTCCGCCGACTGACCTCGGTGCAAAAGTGCTTCCGCACTTCGGACATCGAAGAGGTGGGTGACGCCACCCACGACACCTTTTTCGAGATGCTCGGCAATTTTTCCGTGGGCGATTACTTCAAGAAAGAGGCGATCGACTTCGCCTGGACCCTCCTTGTGAACGATTGGGAAATCCCGCCGGAGCGTCTTGCCATCACCGTATTCGGAGGACACAGGTCCCTGCCTCCGGACGAAGAGGCGGAACACCTCTGGAAGGCCAAGGGGGTGCCGGCGGAGAAGATTCACCGTTTCGGCCCGGGCGACAACTTCTGGGGCCCCCCGGGAGCGACCGGGCCTTGCGGCCCCTGCTCGGAGATCCATTACGACCTCACGAAGGCGCCCTGCGGCGACCCGGCCTGCGGCCCGAACTGCGAATGCGGCCGCTTTCTGGAGATCTGGAACCTCGTATTCATGGAGTACAACAAGCAGGACGAGGAGCGATTCGATCCCCTGCCGCTCAAGAACATCGATACCGGCATGGGTCTGGAGCGCATCGCCCTGGTCCTGCAACAAAAGAAGGATATCTTCGCCACCGACCTGTTCGCGCCCATCCTCGAGGCGGTCGAGCACCTGTGCCGTTTTTCCCTGGACGGCGCGGACGAAGGCATCATCCGATCGTCACGGATCATCGCGGATCACATCCGGGCCGCAACCTTCCTCGTGTCGGACGGGGTGCTTCCTTCCAACGACGGCAGGGGGTACGTCCTTCGCAGGATCCTGCGCAAGGCCCTTGTCCACGGGCGGCGACTCGGCCAGACGGGACCGTTTGTCGATTCGCTGCTGAAGGTGGTGATCGACAATTACCAGGACGCCTACCCGGAACTGTCCGACAATCGCGTTTTCATTTCCCGGGTCCTCGGCAGTGAGGAGGAGAGGTTCCTCCAGACGCTGGAGACGGGCATTCGGATCTTTCAGACAGAGGGGGAGAGGCTGGAAAAGGCCGGAGAAAGGACCCTGCCCGGAGAAGTGGTCTTCCGCCTGTACGACACCTTCGGCTTCCCCCCGGAACTTACGGAAGACATGGCCGCCGAACGAGGCATGGGGGTCGACCGGGCCGGCTTCGAGCGATGCATGACGGAACAACGGGAGAAGGCGCGGGCGTCCTGGCGCGGGGACCAACAAACCGAATTGACCCAGGAAGGGGCGCTGGCCGATGTGGTCAGCGAGTTCGTCGGCTACGACCGGCTGGATATCAGCTCGGTGATCACCCACCTGTTCGTCGACGGCCGACGGGCCGGAGAAGCAGGGGAAGGGCAGGAGGCCCGGATCGTCTGCTCCGAGACGCCCTTCTACGCCGAAAGCGGCGGCCAGGTCGGAGACCGGGGCCTCATCGAGGGGCCCGAAGGGACCTTTCAAGTCTCCGACACCCGATACGGGCCCGGCAACGTCATCCTGCACCTCGGCAAGGTCCTTCGGGGCAGACTCGAGGAGAATCAAGAGGTCATCCTCAAGGTCGATCTGGAGCGGAGGCGCGCGACGGCCCGCAACCACACGGCGACCCATCTTCTCCATTACGCGCTTCGGACCGTTCTGGGCGAACATGTCCGCCAGTCCGGGTCCCTGGTGTCGCCGGATCGGCTCCGCTTCGACTTCACCCATTTCTCCGCTCTCGATCAGGCCGAGATCGATTCGCTGGAAACGATCGTCAACCGAAAGGTACTCGAGAACCGGCCGGTCGCCGTTCGAACGGTCCCGTTTGTCGAGGCGCAGGCCGAGAAGGCCATTGCCCTGTTCGGCGAGAAGTACGGTGACGTCGTCCGGGTGGTAACGGTGCAGGACTGCAGCAAGGAGCTCTGCGGGGGCACGCACGTAGCAAGAACGGGAGACATCGGGCTGTTCAAGATCGTCAGCGAATCGAGTGTGGCCGCGGGGGTACGGAGGATCGAGGCGCTCACCGGGGAGGGATCCTTCAGACACGTACAGGAGCTCGAGAAAGAGTACAAGGCCGTCGCCCATTCCCTCCAGGCCAGGCCGGGCGATCTCGCCGACCGCGTCCGTCAGCTCCAGAACCGGCAGAAAGAGCTCGAGAAGGCGTTGAAGGGAAAAAAGGCGGACCATCTGAAGGAGGCCGCCCAGGCACTGGTCGAACGGGCGGAGACCGTCCAGGGCATTCCTTGCCTGGCAGAAGAGTTCGAGGCGGATGCGGACACGCTGCGAAGGCTTACGGACATGATTCGCGACCGGCTGAAGGGGGGGGTAATCCTCCTCGGCAGCCGGAATCAGGGGAAGGCGCTCCTGGTGCTCGCTGTCGACAAGAAATTGACCCCCCGGCTCCATGCGGGGAAGCTGATCCGGGAGGCGGCCAAGGAGGTCAACGGGGGAGGGGGAGGCAAGCCGGAGATGGCCCAGGCGGGAGGGGCCTCGCCTGAACACATGGAGCGCGCCTTCCGGAAGCTCAAGGAACTGGTGCGGGCCGCTACAGCCTCCTCGTAGCAGGCCTACTCATAGCCCAGCCAGTAGAACACCCGCTCCTTGAACCGAAAGTACTTGGAAACCATGGTAAAGCGGCCCTTTTCGATGTCCTTGAGAAACATTTTCGCTTTGGACACGTAGGGGCTTTCCGGATAACGATTGACGACCGAGGTGAATGCCTCCAGGGCGGCCGGATCTTCCTGGAGGAAAAAATAGCACTTGCCCTCGTAATACAGCGCCCGATCGGCAACCCCTTTGATCGGATAATCATCCAGGATCCTCTGGAACCTCTTCAAAGCGGCATAGTAATCAGCGCCACGATAATAGAACCGGGCCACGTAGAAATCGTGCTCCGCAAGCCGGGCGTTCACCGTAGCGAGCATGTCGTCGGCCTTCTGAGCGTACGAGCTGTCCGGAAAACGGGACTTGA
>WFRX01000389.1 GCA_015486285.1 bacterium
GGGCGGGGAGCAGGCGGGGAATTTTCGCTGCTGGAGGCCCTGAAGGAAGATCGGAGGGGGCTGGTTGTGTTGAGTCCTTCGCTTGCTTTTGTGGACAGGCTCGCGCGGGCGTCGGGCACCAAGGACCTCTACATCGCCCTGTATCCCTTCGGGCCGCAGCGGGAACGGATCCGGTTCAGCCGCGAGACCGGCATCCCCCTGGCGGCGGTCGCGCCGGTCTACTTCCTCGATCGTCCCGACCATCTCCTGCACAAGCTGCTCAGGGCGATCGCCCTCAGCACCAAGCTGGACAGGGTTCCGGCCGGGGAGATGGCGCCTCCCTGGGCCTTTTTCCAGGGCCCTGATGGGTGGCGCGAGCGCTATCTCCACTGCCCGGAGGCCCTGGAGGGCATGCGGGAGGTCGCGGAAAGATGCCGGATGGCAAGCCCGCCATGGGGCCCCGCAGAGAAGCCCGTGGCCCCATCAAAACGCCCGGGGCGACATCACGCCGAAGCTCAAAAAAGCGAGCTTCGAAGGATGCGTTTCCATGCATCCACCACGGCCAAGGCCGCGGTCCCCTGCGAAGGCGGATGGGGACAATGGGTCTTTCCTCCCTTTGAGAATCTCTCCGAGGAGCAGGCCTTTTCCCTGCTGGAGGAGAAGGCGCGGAAGGGAGCGGCCCGCCGCTACAGGGCTTCCAGCCGGGAGATCGAAGAGCGGCTCGCCCACGAACTCGGGATCATCCGGGCCAAGGGCTTCGCCTCTTACTTCCTCGTAGTCGAAGACATCGTGAACCGTTTTCCCATCACCTGCGGCCGGGGCTCTGCGGCGGCAAGCCTTGTTTCCTATTGCCTGGGCATCACCCATGTGGACCCGATGAGGCACAATCTCTTCTTTGAGCGATTTCTCAACATGGGACGCAACGAACCGCCGGACATCGATGTGGATTTTCCCTGGGACGAGCGGGATGCGGTTTTGAGCTACGTTTTCGAGAAGTACGGGCCGGAACGGTGCGCCATGGTGTCCAATCATGTGGGCTTCCGCATGCGGGGCGCGGTCCGGGAGACGGCCAAGGTCTACGGAATACCGGAGGAGGAGATTCAAAGGGTTTCCCATGGCCTGCGTCGCTTGAGAAAATTCCTTCCTGCTTCCCCCGGAAGGCATCCTTCCCTGGAAGGGAGCGGCCGCCACGCCGGCCATCTCCCCGAGCCGTGGCCCTCCATCCTCCGGTGGGCGTCCCGGCTTGTGGGGACTCCGCGGCATCTGTCGGTCCATTGCGGGGGCGTGGTCATCACGCCGGATCCCCTGCCGGAGCGGGTCCCGGTAGAACAGGCACCCAAGGGGGTGCCGATCATCCAATGGGACAAGGACATCACCGAAGCGGCAGGGCTCGTGAAGATCGATCTCCTCGGAAACCGATCCCTTGCCGTGGTACGAGACACGCTGGCCTCTATCCAGACAAACTACGGGCCCCGTCTGTGCTACTCCCAGCTCAACCCTCTCGAAGACGCGAAGACCCGCCGGATGCTGGCCCGGGGGGACACCGTCGGGGTCTTTTACGTGGAAAGTCCGGCCATGCGGCAGCTCTTGAAGAAGACCGGCAAGGGGGACTTCGAGCACCTGGTCGTCCTGTCGAGCATCATCCGGCCGGCGGCCAACGACTTGATCCGGGAATACGTCCGGCGCGACCGCGGTGGAGCTTACGAGTCCCTGCACCCGATGCTCGACGAGATCCTCGAGGAGACGCACGGGATCCTCTGTTTCCAGGAGGATGTCTCTCGCGTGGCCATGGCCCTGGCAGGCTTTGACGCAGCCCAGGCGGACCAGTTGCGCAAGGTCCTCTCGAAAAAGCACAAGCAGGCCCGGCTTCCGGACTACCGGGACCGCTTCTTCAAGGGCGCCCGGGCCCGGGGCGTAGCCCGGGAGGTGATCGAGGAGGTCTGGAGGATGATCCTGAGCTTCCAGGGTTATTCGTTCTGCAAGCCCCATTCCGCGAGCTATGCCCTGGTATCCTTCAAGGCCTGTTATTTGCGGGCCCACTTTCCAGCTGAATTCATGGCCGCGGTGATCTCCAACCAGGGCGGCTACTATACGACCCTGGCCTATCTCTCCGAGGCCCGGCGGATGGGGCTTTCGATCCTGCCCCCGGACATAAACGCGAGCGCGCTTCCCTACACCGGATACGGACGCTGTCTCCGGGTGGGGCTGATGCAGGTACGGGGAATCCAGCGGGCCTCTCTGGAGGCCCTGCTCGAAGACCGTGCCCGGCGAGGGCCTTTCGGGTCGCTGGAGGAGATCCTTCGGCGGGTGGACATGGATCCTGCCGACCTCAGGGTGCTCATCAAGGCGGGCTGCCTGGACTCGATTGCCCGGGGGCGCTCGCGGCCCGAACTGCTCTGGGAGTTGTTGGCGCTGCGAAAGGGCGAAGGGGGAAGATCAAAGGGGGCGAAGGGACGAAAGGTTCCTAGTTGCGGACATTGCGAGGAGCACCGGCGACGCGGCAATCTCCCGAATACCGACGCCGAACCCAAACGTGCCGCGGGCGTCCAAGGGCGTACATCGCTTTTCGCCGGCGCCTCTGATGTGCCCGGGGTGATGCCTTACGGGTCTGCGCTTCGCTTGCGGCACGAGCTGGAAACACTCGGGTTGCTCGTCTCCCGCCACCCCCTGGAGATCTACCGCCCCCGGCTCTCCCGGGTCTGGAC
>WFRX01000390.1 GCA_015486285.1 bacterium
GATATGGATCGACCCATCAGAACGTGGAGATCCTGAACCCGGATGCCCGTCACTACATCGGCGTAGGGCTGATCAGCCCGATCCGGGTTTGGATCCGGGGCTCCGCGGGGTATTACTGCGGCGGCCTGACGGACGGCCCCCACATCGAGGTCGACCAGAACGTGAGCTGGGGCGTGGGCGACAACATGTTTGCCGGCTCGATCATCGTGGGAGGCAATGCCGGCGCCGTGGCCGGCGAGGGGCTCCGCGGCGGAGAAATCGTCGTCAAGGGGAACATCGGCTCCCGGGCGGGCCAGGTCATGAAGAAGGGTACGCTGTGCTGCGCCGGGAAGGCCGACTTCATGGCCGGCTACATGATGTACGGGGGGCGCCTGATCATCCTGGGCAACTCGGGCGAGCGGGTCGGGGAAGACATGATGGGTGGCGAGATCTACGTGGGCGGCGAAGTGGAATCCCTGGGCAATGACGCCGAAATCGTCGATGCGGAATCCTGGCAGATCGACAGCGTAATGGAGTTCCTCGACCGGTACGGCCTGCGCTTCCACGGCACCTTCAAGAGGATCGTGTGCGCGGGCAGGCAGCTGCGTTACAAGGTGGATGAGCCGCGCATCCGCAACATGCCCTTTTTCAGCTTCTCCGGCGGCAAGGTGGACTACTGGAACCGCAAGGTTCAGGAGGACAACCAGGTTCGGGCCGTGATCGGGCGCTACCGGATACGGGGCTATGGAGCGGCTCGGCACCTGCCGCACTATCCGGACGTGGCGTTCAAGATGGACCTGTCCAAGTTCGGCAAGGATCCGGATGTAGTCTCGAAGGTCAATCTGAGGACCTTCCTGGGGGACAAACACGGGGGAAAGAACCTGGATCTCAGCATGCCGGTCATGATCGCCCCCATGAGCTTCGGGGCCTTGAGTCCGCCCATGAAGGTCGCCCTGGGGATCGCCTCGAGGTTTGCCGGGATCTCCGAGAACTCGGGCGAGGGGGGCATGTACTCTCACGCGCGGGCCGAGGCGCGGCAGATGATCGCCCAGTGCCTCGCGGGACGCCTCGGATGGAACGTCCATGACATGAAGCGCGCGGACGGCGTCGAGATCTATATCTCCCAGGGGGCGAAGCCGGGCCTGGGAGGGCAGCTCATGGCGAAGAAGCTGACCAAAGAGATCGCCGCCATTCGGGGCATCCCGGCCCACATGGATCTCCGTTCCCCCTCCCGGCACCCCGACATCCTGGGGGGCGACGATTTGATCATGAAGGTGGCCGAGTTTCGCGAGGCCGTGGGCGGCCGCGTCCCGATCAGCATCAAGCTCGGCGCCGGCAGGATTCGGGACGACATCAAGATCGCTCTCAAGGACGGGCTCGACTTCGTTGAACTCGACGGTCTGCAGGGGGGAACCGGGGCCGCGGGCAACGAGGTGGAGGAATACGTGGGGATCCCCACCCTCGCGGCCCTGCAGGAGGCCCTGGACGGCCTGGAGGAGATCGATGCGGCCGGCCAGCTGCCCATCGTGATCATGGGCGGCATCAAGGACGGCTTCGACGCGGCCAAGGCGATCGCCCTCGGGGCGACCGCCGTGGGCCTCGGCACCACGATGCTGATCGCGGGGGGGTGCATCGGCTGCATGCAGTGCAGCGTGGGCTACTGTCCGGTGGGGGTTGCGACCCAGGAGCCGGATCTCGTGCACCGGTACGATGCCGAGGGCCGGGCGCGGATGATGTTCCGGTACCTGGAGATCCTACGCTGGCAGATGGCCTCGATTGTGGCGGCGATGGGCTATGACGACATACGACAGCTTTCCCGCGAGGATATGGTGGCGCTCACCCCGGAAGCGGCGTCCTTGACCCGCTTGCCTTATGAGCCGGAATACCGGGAAGAACTCCGAGAGCAAATCCGGAAGGAAGGAGCATCCCTGTCATGGCTGAGCTAGAAAAACGACTGCGTGATTCAGGCGAATGGTCCTACAATGAATTCCACGACAAGGAATGGATTCCGGCGCCTTGCCAGAAGACGTGTCCCGTCGGAACGGATGTAGCCTCCTACGTGGGCCTCATCTGGGAAGGGAAACTGAAAGAGGCCGTCGAAGTGATCACGGCCACGAACCCTTTCTCCGCCGTGTGCGGCTGGGTTTGTTCCAAGCCGTGCGAGACGGATTGCCGCAGGGGCGAGAGCGATGCGCCGGTGGCGATCCGGGCCTTGAAACGGTTCGCCATGGAACAGGCAGGCCGCGATTTCCGCTTTCCCCCGGTCCAGGTCACCAAGAAGCAGACCGTGGGTATCGTGGGCGCCGGGCCCACAGGGCTTACGGCCGCGCAGGACCTGGCCGTGGCCGGCTATGAAGTGCACCTCTACGAGAGGGCGGACCGGTTGGGCGGCATGATGAACGCGATCCCGGAGTTCCGTCTGCCGCGCCCTGTGATCCAGGCGGACCTGGATCGCCTCCTCGACCGTTGCCCGGGGATCCATGTACACCTGAACGCGGCCCTGGGCAAGGACATCGAATTAGAGGAGTTGAAAAAGCGCCACGATGCCGTGCTGATTACCATCGGCCTGTGGCGCGACAGGAAGCTGGGGATCCCCGGGGAAGAGGAGGGGAAGGCGGGGATATACGGGATCGGCCTGCTGACCGAGTTGAGCAGCGGCAAGAAGATCGAGCTCCCCGAAAAGGTCGTCGTGGTGGGCGGCGGGAACGTGGCCATGGACATGTCCCGAACGGCGCTCCGCCTGGGAGCGAAGCAGGTGGAGCTTTTCTGCCTCGAATCCCGGGAGGAAATGCCGGCCTGGAAGCACGAAATCGAAGAGGCGGAGGAGGAAGGAATCGTCATGAATCCTTCCTGGGGCCCCAAGGAGATCAAGGTGCGGGACGGGCAGGTCACGGCCGTGGAGTTTATGCGCTGTGTCTCCGTGTTCGACGCCGAGCGGCGGTTCCGGCCGGTCTACGATCAGGGAACCACGCGTACCGTCGATGCGGACGCCGTGCTCTTGTCCATCGGGCTCATGACCGACAACCCGGCACTGGAAAACATCGGCCTGGTCGAAAGAGGATTCGTCAGGGCTGAATTCGCAACCATGCGCACGAAGGACCCCAAGGTCTTCGCCGCCGGCGATTGCGCCTTCGGCCCGTCGGCCGTCGTCTATGCCATGGGGCAGGGGCACCGGGCGGCCTATTACGTCGAGGCCTTCCTGGACGGGCGGGAAGACCCCCTCCCGTACAAGGTCCCGTATCGCACCCGCGGGGTGGAGATCGCGCAGGATCCGAACTGGGAAACCCTTCCCAGGGAGGATCCGCCCTTTCACGGCTTCCGCCCGGAGGACCCTTTTGCGGAATGCGAGGCTACGTACGACCCGGAGACGGCCCACCGTCAGGCCGCCCGGTGTCTGCGGTGCGACGCGGAAACCGGGACCGCCGACTATTCGAGACGCACCCGGGAGCACATCCACGCCATGGCACGGATGGACACGCAGGATATCGAGCGGGTTCGCGCCCTTGCCCTGGAACGGATGAAGCCGAGAGACAATCCATATCCGCCGGAACGGCCCGCGCACATCGACGATCTCGTGTTCCTTTCCGCCGCCCTGACGCGGCTGGTGATCGACCCCTACCGGGAACACTGCGACACGACGACCCGGATCGGGGGTTCCCTTGTCCTGGATCAGCCGATTCTGCTGACCGGCTTCGATGAGGCGCCCGAGGAGGTCCAGCATGCGGTCGCCGAAAGCCTCAAACAGGCCCGGTGCGGGTACGTGGGGCTTCGGCCCCTTCCGCAGAAGCGGGATGCGGGGGAGGGATGCTGCCCGTGGCTGCAGCTCGTGGTCCCGGGCAAGAGCGAGCCGCGCGCGGATGCCGACGCCCTCGTTTACGTCCAGGGGAAATCCTTCGAGCCGGTCAAGGCCGAACGGCTGAAGGAAGGGCAGTTGCTCGGGCTCTCCGTATCGGCGCCGGCCCTGGAGGAGGCGATTCCCTGGGCCCTGGACCAGGGCTTCGATCTGCTGGTGCTCGACGGGACGAGCGGGATCGAGAAGCCCTGGGTCGAACTGGAGGGGTACCCGGATTTGACCGTGATGCGCGATGCGATTCGCATCCTGCGCCATAAATTGAACCGGGAGGAGGATATCGCCCTGCTCTATTTCGGCGGACTTCGTTCGGGCAGCGACCTGGCGAAGGTGCTTGCCATAAACTGTCTGGGCGGCCTGTTCAACGTAGCGCCCGCCATCGGGCTGGGAGGCGCCATGGAAGGCGATCGCATGGCCTTCGACAGCAGCCTGAACATCGAGGAGCGGACCACGGCCGCGGGGATGTGGATCAAGGCCATTGCGGAGGAAGCGGCCATCATCGCCCGCTGCACGGGCAAGACCTTCGTGCACAACCTGGAACCGGAAGACATGCGCAGCATTACCCTGGCGACCTCGGATGCCATGGACATCCCCATGGCATCCGGCACCCGGATCCGGGAGGGCTTCTAAGCCGGGGCCGCGGTGAGGGGGACGGCTGTCCCCGATGTTGCAACGAAGAAAAAAAGCGCCGGGACCGCTGAGCGGGTCCCGGCGCTTTTCCGTTCTACCGCATAGCGGCCTGCTACCCGTCGATGACCTCCAGCGCCTCTTCCCTGTATGCGTCCATGATATAGGGAATACCGGTGACCTTTGCCGCTTCCTCGGTGAGGGCGGCAAGTTCCTTCCGGGTGATCAGGTCCGTCCTCCACTTCCGGGCGCCCGCCATGAGCTGCTGGAGACCTACCTGGATCTTCTGGCCGGCCGAATAGATTCCCACCGCGCCGAGGGGAAATTTTTCGACTTCCTTGCCGAACTTGTCTCTGAGTTCCTCGTAACAGACGAAGATCTCTTCCTTCGTCGATCCGTATTTCTTGAGGGTGGCGGGAAGTCCTCCGTCTTCGCCGTTCAGCCAGTTCGCCGCGTTCTTTCCCACCATGCCGGGGATCATCAGGGCGCGGCCCATGCAGACGGCCTTGCAATAGGGCGCCCCCAGCGCGAGGGCCTTGAAGACGTGGTCCTCGGAAGAAAATCCGCCCGCAAAGGCGATATCCGGGACCCACTCGCCTTTCTTCGCGAGACGCTCGCAGAGTTCATAGGCCATGGAGTGAAGGTAGATGGCCGGGATTCCCCACTCCGCCATCATCCGCCACGGGCTCATCCCCGTTCCGCCGGGCGCGCCGTCGATGGTGAGCAGGTCGATTTTCGCCTCGCTCGACCACTTGATAGCCATGGCCAGCTCGCGCATCGGATACGCGCCCGTCTTGAGGGTCACCCGCTTGGCCCCCAGGGACCGGAGTCTGGCGACCTCGTCCATGAAGGCCTGCTGATCGATAAACCCGAGCCGGGAATGACGCTCGAACTCCTTGATGCTGCCCGCCTTGAAGGCCTCCTGGTTGGCCTTGCTTTCCGGATCCGGGGTGACGATGTACCCGCGGCTTTTCAATTGCAGGGCCCGATCGAGAGAGCCGACCTTGATCTCCCCGCCGATGCACTTCGCTCCCTGGCCCCATTTCAGCTCTACCGTCTCTACGCCGAGTTTGCCGACCACATATTCGGCCACGCCCAGGCGCGTGTCCTCCACATTCATCTGGACCAGGATGTCGCCGTATCCCTCGTGGTAGCGGCGGTATTCTTCCAGTCTGCGAACCATGTCCGGCGCCTTCTTGACCTTGCCCTTCTTGTCCAGTTCCAGCTTCGGATCGATCCCGCAGACGTTCTCGCCGCAAACCAGGCTGATGCCGGTGATGGCCGTTCCCACGGCGAAATGCTCCCAGTTCTTGCGGGCGATTTCCGTGCTCCCCAGGGCTCCGGTGAAGATCGGGATCTTCATCTTGACCTTGTTTTCGACGCCGAATTCCGTTTCCGTGTTCACGGTCGGGAAGGTTGCCTTGTCCGGGTTCGCCTCGGTGCCGTCCGCGCCCATTGCGTATCCCATGATGTTGAGATGGGAGTAGTCGACAGGGTAGTCCTTGTCCGCCCCCGCCGTGATGTCGCCGAAGGGCATGGGATAGAGCAGCTCACGTCCCCGGAAGGTTGCATTCCACAAGTCGCAGTTTCCCTTGCATCCGTCGACGCACCGGCTGCACAGCCCGGACTGCGGGGCCACATTACGGGATCGGTTCTTGGTCTGCAGTGCTTCGTTCGCGTTGGGTCTGTGTAGATTCATTCTTCTTGCCCTCCTGACCTTTCGGGTGGATTGAGCATGAACGGCCGGGTCCCTGCCGGTCGCTGACGGCTTTGGGGCTATCTTAGTCGATTCGCCCTACGGGTTGTCAAGAATAAAATGAAAGAAATTTTCATGGAGAGAAAATTGCCGTGCGAAAGGCCGGCGGGGACAAGAAAGGGGAAAGAACAGGCAAGGGGGGCCTTTCAGCCCCGTTGCACCTGCAGGGCGTTGTCCAGCATGTCGATGCTCTGCTGCAGAAGGGCCGTGTCCATCGACTCGTGCCCCTGAAAGATCACGAAAACGCGGGTGGTCGTCTCCGTGATTTTGGTCCGGTCGCACTGGCGGACGTCCATGCGGCAGATGACCCCTTCGTCGTCCAGGTACGCGAATTCGCCCCGGCGGGCCGTACCGGCGCCCCTGCCTCCGATCGGGACAAAGGAGACGTCCCGCTGGAGGATTTCGAGCCTCGGGCTTCCAACCAGCTTGTCCGCATCGTGGGCTCCGATGGAAACCCCGGTGGCGGCCGAGACGGTGTTGTACGTGTCGACAAAGGCGTTGATTCTCGGCACCGCCCCTCTCGCAAGGATGAAATCGATCAAGGCTTCACAGGAGGAGGGGAACCCCTTGTCTTCGGAAAAGCGGTCATGCATGGCGACGTACCCCCTGAACAGGGGGGAATCCTTCCAGCCGGCCCGTGCATGCCTTGCCTTGATCTCCTCGATGCGCCCGGCGATCCATGCGTCCGCCCGGCGATTTCGCCGCTGGACGACCAGGCCGTCATAGGTCTTCCAACGCACCGGGATCGAGTCCAGGGCGGCGGATTTCAGGAGAGCGAGGGGAGCGGGTTTCGGTGATCGCACTGGGAGGCCCGTACTCGTTATTCGGGAAAGTGAGGAGAGGCGATGATCGACAGGAACACGATGGGAAGCTTGATCAGCTCCTCGGGCCCGTGGGAGACATCGGCGTCAAAGAAGAGGGAATCCCCTGGAGAAAGAATGTACGTCCGGTCCCCGTGGCGGTAGTTCACCTTTCCCTTGAGCATGTATATGAATTCCATGCCGGCGTGCTGAAAGATGGGAAACACATCGGAATTGTCGCTCAGGGTGATCAGGTAGGGCTCCACGCTGACGTTCTTGCTCAGGCTGTGGCCGAGGAGCTGGTATTGATGCCCCGCCCGGGTGCCTCTGCGCTCGATGGTCAGCCCGCTTCCGGCGGGCACATAGCTCGCGTCCCTCTCTTCGTCGTATCTCCGGAAAAAGGCGGTGAAGGGGATGTTGAGCCCATCGGACAGGGCCTTCAGCGTAGCCAGGGACGGGCTGGCCAGCCCGTTTTCGATCTTGGAGAGCATGCCGATCGAAAGGCCTGCCAGCTTGGCCAGTTCCGCCACCGTCAAGCCGATCTTCTTACGAAATTCACGGACTTCCCTGCCGATAGAGGCTTCCAGCTTGTTGTCTGCCGTGGCGGACATGTTATGCGGCTCAGGCGGCTTCTTTTTGGTGCGTTTTGCCATCATCTCTTCATCATACGCGGGCCCCGCTTCCGTGTCGCGGAATCTCCTCCGGAGTTTTTTTCACTATAACCGAAGGAGGAGACCCGGGTCAAGAAAATCAGGGCGTGAGGCCGAACGCCGCGGATGGGACTTTTTGGGCAGCCTCCTAAGGGGTGAGCCTCCCTTCCCGCATGGCGTCGATGAATTCGCTGCAATATTCGTCCCGGCCCAGGATCATCTCCGCGGTCAGGATATTGGTCATCATCTTCTTGTCCAGGGGGTCGATGATCGCCGAATCGAGGCCGCTGGCCATGGCGCAGACGATAAAGGTTCGGTTCACGAGAAAACGTTCCGGCAACCCGTACGAGACATTGCTCAGCCCGCAGGTCGTGTGAACCCCAGCCAGGTCCGTCATGATCCTTTCGATCGCCTTGAGGGCGGTGTTTCCGTTTTCCGTGTCAACGCTCAAGGGCTGAATAAGGGGGTCCACAAAGATGCCGGACCGTTCCAGGCCCAGGCCTTCCAGCCTTTCCACAAGGGCAGCGGCGTTTTCGACGATCTTTTCCGTCGCATTGGGAATCCCGGAATCATCCATGCACAGGGCGATGATATCCGCCCGGTTTCCTTCCAGGATGGGAGCCACCTCGTCGAAGCGCTCCTTTTCCAGGGTGATCGAATTGATCAGGGGCCGCTTGTCCACATTCGCGAGGCCCGCCTCCAGCACCTTGGCGCTCGGGCTGTCGAGGGAAAGGGGCACCGAGACGGCTTCCTGCACCAGCTCGACCAGCCAGAGAAAATCGTCATATTCCGTGTTCAGCCGCGATCCGCAGTTCACGTCGATGTAGGCCGCGCCCGCCGCCTCCTGTTTGCGCGCCTCCTCCTGCAGAAAGGCCTTGTCGCGCTTTTCCAGGGCTTCATGGATCGGCTTCCGGCTCGTATTGATTCGCTCTCCGATGACAATCATGGTTTCCCCCTTCTTACAAAGACAGCCTTCGGCCGCCGGCGGTACCTCGAGGGTCCCGGAGGGGCTGAAGGCTGTTCGTTCATTGCAATCCCGGCAGGAGGTCTAATCGCTGTAGACGCTGTTCAGCTGGTCGATGCAGTGGGCCGCATCGACGGCATAGAAATCGGCCCCGATCTCGTCGGCGAATTCTTGCGTGACGGGCGCGCCGCCTACCCAGATCTTGCACTTGTCCCGCAGGCCCGCCTCCTGGAGCGAGTCGATGATGAGCTTCATCTGGGTGACGGTGGTGGTCAGCAGGGCCGACATGCCGATACACTGGATGCCCTTCTCCACCTGTTGGACGAATACGCTCGGATCCAGGTCGACCCCGAGGTTGATCACCTCGTAGCCCACGCTCTCGAGCATCATGGCAACCAGGTTCTTGCCGATGTCGTGCAGATCCCCCTTCACGGTGCCGATGGCGAAGGTCGCTTTCGGCTTTCTGTCGCCGCCGACGAGATGGGGCTTGAGCACGTCCATGCCCGTCTGCATGGTCTTGGCGGAGCGGAGCACCTCGGGCACGAACACCTCGCCCGCCTTCCACTTTTCCGCCACCACGTCCATGCCGTGGACAAGGCCGTCGTCCAGGATCGTGTTCGGTTCCGTCCCGGCGTCGAGGGCCCCTTGAACCAGGTTCCCGATCTCCTTCATCTTTCCCTTGAATACCGCCTCGACGATGTCGTTCATCTCAGCCATGGGTCCTTTCCTCCTGCGTGGTAGAGGGGCGCCGTTTCCTATTGGACGAAATTGGGAAACTTGGCCCGGATAGCCTTCACAATCTCTTCGTCCACCGGGATGGGCTTGTGGTTCGCAAGGGCTTCTACCGCGATGTCGTGGCACCGCGCCCAGGTGTCTTTCTTCCCCGCCGCTTCCCAGTTCTCCCGCGGCTGGCGATCCGCCACCGTCGGAACGAAATGCTCTTCGCGCATGTGCTCAAAGGTGTGGTCCTCCTGGATGTAGTTTCCTCCCGGACCCACTTCGGCGGTGACGTCCACGGCCAGGGTCTCGTCCGTTACGCGAACCCCCTTCAGGACCCGCATCACTTCGCCGAGGATTTCATTGTCCATGACGTACTTCTCGTACGAGGCGGTCATGCAGAATTCCAGGAGGCCCAGGGCGTCATGGATGAAGTTTCCGCCGGCCATGCCCACGAGCAGATTCGTAATAGCCCCCTCGAAGCCCGCCTGGGCGTCGAGGATCTTGGAATCCGACTGGCCCGCCGTGCCGTAATAGGGGAGACCGTAGAACTGGGCCATCTGGGCCGCGCAGGCATTGATCAGGCCTTCCTCCACGGACCCGGACGCATAGGCCATGGTCCTCAGGTCCGTCGATGTGGATGTGCAGGCCATCAACACGGGCGTGCCCCAGTTGACCAGCTGGGCCAGGCAGACCCCGGCCAGGGTTTCCGCGCACAGGTTGGCCACGTTGCCCGCGATGGTAACGGGCCCGGTCGCCCCGGTCAGCGGTTCGGCCGGCATGGAGACGGGAAGCCCGGACTCCGCGCAGGTCATCAGCAGGTCCCCGTAGACCTGGTCGATCACCAGGGGGCTGATGACACACGTAATAAAGGAGATGAAAGGCTCCTTCTGGAGCTTTTCCAGGCTTCCGGCGATCATCGAGCACATCTCGACGACCTCCCGGGTCCCCTGGACCGTGTACACGCCGCCCTGTACATGCTTGTTCGTGTTGTTGATGGCGGCGAAGAACCGGTTGATGTCCACCTTCTCCGTGGGCAGGTCGTTCGGGTAGACCGGGATGACCTGGAAATGGGCGTTGTCCAGGTAATCGAGCAGCTTGGACACGTTTTGCACGTCCTCCAGGGTCGAAAGCCGCTTTTCCCCGGTCTCCAGGTCCAGCACGTTCAACGCCGTTCCGCCGCTGCCGTAGTGAACCCGCTTTCCGCCCACGATGATGTTGTTGTCCGGATTGCCCCGCCCGTGCAGGATCAGCTCCGAGGGCGCGGCATCGATGCAGTCTTCGAGGAATCCTTTCGGAATGTAGACCAGGCGCTTGTCCTTGTCCGTCTTCAGCCCCTTTTTTTCAAAGAGCTCGAAGGCCTTCGGGTTTTCCACCTTGATCCCGATTTCCGACATGAGTCTCACGATCGCCTCGTGCATGGACCGGATGTCGGAATCGGTCAGCGGGCGATACTGCCCACCGTCCAGACCCCCTAGTTTGCCTCTTTTGAACATGGCTTTGGCACTCCTCGTCTTGACCTCGGGCGAGATCGTTTCCAGGACCATCCTCCAACGACAGTCCAAAACTACCAAAGGGGACGATAGCCTGTCAAGAATAAAAGGCAAAAAATTTTCATGTCAAGAAAACCCGTGTCGGCCCCGGTGGCGGCGCCCCGGCAGCCGGCACCGCGTCGGCCTCCCGGGCGCGGAAAATCTACGTGTACTCGCCGCCCGTTTCGCCGAACGGCGACGGGTACGCCGCACCCGGCAGGGGCACCATCCAGATCCGGCGGGAGAGGTCTCGGATGATCGCTTCCGTCTCTTCCACGAAGTCCGGGCTGATCAACAGCTCGACCACGCCTTCCTTCGGGTCCGCGGTCCGGACGACCACAAGGCCCTCGTACCCCTCGAGCATGGATTTGATCTGGACGATCCTCTTCGGGTCCGCGCGGTAGTATCGGATTGCGATGTCCTTGGGGGCTTTCACTCTCGGTCCATGAAGCGGGTGACCATGTCCGCCACGGTGTCCACAACCCAGTCGTAGGGGATGAGACTCGTGTTGAGAACGATATGGTAGAGGCTCGGGTCGTCCAGGTTCGCCTGGAAAAGGCGGGAGGAGAGGGCGGCGCGCTCTCTCTCCTGAGCCCGGATCCTCTTCTCCGCCTCGGCCCGGGATATGTTGTAGTGCTCCCTGAGAAAGGCGACCCGGTTTTCATGATCGGCAACGAGCAGCACGTGGATCGCCCTGGGATGCCCCTTGAGGACGAACTGGGCTCCCCGGCCGACGATGACGTATCCTCCCTCGTCGGCCATGGCGGTGAAGATCCGGGTCAGGAAGGCGATGTACTTCTTCCGGTCCTCCTGTTGCGCCGGAGAGCCCGGGTATTTGTAGAAGATTCCGCGGGAAACCAGGGTGGAGATCGTGCTCAGGAGCGTGCTCGACGCTTCTTTCTCCATGGCATTGAGCCAGTTGGGCGGAAGTTTTGCCTTGCGGGCCAGGTCGTCCACTACGGGCGCATCCGTCAGGCGGAAATTGAACCGTTTGCAAAGCATCTCGCCCAGCGTAAGCCCTCCGGCACCGAAGTGTCTGGATATGGTGATGACAGCCATGTAGCGGACCTCTCAGGTGAATGGATTCAATTGTAAAGTCGTATGGAGAATATATGGGGTAAGCACCCTCGTGTCAACGAAAAAGGGCCGCTCAGTCGAGCCGCTTGCGCACCAGGTCCCCCGGTTCGGCCCGGGCGGGCAGCCGCACCCGTATCCGGTTGCCCTCGTGGGCCTCCAGGCACGCTTCCCCGTCCGGGGTCTTCATGGCGGAGAGCGAAAAGACGGGATTCGGGAAGGCGGGACCCATCTGCTCGAGGGTGTCCCCGACCTGGAGCCTCGAGCGCACCTCGATGGAGGCCCAGCCGTCCTCCCCGGAGTCCCTGATCACGCCCGCCAGGGTGCTCCGCCGGCTCGGCCGCTCTTCGTCCAGGCAGATAGAGCTCGCCTCCGCCCCCTGGAAGAAGCCGCTCGTATACTCCCGGTTGCTCACCTTCCGGATCTCCTCCCAGCAGTCCGGGGGCAGTTCATAGTCGTCCGGGCCCTCCAGGTAGCGGTCCATGGCGCAGCGGTACGCCTTGATGACGGACGCCAGGTAGTGGATGCCCTTCCGGCGGCCCTCGATCTTGAACCCGTCGATACCGCTTTCCATCAGCTCCGGAAGCAGGCCGAGGAGGCAGAGGTCCTTGCTGTTCAGGATGTAGGAGCCCTGCCGGTCCTCCTCGATCGGCAGGTAGATCCCGGGCCGCTTCTCTTCGACGAGGGCGTACCGCCAGCGGCATGTCTGGGTACACAGCCCCTGGTTCGCATCCCTGTCGGCCAGGTACAGGCTCAGGAGACAGCGGCCGGAGTAAGCCATGCAGAGCGCCCCGTGGACGAAGACCTCGATCTCCCCGCCCGTTTCCCGCTTGATCGTCCGGATCTCTTCGAGGGAAAGCTCCCTGGCCAGGATGATCCGGCGCACCCCCAGGCCGAACCAGTGCCGGGCCGCGAGGGCGTTGGTGATGTTCGCCTGCGTACTCAGATGGACGGGCACGGAGGGCATCGTCTCCCGGCAGAGTTCGAAGACGGCGGGATCGGAAACGATTACCGCATCGAAGCCCATGGGGGCGCACGTCCGCAGGAATGAACGGGCCGGATCCAGATTCCGGTTCTTTACAAAGCTGTTCACCGCCAGGTAGGCCCGCTTCCCCCGGGCATGGACGCGGCGGACGGCCTCGTCGAGTTCGGGCAGCGTGAAGTTTTTCGAGAAGGTTCGAAGGCTGAAGAGCTTTCCGCTCAGGTACACGGCGTCGGCGCCGAAATGGAGCGCCGTCTCCAGCCTTTCCATGTCGCCGGCGGGCGCGATCAGCTCGGGCCGGCGTTGCGGCGTTCCCATTCCAGGAGAAACCTCTTGTTTTCGATGCCGCTGGAATAGCCCCCTAGGCTCCCGTCGCTCGCGATGACCCGGTGACAGGGGATCAGCAGGGAGACCGGGTTCCTGCCGTTGGCCTGGCCGACCGCCCGCGGCCCCCTGGGGATCCCCAGGCGCGCGGCGATCTGCCCGTACGACCGGGTCTCGCCGTAGGGGATTTCCCGGAGCAGGGCCCAGACCCGCATCTGGAAGGGGGTGCCGGCAGGGCGCGCCGGGGTCTTGAAGGCCTTGAGGATCCCGGCGAAGTATTCGTCCAGTTCGACGAGGAAGCCGGCGTTGACGCATCCCCGTTCCTCGAACTTCGGGCCCCTGTACCGGCGCGAAATCTTTTCCAGAAGCCGGGCCTTCCCGTCGGCCACTGGCATCTGCAGGCAGACGATGCCCGCATGATCGGAGGCGAACCAGATCCTGCCCATGGGCGAATGATACGATTCGATGAATATTCTCGGGGCCTTCTCTACGGCCATGGGAAAGCCTCCTTCGGGTCTCCCGTCGAACTGGAAGGCGACGGGCCTTTCCGATATCATTCAACATTCGATATCATTCTACAGGATGGGCGGGGCAATACCAATCGCAAAGGACCCTGTTGTTGCCTGATCGGGGAGGCCTGATTGATCGCGCTCGAACATATCCAGGTGAATTTCCCGGGCCGCGTGCTTTTCGAGGATGTGAATCTTCGGGTCATGTCCGGCGACCGGCTTGCCCTGATCGGCGAGAACGGCTCCGGGAAGAGTACGTTGCTCAAGATCGCCGCGGGAGAGGCGAAGCCCACGGCCGGCGACGTGGACAGGCGGCGCGGGCTCGTGATCGGGTATCTCCCGCAGAGCGGGCTCGCCCACCGCGGGAGACGGCTCTGGGAAGAGGTGATCTCCGCCCTGCCCGAATGGCTCGAGGCGGTGGAGAGGCGCAAACGCCTGCTCGAGCAAATCGCCTCCCTGTCCCCGGAAGACCCGGAGCACCGGAAGGCGATGGACCGGTACGGGGAGCTGGAGACCCTGTTTCAGCAGACCGGGGGATATGCGCAGGAGAGCAGGGTGAAGCGGATCCTGGAGGGCCTGGGGTTCGCGCCGGGGGACTACGAGAGGCCCGTGGAGGAGTTCTCGGCGGGATGGCAGATGCGGATCGGGCTCGCAAAGGTCCTGGCCCGGGAGCCGGACCTGATGCTCCTGGACGAGCCCACCGATCACCTGGACCTCGATGCGAAGAACTGGCTGGAGGAATACCTGAAGGGGGAGAACACGAGCTTCGTTCTGGTCTCCCACGACCGCTACCTCCTGGATTCACTGGTAACGAGGGTGGCGGAATTATCTAATGGAAAACTTGAAGTATTCAACGGTAACTATTCAACATATATAAAAGAAAAGACGGAAAGAGACGAAAAGAGAGACGTCGATTACGAGGCGCAGCAAAAGGAACTCAAGCGGATCGAGGACTTCGTGGCCCGCCACCGGGTCCGGAAAGCC
>WFRX01000391.1 GCA_015486285.1 bacterium
GTACTGGCACCTCAAGAGTGTCACAGGGTCCCCGACGACAGTGCCCTTCAAGGTGTACGTCGACGACGACAATTATCTGTCCGAAAACTTCGTCACCATGCACCCTCTCGGCATCTATTCCCTCTTCACGCTGAAACAAAGGGTCACATGGACAATCCGGAGGATCGTGTCGCTGAACTACTGTCTTTTCCCCTTTGCCCCGGTCTTGCTGTTCCTGCCTCTGTTCATCCGCGGCAGGGGGAAATGGGACGTTCTGCTTTTCGGATCGGCGGCTTCCCTCTGGGTTGCATACATGTTCTACAACAGCTGGGGCGGGGTGCAGTTCGGCCCGCGTTACTATTTCCCCGCCGCAGGCATTTTTTATCTTCTGATCGCGCGGGGCTTCCGGGGCCTCGCCCTGCGGATCGGCCCCTCACTGCGCGCCGGCGTCGCTCTTCTTCTGGCCCTGGCATTCGTCTATTCCGCAGGCCTGTCCGCGGTCCTCGTTCGCTTTGCCCCGTATGTGGTCTCCAAGATGAAAGTCATCCAGGGCGCGGGAGACTATCTGGCCAAACGGGGTATTCACAACAGCGTCATTCTGCTGGCCCCCTCCCCGTCCGATCCCCAGGTGGACCGGAAGTCGATCACCCTGCGCATCCGGAACAATCTCGATTTCAGCAACGACAATCTCGTGGCAATCGACATGGGCGACACAAACCGGAAGTTGATGGCCTTCTACCCGCACCGGAAATTCTTCCGTTACTGGATCAGCCTGCAGGATCTTGTCAGAGACAACCCAATGGCCATGAAGGAGCTACCGCACATCACGGAAACAGAAGGGCCAAGGGATCATGGACAAAGGGGAAAGGCATCAGAAACCCGCCCCCGCGCCTTCCCCCATGGCAGGGATGGGCGGCCAGACATCCGAGAGGCTGTCGAGAAAGGGTCAGATGCAAGGCGCAGGCAATCCTGAGGAATGAGGCTGGACTTCCTCGTCCGCCGCAATGACGAAGGATGCCTGCAACGCCGCAGATGGCCGTTTCTCGACAGCCTCTCACTCGAAGAGGGTCGCCGTAAGATAGGCCAGTCCAAACATCAACAGGGCCGTGTCATCTCTTTCGATTCGCTCACGCGTTTCATCATCGACCCGGGAGGCATCCAGGAGCTTCGTCTTCTCGACAAAGGCGCGGAATTCATCCAGATTGTAACAGGCCACGATCAGCTTCTGGAGTTGCCGATCATCCAGGGGTTTGCCGATCTCCCGTTTCGGATGAAAAAGAAGATCCAGCATCTTGTCGTTGATCGCCATGTAGGGCAACGCCCCCTGCTCCTTCAGCCAACGCTCGACGGTCCATGTTTTTGACTCGTTCTTCCCAAGGCAACCCGGTATGTCCTGAAGGAAGAAGAACTGCTCCCTGGACGCAGCGCCGCCGGACCTGGTCGCCCTGCCCAGGGGGAACAGGCGGCATGCCGTGGGACGGTCCGGGTAAACACGGCATCCCTCGTCGCCGACGAAGGGACAGGTCTTCTCCTCATCCTCATTCATTTTCAGAGAAATGACCGGGAAGCCGGATCGGGAATCCAGCGCGTAGACCGCATAGTCCACCAGGAACGAATCCGAATCGAGACGCAGGGCCTTCCGCAGCCGAAGCACGTCATAGGGGGACAAGGGCAGGTGTTTGTTGCGGCAGCATGCGTTGAAACAAGGAAGCCCCCGGTGACAGGAAAACGTGAAGGTATCCTGAAGGGTATATTTTTTCCTGTCGGCCGGAACGGAATCGAAGAGCATCGTGGCCTTCCTATCCCTTCTTCTCCAGCAGGTCCTTGAAATTCTTCCGGATCCTTTTCGCCTTCCAATCCGGGATCAGGAACAGGTCGTCGCTCTCGGACGATCCGGCGACCGTCTTGCCCTCCCGTTCCCCGTACAGGAAGAATTCGTAATTCCTTCCAGCCTTCAAGTCCGCTGAGAACGTAGGATTCCCGGCATCCTTCTTCGTTTCCTTGATGTAATCGTCACACTTCAGGTCCGAGAGGGTCTTGACCAGGTCGTCCATCTCTTTACCGGATACCGGTTTCCCATCGACGGTTTCCCATCGCGGGGCTTTCTGATCGGGGGCCTCTTCCCCGGCTTCCGCCGATGCCTGATGCGGGTTCACCTCCGCCGGCGCCGCCCCCCGACGGACATGCAGACTCTCCTTCCCCGCCGTCAGGATGACCTCGGAAATCTCCTCATCGATCTTCAATACCTGCTTGTCGCGGAGGGCGGAGACGTCCTTGTCGAAATAGCTCCGGAAATTCTTCTCCGCATGATAGATATGCTTGTCGTCCCGGAGTTTCACAAAGGTGTGACGATGGGAAGGAGCGGCCTTCCCCACATCCAGCTTGAGGAGGAGGCGATCCCCCTTGAAGGCCGACACCTCCACCCTGTGGGCGTCGTCCAAGTCGTAGACGGCGTAGTTCGCCGATTCCGACGCCATCGCCGTCAAGCGGAGACCGCAGATGATCTCGAGCATCCGCTTTACCGCCGCCTCGTCCGCCCGGTAGCCTTCCGGAAGAATGCGCCATCGGTCGCCGTCTCGCTTCAGGGTGATCGTGGCGCCGCCCTTCTCGATGGTAATCCGCGTAACATCCTCCTTCCCGATAGCGGGCGGTTTCGGAAGCTGGTAATGGATTTCCCCCGTCCTCCGAAAGACGAGATAGGCCGCCAGGGCCCCGATGATCAAGACAAGGAGGATCGTTTCCTTTTTCCTGTCCATCCGCACCCGTTTCCCTCCCTGTTTCTATTTTCCAAACATGTTCTGAATCATCCGTTTTCTCGATGCCCTTCGCACCCATACGAGCAACCCGGCCAGAACGACAAGCGCAGGCAGGCCCACGATGTTGAACGACTTGATGAGCGTCTTGCGTTGCGGGTCCACCTTTTTCAACGGGTTGAACCGCTGGGCCTTCGTGCGCATCAAGGCATAGGCCTCTTTTCCGCTCAAGGCATCCACCACGTTCATCACGAACTCGGCGTTCGGACTCTTCCCCTCTTTGTCGATGAGATTATCTCTGAGGATCTCGGAGGTGCCCACAAGGAAGATTTTCCCCGGGTTACCCTTCTTGACCGTCGTTTCCGCCTGGAGGATGTGGGACAGGTCGACTTCCTTCTCCCCTGCTTCCTTTTTTTCCTGTTTTCCAGCCTTCTTCACATCCGCTGCGGGCCCTGCCGGAATCGGCTTGTTCGCGAAATAGCTTGGAAAACCGCCCTCCAGGAGGTAGGCCAGGGGTTCCGCCTTGCGGACCAGTTCCGGCCCGGGCGGCCGCATGAAGAAGGGGTTCAGGTTGATTCTCCCCTTCATTTCCCAGGACCGGTCGGAGGACGAAAAGAGACGGACGGCCTTCAGTCCCTCTTCGCCGGCCTTCTGTTCGTCCACGATCACGGGAGAGACCTTCAACAGCACCAGGCCTTTGATATTTTTCAGGATCCCTACGTCGTTGTTGATCGAGTCCTGCTTGATGATCGGAGCAAAGTAGATCGGCCTTTCCCCGCCGCCGAACTGTCTCGGCACCTTCTGTTTGAAGCAGCTCTCGTCCATCACGTACGCGCTCGAAAGGGAAAGCCCGTATTGCTTCAGCAGCTTCTCGAGCCCCGTATTTACCGGCACATAGACCGGCTCCTGGCGGCGAAAACGTTGGTTCGCATCCTGTGGAAAAACCTCCTTGAAGCGGTCCAGGAAGAGGAGGAGGCTCCTGCCCTTCATCAGATACTGATCGATTTCATACAGCTCGGCCTCTGTGAAAGGTTCCCTGGGCCCGGCGATGATCAGGGAAGCAAGCCCCGCCGGAATCGTTTCTTTTTCCAGGTCGATCTTCCTGACGGTGTACTCCTCTCGCAGAAGATTATAGAAGTTCTCGGTCCCGCCTTCCTGCTGCGGATTCGGCCGCGCCGGCTTGCCGAGTTCCATGCACCCGTTCGAAGCCAGGTAGCCGATCCGTTCGTTCACTTGGATGACGTTTTCCACGCCTTCCTCGATGGCCGTCTCGAGCCGGTTTGGATCCACAAGCTTGTATTGCATTCCGAAGATCGGCACCTTCATCACCCTGATCAGGGGAATCCCCTCGACGCGGTCTCCATACCGGACGATCAGGCCGGCATACCCTTGGCCCGCAGGCACCTGCCGGCCGCGGCGGTCCTCGAAGGCCTTCCATTGCAGTCGAAGCAGATGGAGCGACTTCGCCTCTTTTTCAGCGCCTTCGTCCCGGCTTGGATCCAGGGAGGCAAATTCCAGCTTCCCGTAATTGCGCTCCTTGAGCCTTCCGACGATCTCCTCCACCTTTCCCGGCACCTCCGACAGGTTGGGCAGATTCATATACGGTCCCACCACCTGCAGGGAGGAAGAGAGAAACAGCAGGACCTTCACGTTTTCTTTCAGGGCGATCAGGGCGCTGATCTTGTCCGCCATCTTCCGGATCTTGACCGTAATCTGATACTCGAGCCCTTCGGTGGAGGTGATGGCCGGGATGGTCTCGATGAGGTCCCCATGGATCAAGACCATCCCCATGTAGACCTTCTGAAACCTCACCTCGTCCTGCTCGATCTTCCGGATCTGCACGGGGTGAATCCCGTAGTCCCGGGCCATCTGCCGGTTCTGCTCCGCTTCTTCCCCTTTCCCCTCCGACACGTCATAGAACCGGTAGTTGAAGTACCGGTTTCCCGCCACGGCGTACTCCGCCAGCAAATCCCGAAGATAACGCTCCGTATTGTTGTAGGGAGCGGGCAGATCGCCCGTGAAAAACACCTTGATCGTCAACGGGTCGGAGAGGTCGGCCACCGCCTCCCGGCTGGCCTGGGACAGGGAAAATATCTTGTTCGCCGTCAGGTCAATCCGAAAAAACAAGGTTGTCCCCACAAGGTTCAACAACACCACCACGGCGAGGTACAACAGGAACCGAATGCGGTTGCTCATCCTTCCAGGCTTACTCATTGCAGCGACCTCACTTTTTCTCCTGGATCACTTGATAGGTCCCGTACAGGGCCACGAAGCACACGCTGAGGAAGTAGAGGATATCTCTGGAGTCCAATATGCCCCGCGAGATGTTCTGAAAATGGAAGTCCGCGCCGAGAAACTGGAACAGACCGACCAGGGGCTCGGGAAAGAAGAAGAGGATCTTGTCGATGAGGGTCAGGAAGAAGCAGGCGGACGTGCCGATGATGAAGGCGATGATCTGGTTCCGGGTCAGGGATGAAGCGAACAGGCCGACGCTCACAAAGGCAGCCCCCAGCAGAATCGCGCCGACATATCCTCCGATCACGGGCCCCCAGTCCAGATCCCCGAGAAAAGAGGCGAAGATCGCGTAAGAGACGGTCGGAACAAGCATGATCCCGACGAACGCCAGCGCCGCCGCGAACTTCCCCAGCACCACGTCGCGCACCGACACCGGCAGCGTCAGCAGAAGTTCGTAAGAGCCCGTGTTCAGCTCTTCGGAGAACAGACGCATCGTAACCGCGGGGACGATAAAAGCGAAGAGAA
>WFRX01000392.1 GCA_015486285.1 bacterium
CGATGATGTCGGCCACCCGGGCGGCGCTTACCGTGTCGTCTTCCATCAGACGCATGAGCCTGGGCAGGGCCGAAGGAAGGGTCGGCAGTTCCTCGATCCTGGAGTAGATGGTCGTCCGAAGTTCCTCTTTATGCATGAGAGCCTTTCAGCCTTTTTGTGGCAGGGGGCCTGCTTTTCTATATCGGCAACCTTTTCGGGAAAATGGAACCGGTTTCCGGAATGGGTGAGGAGCGACCCCGTGGCGTGGGGGAACGAGAGCGGGGACGTTGACAGGCGGTCGTTCCTACATTAGCCTGCTGGGAGGCTCGAAAAAAGTCCCGTCTGCGGCGTTCGGCATCGTCCCTCGGGATTTTTCCAGCCGCGTCGTGTGTTTTGTGATACAGACTGCCGGAGAACGACTCGACAGGGGGCGATGGGAAAGGTGAAACGGTTCCGGGTAAAACGGAAGAAAGCGGGCTGCGCGCCATGGAGGTCTTGCCTGCTTCTCGGCTTGATCCTGCTTCCGTTGTGCAGCTGCGAGATCTGGAACCTCGAGAAGGGGATCAAGCAGGTGGACGAAGGGATCCGGGAGGCCGGCGAACTGGGGATGGAAGAGGCCGCCCTGTACCATCTGAACGTGGCGAAGGACTTGCTCGCGACCGCCAGGAAGCAGTACGAAGACGCTGACTTCGCCGCCGCCGCGCGGTTTCTCGATCAATCGGAGGCCCAGCTGGCAACGGCCCGAAGGATCCACACGTCGAACCGCTCAGCGCCCGCGCCGAAATCCGGAGCGAGGCATAGGGGGGGGCCTTGAGAACCTGCCGGTGGGTGTTGATTCTGCTGTTCCTTGCCGCCGTCCTCCCCTCGGGGGCGCTTGGCTATCCAGATCGGGAAGCGCTCCGCAAGGAAATGGAGAGGCTGGAGGAGTACCTCCAAAAGGCGCAGGCGGCCGAAGGGCCGGAATGTGCGCCCGTCTCCCTTGCGGCCGCCCAATCCTATCTTGCAGCGGCAAAGGAGGAACTCGAGGAAGGGGACCTCTGGGAGGCCGAGGATGCGATCCGTCTGTGCAGGAAGGAGGCGGACGGGGTCTGGGCCAAGATCCTGGTCTGCGGGCGCGACCTGGACCGGGACGGGATCCCGGACCGGGAGGACGCGTGCCTGAACGATCCGGAGACATACAACGGCTACATGGACGAGGACGGATGCCCGGATCGGGCCCCCCGGCGGGCCGTACTTACGGAAGACGGGATCGAAATCCTCGTGCCGATTTCGTTCGACGGCGAGACACAGCGGGTTCTCCCGGGTTCTGTCGCGGTCCTCGAGGAGGTTGCGGGAATCATGAACGAGAACCCGGACCTCCGATTCAGCATCCAGGCGCATCTGGATGACCGCCTGCCGCCCTCGGAGGCGGACAGGGTGACCGGGATGCGGGCCGAATCGGTCAAGTCCCTGCTGGTCCACCTCGGTGTCCCGGATGGCCGCCTCGAGGCGGTGGGAAAAGGCAGTCGGGAGCCTGTCGCCGCGAACGACTCCGCCTGGGGGCGAACCCTGAACCGGCGGGTCGAGTTCATCCGGATCCCATAGGAGGCTGCCCAAAAAGTCCCATCTGCGGCGTTCGGCTTCATCCCTCGTCATTCAACGTACAGGAAGTATGGCTCATTCTTCGGGATTTTGCCTGCCTTGCATCTGGAACTTTTTGGACAGCCTCCGAAGCACTTTTTCAACGCGCCCATAGGGACGGCCATGTCGAAGGAGAAAATCCGGCCCCTGGAAGCCTTGCGTGCCGAACTCGCCCTGCGCCGGGCCGAAGGCGCCCGGATCGTTTTCACGAACGGCTGCTTCGATCTCCTGCATGTGGGGCATGTCCGCTACCTGCGGCAGGCGAGAAGGATGGGCGACCTCCTCGTGGTGGCCATCAACAGCGATGCCTCGATCCGTCGATTGAAGGGGCCTTCGCGGCCGGTGCAGCCGGAGCGGGACCGGGCCGAGATCCTGGCCGCCATGGAGTGCGTGGACTATGTGGTCTCTTTCGACCAGGACACGCCCCTCGCCCTGATCGAACGCTTGAGGCCGGACGTGCTGGTCAAGGGAGGGGACTGGCCGGTCGAGCGGATCGTGGGCCGGGAAGTGGTGGAGCGATCGGGCGGCAGGGTGGCGACGATCCCATACCTGGAAGGGGCCTCCACGTCCACCCTGATCGAGCGGATCTGCGGGGGCGGCACGAAGGAGACCTGAGCCTCGCGGGGCGATGGCGACGCGTCACATTACTCGACGATATCCACGAAACCGGCCAGCAGGCCGCCGACGAACAGCCGGTTCGGCGCCGGGTCCGCCCGCAGGAAACGCCCTCCCGGTTCGACCCGTATCGCGCAGCGGGACATCTCTTTCCCGGTCTGCATGTCGATCACGAGGATCGCCCCGCGGTAGGAATCGATCGCATAGACGAACCGGCCGTCTTCCCGGACCGCCAGCTCCCAGATGCTCGAGCCGAGGAGAAGGGGGCCCTTCCGGCGCGGGCCTCCCAGCCAGTTTTTCGGGAGGATGTAGATCTTCGATCGGATGCTCACGGGGTCCCCGGGCGTGATCTCGCCCGGATTCACCACCACGTAGATCTCGTCCGTCACGGGATTCAGGGCCATGGACCAGGCCGGCCAGAGACTGGCTGGGTCCTGGAGATTCCTCAACTGGACGAAATCCACGATCGCCCCTGAAACCACGTCCAGCTTGATGACCTCGTTCATTCCCTGGCAGAGGACATAGATCCACCGCGGGTTGTCCGGATCGAGCATCACCTGGATGGGGAGCATGCCCGCGGGAGGCAACGGGAAGTTGGAAAGCGAAAGGGTGCGTACCGCAGGGGGGGTGGCCGTCAGGTCAACGACCAGGATCCTCTGGCCGCGGGAATCGGCGATGTAGACTTCGTTTCTTGCCGGATTCACGGCCACGTCACCCAGCGCTGTCGGGCCCAAGTCCCCGGCAGGGTTCAGATCGATCGGTTCCTCGAGCACGTGGGACTCCGCGTCCACCACGTGGAGCACCTGCTTCAGCCCGGCATCGCTGATGTACATTTTCCGCCGAACGGGGTCGGCGGCCACACCAGCCGGCAGTTGGATTGCCTCGGAGTCCTCGAGGTCCGTGGGTACCACCTCCCCCCTGTCCACATCGATGACCGTCACCTTGGGTTCATCCACGTCCCCAAGCCCCGTCTGTACGTCTCTCGTGACGTACAGATACCGGCCGTCGGCCGTCAGGGCCATGTCGCCCGGAGGCGTTCCCACCTGCAGGCGGGCCTTCGTTGCTGAGGGGCGTCGCGGCGGACAGCGGATGTCCAGGTAGGCGTGTCTCCTGCCCAGCAGAGAGACGGTGGCCTGGGTGGCGAGGATGTCCGCAAGCAGGCTCACCTTTCCCGGGCCGGCCGCGGCCGGGGCCTGAAGGGGACCGAACGTGACGGTGCGCTCCCCCGTGCCCGCCAGGGGAACGGGGTCAGGGGCCTCGTACCAGCCGTCCCCGGCGATTCGCAGACGGATCGCAAAGGGATTCGCGGCCGCCCGCAGCACGCGCAGCCGCACCCTGACCTGGATCTCCTCGCCGGGATAGATACCCGTTCCTCCATTCAGGACCGCGATCTCTTCGAACATGACCTCGATGTCCGCCCCGAAGGAGGCGGGCGGAAACAGGGGCAGGAGGACAACCAGGAAAAGAAGGACGGACAGCCTCGGCCATGGCCGCGACTTCCGGCTTCCCGTCATCGTCCGGATCCTGTCCGGTTTCATTTCGGCCCTTTCTTTCACTCGGCCTTGCCCTAGGAGGCTGCCCCAAAAGTCCCATCTGCGGCGTTCGGCTGCATCCCTCGTCATTCAACGTACAGAAAGTACGCTTCATTCCTCGGGATTTTGACTCGGGCCCTCCCTGGCCCTCGCCCTGCGGGCGCGTCATCCCTCTGGGTGACGCGTCCCATTCCGCTGTCCTGCGGAATGGGACGCGTC
>WFRX01000393.1 GCA_015486285.1 bacterium
ATGCCGAAGTACTCAAACTGGCCGAGGAGTGCGGGTATGTCTATGACTCGAGCTTCAACTCCTTTGCAGGTCACAGCCGCTATGGCCGGCTGGACCTGTCGGCCTGCAGCAGGCGCGGTATTGTTGCGAGGATTTCGGATGCCTTCTCGGAAATCCCGATCAGCAATCTCGAAGTGGGCGGCCGTGTCATCCCCTGGGGAGGGGGAGGCTATTTCCGGCTGATTCCTTTCCCGTTTTTCAAGCGGGGCGTACGCTCCATCCTGCGGAAAACCGGGGCATACGTGTTCTACCTGCATCCCTGGGAGGTCGATCCCGGCCAACCGAAAGTTCGGAGTGCATCCCCCATCTACCGGTTCAGACATTATCTGAATTTGCCGCGGAACCTGAAAAGGCTGCGCATGCTGACAACCGAGTTCAGAGACTGCCGTTTTCTGACCTGTCGTCAATATCTCCGGGAAATGACGATCGATGCGTGAAGCCAGGCTGGTTCCCCTGCATGTGATGCTCCTCGTCGATCTCCTTGGGGTGATGGGGGGGGCGGAACGGCAGCTGTATCTCCTTGCCCGCGAACTCAAGAGGCGTGGGCACAGGATCACCGTTTGCTGTCTCAAGGGCGGAGACCTGGCGGGGAAGATGAGCCGGGAGGGGTTTCATGTCATCGAACTCGGCGTCACCAGAATTTACGGCCTCAAGGGGCTCAAGGCACTGTTTCGGCTGGTACGGTTCGTACATGCGGAGAAGGTGGACGCCCTGATTACGTATCATGAGAGTTCCGACTATCTGGGCGTTTGTCTTGCCCTGCTGGGCCGGGTTCCCGTCGTGTCCAGCCGGCGGGACATGGGTTTCAAGCTCAAATCGCGGCACGTATGGATCTATCGGCTGATCAACCTGTGGTTCGACCATGTCATCACCGTTTCCGATGCGGTCAGGCGAAAGATGATTGAGCAGCAATGGCTGAGACCTCGTCACGTCACCGTGGTTCCGAACGGGGTCGAGCCCCTTCCGGCGGACCTCTCCTCCCAAAGGGGGGACACGGCTTTCCATCTCGAACCGGGGTCGTTGAACGTCTGCAATCTCGCGAACATACGCCCCATCAAGGGCCAGATGGAGCTGGTTGAATCCGCGGCCATCGTGAGACGGCATTTTCCCAATGTCCGTTTCTACCTGGTCGGCAAGAATGCGTCCGGCGATCCGTACTGCGAGGCCGTGAAAAGGAGGGTGAGGGATACCGGAGCCGAGGGGGTTGTCAAGTTGACCGGCGAGCTGCCTCGCAGCGATGTGCCTTCTTTCCTGGCCGCCATGGATGTTTGCGTCTGTTCTTCCCTCAGTGAGGGGATGTCCAACGCGATCCTGGAAGCGATGTCCGCCGGCAAACCTGTGGTTGCAACGGCTGTCGGGGGGAACCCTGAACTGGTGGAAGACGGAACGACCGGCTATCTGGTGCCTCCCGGCGATGCCGATGCGATGGCGGATGCTCTGGGAAAGCTCCTGGCGGACCCTGAGGAGGCTCGTCGGATGGGGGCGTGCGGACGGGCCCGCGTGGAGAGAGAATTCGGCATCGCCAAGATGGTCGATCATTATGAAGACATCCTGCAGTACGTTCACCTGAAAAGATCCGCTTGGAAGGGGGCGATCCTGAAAAAGCGCCTGGCGCGCGCCCTCGCCGCTGGCAGACCCTGGGTTCGGGTCGTCGTGGCGTTTGTCGTACATCGAATCGGCCTGGAATTCGCTTATCGATGGGTCAAGAGAACGTTCGGGCTCGGGCATGTCGGGATCCTGTGCCTGCATGATGTGTCCGAACGCGCATACAGCCGGCCCGGGTACGCCGTGTATATGCCCCCGGAACCTTTCGTCCGATTCCTGGAGTTCCTGGACGGGCGGTACAGGATCGTATCGCTGGAGGAGGCGACCCGGTTGCTGCAAGAGGGCCGGCGCTTGCGGGAGGATGTTTTCGCACTCACCTTTGATGATTGTTACAAGGGTTGGGTGAATCATGTGTTGCCGGAGTGTCAGAGACGGGGGATTCCCTACACGGTCTTTGTGACGACGGGCCCCTTGGCGAGTGGAGAGCCCCTCGCTTACGATATTCTGGTGGAGCTGGCTGAGAAGACGTGGCGCAGAGTGGCCGATCTGTCTCCGTGGGGACTGGGAATTTTTCTCAGGGAGAGCGAGGATGACATCCAGTCCCTGGTGGAAACGGTCAATGGATATTTCAAGGGGAAGACCAAAGGTGAGCGGGACCGTATGCTTGCGGACTTGTCGGCCTATTTCGATGTGCCCCTGGATTCCGGCGACCCGAAACAGTGGGTACTGACCTGGGAGGATGCCCGGAAGATGCGACGGCACGGGGTTACAGTGGGGGCGCATAGTGTACACCATATGTGCCTGCCCGTAATGGAGACGAGCGAATGTACGCGGGAGGTTCGCGAGAGCAAGCGAATGCTCGAGGAAGAATTGGGGACGACGGTGCGGTTTTTCGCTTACCCGTACGGCCTGGTCGGCCCGCGGCCCGAGAGGCTGACAGGGATCGTGGCGGAGGCCGGCTATGTCAATGCGTTTACCCTGAACGCAGGGAATTCCGACGGTTTCAGGCCCTTTGAAGTGGACCGGAGGGGTGTCAGTCGGGGCATGTTTCTCGCGCCGAACGGGAAATTCCATACATCCCTGCTGGCAACGGAACTCTCCGGATTGGGCGATATCCTGTTCAGGAAGTTCTTTTTCCTGAAAAAGGCGCCGGGAAACACGCCGTACAGTTCGTGAGTGAGCCATTGCCTGCGACGGATACATCGACCATGAAAGATCGTCTGCCATCCCGCATTGCCATTTTCGTCCTGTGCCTTGCGGTGCTCGCGCTCTACACGGGCGGTTTCCCGCCCCCGGAGCATGCAGTCGATCGGGACGAGGCATTCCCTTCCCGAATCGGGGACTATACGGCGCAGGAGGTCCGGTATGATCGAGCGGTTATTGGAGTGCTGGCCGCGGACCATGTTGTTTACAAGCGCTTCCATAAAAGGGGCGGCGTTCCGATAACCCTTTTCGTGGCCCTTTACGAAGGCCTGGAGAAGACCGATTTTTCGCATTCTCCGGTCGTCTGTTTTACCGGCCAGGGATGGAAGATCGATGGAGAGACGAAGGTGGATGTGGCCGTGGGCCCGGAGAACCGGCACAGAATCCGGGTGAATCAGTTGATCCAGACCCGCATGGGCACAAGAATGGTCACGCTGTTCTGGTATCAGAGCCGTCGCGGCGTGACGGACAACCGGGGCGTTCTGAAGTTGACCCTGTTCTATGACAGCCTGTTCGGAAGATCCGTTCGAAATGCGTTTGTCCGGTTGACGGCGGTTGTCCCCGAGAAAACTTCGGTGGAGAAGACGGCTGCTTCCATGGAGGCCTTCGTCAGAGAGGTCTATCCGTCCCTTCGTCTCTACATTCTGGGTGGATCCGGGCGAGAGGCGTCGTTTTGAAGACCAGGCTGGAAACCGCGATTATCGGGGGCCTTGTGTGCCTGCTTTTCGCTCCGGCGATGCTCAGGCTCCTAGACGTATGGTCGACACAGGAAGATTACGGGCATGGCTTCTTCGTGCTTCCCATCGTTGTCTTTATGTTGTGGCAGAAACGGGACCGGCTGGCGGAGATCCCCGCCCGACCGTCCTGGGCGGGTCTGCCCGTTCTCCTTGTGGGTTCTCTGCTGTATGTGGTGGGCTGGATAACCAAATTTCACACACTTACCTATCTGTGCATGATCGTGATTCTCATCGGCCTGCTGCTCTTCCTGGCGGGATGGGAATGGGTCCGGGAAGTGAGCCCGCAGATAGGGTTGCTTCTGTTCATGTTTCCCATACCGAGCGCGTTCTACGTACGGATTACAAACCCGTTGAAACTCGCCGTGGCGGACATTTCCGCCGAAATCGTGCAAAGGCTGGGCATCCCTGTCCTTCGAGAGGGGAACCTGCTCCTCCTTGCCGGGAGCAAGATGGAGGTCACCGAGGCGTGCAGCGGAATCCGGTCCCTGTATTCCTATTTGATGCTGGGTTGTGTCTTCGCCTTTTGGGCGAGGACGAGGCTGAGGGGGATGGTCATGATCCTGTCGGCAGTGCCGCTTTCCTTCTGCGTCAATGTCGTCCGCGTAACGGGAACGACCATCCTTGCGCAAGTGTACGGGCCTGTGGTGGCTCAAGGAACGCTGCACATGACGGCCGGATTTGTCCTGTTCTCGGTCGGGCTGATCGTCTTCTACCTGGAATTCCTGATGCTGAATCGTGAACCGGACCCGCCGCGCGCCGGTCCCGGCGGCGGATGAGGAATCATGAGGGTTTTGCACCTGATCAGCAGCAGCGGATACTTCGGCGCGGACAACATGTTGATCGAGCTGGCCAAGGGGGCGGCAGGCGCCGACGTCTCGCCCGTGGTGGGTGTTTTTCGCAATGTGCACAATCCCCACGTGGAAATCGCGGATGTGGCCGGGGGCCACAACATCCCCGTCGAGGTCTTTCCCTGCGGCGGCAGGATGGATGGGAGGACCGTCTTCCGGATCAGGCGCTTCCTGAGGAGGGAAGGGATCGGCGTCCTGCACACGCACGGGTACAAGTCGAACCTGTACGGGCTGGCTGCTTCGGCGGGCATGCGGGTCGGGAAGGTCGCCACGTGCCACAATTGGCTGGGCGACGACATCAAGATGAAGAGTTATGCGAGGCTGGACAAGCTTTTTTTGAGGCGATTCGACAGGGTCGTGGCCGTGTCGGACACGATCCGGGAGGAGCTTGCCTCGGCGGGGATTCCGTCGCACAGGCTCGTTACCATCAGCAACGGGATCGACCTCGAACGATTTCAGCGTCGGGCGGCCGCGGAGGATGTGAGGGCCGAACTCGGGATTCGGGAAGGCTGCAGGGTCATCGGAACGGTAGGGAGACTTTCGGAAGAGAAGGGGCATACGTACCTTCTTCAGGCTGCGCACGATCCGGCGCTGGAGGGCCGGGACCTCGTCTTGCTGATCGTGGGCGACGGCCCGCTGAGGGCCGGTCTGGAGGAGCAGGCCGCGGGGAAAGGGAAGGGACCCCCTGATATGATCTTCACGGGGACGCGTACGGATGTGGACAGGCTCTATGGCCTGATGGACGTGTTCGTGCTTCCTTCCCTCACAGAGGGGCTTCCCATGGCGCTCCTGGAAGCGATGGCCTCGAAGCGGCCCGTTGTGGCGACCCGGGTGGGAGGGGTCCCCCAGGTGATCGAGGACGGTTTTTCGGGCCGTCTGGTGGACCCGGCGAATGCCGGGGCGCTGGCGGAGGCGATTCGCGGCATCCTCGTCGACCCGGAAGGAGGGCGCAGGATGGCTGAGAAGGCTTACGCAACCGTGCGGGAGAGATTCTCCGCCGAGGCGATGGTGCAACGGTACCTCGATGTTTATGGGGAGGTGATGAGGGCGGTGAAAAATGGCTGAATTCTTGTTCTGGATAGGGCTTTCGTTCATCGTATATGTATATGTGGGATACCCCGTTCTGGTCGTCCTGCTTTCCTTGTTTGTGAAACGCGGGGTGAAGCAGGAGGATCGGGAGCCGTCCGTCACCTTTTTGATCAGTGCGTACAATGAGGAAAAGAGCATAAAGGGGAAGCTCGAAGACACGCTGGCCTTGGATTATCCAAAGGACAAACTGCAGATTCTTGTCGCCTCGGACGGCTCGACGGATCGGACGGACGAGATCGTCAAAGGGTTTTCGAGCGAGGGTGTGCTGCTCTGCCGCGTCGAAGGGCGAGTCGGGAAAACCGAGACCCAGAATCAAGCCGTCAAACAGGCGACGGGAGAGATCATCGTCTTCTCGGACGCCACAACGAAATACAGAAAGGACGCCGTCCGAAAGATTGTGCGAAACTACGCGGACCCGGGCGTGGGCGCGGTGAGCGGGCGCTATGAGTACATGAACCCCACAGGCGGGGCGGTGGGCGCGGGGACCATGCTGTTCTGGAACTATGAGAACTTCATCAAACGAAGACAAACGGCGATCAGAACGATCACGGGATGCTGCGGCTGCATCTATTCCCTGAGAAGGGAATTGTATGAACCGTTGCCTCGGGAAATCATCAGCGACCTGGTGGAGCCGCTGAAGATCCTGGAAAAGGGATACCGCATCGTCTTCGAACAGGATGCCGTGGCTTTCGAAATCACGGAGGAAAAGGCCGAAGAGGAGTATTCCATGCGAGTGCGCGTGATCACGCGCGGCATGAACGGCCTCGCATATGTGCGTAATCTGCTGAACCCCTTCCAATATCCCTTTGTGTCCTTTCAGCTCATTTCGCACAAGATCCTGAGGTGGATGGTCCCGGCCTTCGCCCTGCTCGTCTTCGCGGCGAACCTGCTGCTGCTGGACCGGGGCTTCTACAGGGTCACGATGGGGTTGCAGACGGGCTTTTATCTGTCCGCCTTCGCCGGTTGGCTCCTGGACCGCAAAGGCGGGAAGGCGCGCCTCTTTTCGCTCCCCATGTACTTCTGCATCGTCAATCTTGCGGCGGTTCAGGCCCTTCTCAATTTCCTGAAGGGGCGCAGGATGACGACCTGGGAGACGGTGAGAAAATGAGCTTGAGAATCCTTTTCATTACCCAGGATGATCCGTTCTATGTGCGGGTCTTCTTCGAGGAGTTCCTCAAGGCGTACAAGCCCCTGGACGACGTGAAGGGGGTCGTGATCACCCGGGCGATCGGGAAGGAGAGCACATGGGCGCTGATGAAGCAGATGTTCGCCTTTTACGGCCCCTGGGATTTCCTTCGGACAGGCACGCGATACGCCGGGGCAAAAGGGTTGGGTCTTCTGCAGGAGCGTTTTCACTGGAAGGGACGATCCGGCCTGGCTCAGTTATGCAGAACGTACGGGGTTGAGGCCTTTTACGAAAACGACGTGAACAGCCGATCTTTCCTGGAGAAGGCGGCGGGACTGGACCTGGACCTGATCATATCGGTGGCCGCGTCGGTCATCTTCCGGGAAGGACTGCTCAATCTGCCGAAGAGGGGCTGCCTGAACATACACAACGGGAAGCTTCCGAGATACCGGGGAATGATGCCGGTTTTCTGGCAACTGTATCATGGGGAAAAGGAGATCGGGATTACGGTACACGAAATGAACGTGAAGCTCGACGACGGAAGGATCCTCCTCCAGGAGGGGGTCCCCGTGGAGCCGGGCGAGACGCTCGATTCCCTGATGCGGCGGATGAAGAGGGTGGCTGCGCGAATGATCATTCGGATTCTCGCCGAGATGGAAGCGGGATCGGTGCAGTACCGGGAGAATCCGTCCGCCGACGCGTCTTACTACTCCTTCCCCACGAAGGAGGATGTGAAGGAGTTCAAGAGGAGAGGCAACAGGATTACGTGATGGCGGATTCCGCGAAACGACTACGCCTGCCTATTCTGATGTACCACGAAGTCTCCAGGGAGAGCGAACGGCGGAAGGCCGTCCGCAAAACGAATCCCGCCTATTCGGTGTCCGCAGGAGAGTTTGGTGATCAAATCAGGTGGTTGCGAGACCACGGCGTGGAGACGGTCTCCTTGAGCCGTGTGCTGGAAGAGGACGATCCCGCCTGTGGCGGAAAGGTGGCGATCACATTCGACGACGGCTGGCAGAATAACTATACGGAAGCCTTCCCCCTGCTCAGGGAACATGCCATGGAGGCGACTCTTTTCCTGCTCACAGGGTTTGTCGGCAGGCAGGGCTACGTGGACTGGGCGCAGGCGGCTGAAATGGAGGCCGGAGGTGTTTCCGTTCAGTCGCACACGGTCAGCCATCGGCCTTTGGTCGGCCTCGGGCCGGCGGAAATCGTGTCGGAGCTCGAGGGTTCGAAAAAATCCATCGAGGACCATCTGGGCAAGAGAGTCGATTTGCTCAGCGTACCCCATGGATTGCTCGATCGGCGGGTGATCGACATCGCGGGACGGGCCGGGTACAGGGGGATCTGCACGACCCTTCCCATCGTCTTCCATTCTCTTGGGAATCCCGCGGTTCTGGGGCGGATCAACGTCCCGGACCGTTGCAGTCTCTCCGTTTTCGCGAAGATCGTCGGCGGAGATCCGTCCCTCCTCTTCCGGCTCCGCCTTGAAAAGGAGGCCAAGAACGCCCTGAAGAAACTGCTGGGGTACGAGAACTACAGGAAGATGTACAAGCTGCGGTACAAGATCGGGGAATGAGAGGCGCAGGTGAAGAAGCTAGCCTATGCATGTACGTCGGATTACGAAAGGCACCGGGAAGGCCTCCTCGATTTGCACCGAAGAGGGTACGGATCCGTGCCTGCGGAACTCTACGATTCGCTCTATCCGGGGAATCCCTACGGTCCCCCTTTGTTGGCCTTGTGCTTCGATGGGGACAAGATTGTGGGGCAGGAAAACTACATTCGCCAGGATATCGCACAGGCAGGGAGGATTTGGAAAGGCGCCCTGGGGATCAATACCCTTGTGGATCCGGAGTATCGGCTCTTCCATGGAGTCTTTGGGAAGCTGTGTAGACTGAGTATGGAGAACCTCGAACCTGAAGTAGACGTGCTGTGCGCCTTTGCGAATGAGGACTCCAAGGCGTACTACATGAAGTATTTTGGCTGGGAAATCGCATGCAAGGTGGGAGTGTACAAGAAGGCGATCCGATTTACGGGCCTGAATGCGGAAAGCGGCTTGTCCCTGCTCAGGCGTGGAAAGGGGAGCGGCGATGTCCGGCTCCGAGAGACGAGCGAGTTCGAACCGGAGGCGCTGGCGCCGGTCGTGGAGGAGTACGCGAGGCATTCGGAAGACCTGTATTTCTACAAGACCCCTGCATACCTGAACTGGAGGTATCTCAGGAACCAACGCTATGAGACGATCGGATACTACATACTCCGGAACCATCGGGTGTGCGGATACTGTGTGACATGTGATGAGGGCATTGAATCCAAAATCGTAGACATACTCGTCCTGGGAAACGACACGGGTGTTTTCGAGTCCGTGATCGGCCGGCTTGCCGTTCTCGGGAGACGGCGGGGCATGAGAAGGCTGGTCATGTACGCGACGCCGGGATGCTGGTACGAGGCGACCATCCGCCGGCTCCTGTTCATCAGGCGGTGGGATTTCGACTACATCATCCGGGCCTTCAACGAAGAGGCGGGGAAGGGCGGGTGGTTGATCCAGATCGGCGATTTCGACGTTTTCTGACGGTGAGCGACGTGGAAGACCGCCCATGGAACGGGACGGGAACCACGGATGTAACGAAGGTGACAGCGTGGAGGAACCCCAAGTGGCCGAGACAATCGAAAGGGGCCTTGTTCGATACTTCAAAGAACATCTGAATGTCGACGTAACCCCTGATACACCCCTCATTGAAGAGCAGGTCATCGATTCCATGGGCGTGATGGAGTTGATTTCCTACCTGCAAGAGACATTTGATGTGGAATTGGATATGGAGGATTTGACGATCGAAAACTTTGAATCGATTCGCCGGATTTCCGAACTCGTCGTTTCCAAGAGAGACGGATCATGAGCCTGAAGCCCTACCTGGTGCATCATTTGCTGGAAGAGAGCGCCCATCGCTTTCCGCATAGGATTGCCGTCAAGGACAGGGGAAAATCGATTTCTTTTCGGTCCTTGTTCGAGGATGCGGTCAAGATGAAGGATCTGTTGCTCGAGTGCGGCCTCGGGGCCGGAGAGCGGGTCGGGATCCTGCTGGAAAAGTCGATCGAGCAGCTGGTCGTCATGTACGCCTGTTCGATGGCGGGCGCGGTGTTCGTGTTCATCAATCCGGTCCTGAAGAAGAAGCAGATCGAATATATCGCCATGGATTGCGGGATTCGCCTCCTGGTCACATCGAGCAAGCTTTACCGAAAGAGCGGTATCTGTGTGAACGGTCGGATCGTGTACATGGATCGACCGGAGCCGGGCGAGGATGCGGTGAGCTGGGAGGAGAGGAAGGGCGCCGTGACGGGAAGGCGTTCGGCGGCGGATCGGATCGCGGACGATGTGGCCTGCCTGATCTATACCTCGGGATCGACGGGGATGCCCAAGGGGGTCGTCGTGCCCCATCGAACGATCGTGGAAGGCGCGGAGATCGTAAGCGCCTATCTCGATATTACGGACCGGGACAGGCTGATCAGCGTGCTGCCCTTCAATTTCGACTATGGACTCAATCAGGCCACGAGCGCCTGCCTGAAGGGGGCATGCCTTGTCCTGCACCGGTTTTTTCTGCCCACGGATCTGTTGAAGGTGATCGAAAAGGAGGAGATTACCGGATTCGCCGGGATGCCGCCGATCTGGCTGAAGTTGTTCAACCAGAAGTTCGAGGTGAGGACGCGATACGATTTCCGATCGTTGCGGTATATCACGAACAGCGGGGGCAAGGTGCCCCGGTCGGTGTTGAGCAGGATGCGTTCCTTCTTTCCCGACACGAAAATCTTCCTCATGTACGGTTTGACGGAGGCCTTCCGGTCCACGTACCTGGATCCGGCCGAGCTGGACCGGCGTCCGGAGTCGATGGGCAAGGCGATTCCGAACGTGGAGATCCTGGTTGTAAACAGCAAGGGGGAATTGTGCGGGCCGGGGGAGCCGGGCGAACTGGTCCATCGGGGGGCCCTGATTACGCGTGGGTACTGGAATGATCCGGAACGAACCGCAAAGGTGTTTCGGCGAAACCCCGCCCTCGGGACCCAGCAACATCTGAATGAGATCGTGGTGTATTCGGGGGACCTGGTGAAGAAGGATGAAGAGGGCTTCCTCTATTTCATCTCCCGAAGGGACGAGATGATCAAGACCTCCGGGTATCGGGTGAGCCCGACCGAAATCGAGGAAGCGCTGATCGAGATAGCGGGCATACGGAATGCCGTTGTTTTCGGAAGAGAGGTGGAAAACACGGAACAGATCGTCGTAGCCGTATTGGAAAGGGATGGCGGTTGCGTGGACGAAAAAGGGCTCCTCCGGGAATGCCGGGACCGGCTGCCCCCCTACATGGTGCCTCGGGAGGTTCATTTCGAAGCCTCCTTCCCGAAGACGGCAAACGGAAAGATCGACCGGTCTTTTATCAAGAAACAATACCTTCGCGTGGGCCAGGAAGATGAAGCTCAAGGAACATGAGGGAAAGCTCTGCCTTCGGGGCGTCCGGCTCGAAGAGATTGCGGAGCGGTACGGAACGCCCTTCTATCTGTATGATCTGGATTGCGTCAGGGAGCGGGTCGATTTCGTACGGCGGGCTTTCAGCGGAAAGGTCGAGGTCTTCTACGCCGTCAAGGCAAACTCGAATCTGGAGCTGCTTCGGGCCCTGCGGAGCGAGGTGGACGGCCTGGACGTCTCCTCCGCCGGCGAAATCGAACAGTCCCTGCTCGCCGGGTACCCGCCGGAAGCGCTCAGCTTCGCCGGGCCGGGCAAGACGGGGGACGAACTTCGAGGGGCGCTTGAGCGCGGGGTCGGCATCTTGAGCGTCGAATCCTTGAGGGAGTTGCGGGAAATCGCGTCAATCGCCTCTTCGATGGGAACGAAGGCGAATGTCGCCGTGCGTATCAACCCGGATTTCCTCGTCAAGGAATTCGCCATCAAGATGGGGGGCAAGGCGACACAGTTCGGCGTGGATGAGGAGGCCCTTGGACCCGTGGCGGACGTTCTTCGAAGGAATCGGGAGACGTTGCATTTTCTCGGAATCCATGTGTATGCCGGCACACAGTGCATGGATGCGGAGGCGATAGCCCGCAATATGCGCCATACCCTGGATTTGGCGGAAAGGGTTTCCGCCGAATACGGGATCGGCTGCAGGCTTGTGAATCTGGGTGGCGGCTTCGGGGTGTCCTACTACGAAGAGGGGCATGAACTGGATGTGGATCGAATCGGACAACGGATGGAAGAGCCGATCGAGGGCTTTCGCGAGGGAGGCCCGGCGCAACGGCGCGTGGTCATAGAGTTGGGGCGATATCTCGTGGCGGAGGCCGGACTCTATGTCGCCCGTGTCATAGGGGAGAAGCGGTCCCGGGGCGAGACCTTCTTCGTCCTGGACGGGGGAATGAATCACCACCTGGCCGCCTCGGGAAACCTGGGAGCGACCCTGCGAAAGAATTACGTGGTGAAGAATCTGTCTGATCCCGGGGGGGCGCCCGAGGTCTGCAATCTCGTAGGCCCTCTGTGCACACCGTTGGATCTGATGGGCAGGGCGGTGGCAGTCCCTTCGCCGAAGGTGGGAGACCTGATCGGATTTCTCAACTCGGGCAGTTACGCCTTTACGGCAAGTCCCTTCCTGTTTCTGGGCCACGAAACGCCTGTCGAGCTGATGATCACCGGAAACGCGATACGAGAAGTGAGAAGGCGGCGAAGATTGACGGATTTCAATTGATTCCGCCTGGGACATGCATTGCGCGGCAGCGTGAAGGGAGCGGCGAAAGAGTGAGGGAAAGGATTTCCGGGGAGCTCGATGTTCGGGCCCTTACGAGCATGGATGAACTGAAGGATATGCGTCCTGAATGGGATGCACTGGCGGAGAGCCAGAAGTCCTTCTTCCCCTTCTTCTGTTTCGACTGGTTCCGTGTCTGGCTGGAGCACTTCCAGGATCGGAACGAGCTGCTCGTCTTGATGTTTTACCGGAATGACCGGCTCGTTGCGATTGCGCCGTTCCTTTGTGGGACCGAGCGTTTTCGAGGCGTTTCGAGGACGCGGAAGGTGTCTCTGATTGGAAATGTGCACTCCCCGGTGCGGAATTTCATCGTCCGGGATGGTTCCGCGGAGATTCAGAGACGGGCGATCCGCCAGGCCCTCGCCTTTCTGGATCAGAGATGGAAAGCGTGGGACGTGTTGGAACTCGAACATCTTCCCGAGGAGGCCGGGATTCTGCCGGTCCTGGAAGAGGCCGTCGGGGACCTCGGCTATCGAAGCAGGACCTACACTTGTTATGCAGACTGGTACGCGGACGGGATTGATTGCTCCGGGGAAGAGTACCTGGCGCGGTTGCCGAAAAAGATTCGATACGAACTCCAAAGACGGAAGAGGCGGCTGGCGGAGAAGGGAGAAATGAGGTTCGAGATCGGGACCGATTTGTCCGCCTTTGATCGCCACATGGATCTTTACCACCGGGTGCGGGCTAGAAGCTGGAAGAGTCCGGAGGCGGACAGGGCGTTTCTCGTGGAAGCGAGAAGGATGGCGGCCGGGAAGGGATGGCTTCGATGCGGGTTCCTGTTCCTGGACGATGAGCCGATAGCGGCGCAGATTCGAATCGTTGCAAAGGGGATTGTCTATTGCATGGAAGCACTTCACGACAAGGCATTCAACAAGTTCGGTCCGGGGCATATCCTGCGATCAGAGATGATCCGGCACTTCATCGATGTCGAGGGCGTCACCGAGATCGACCAGGGCCGCGGAGACGATTCCTACAAAAGATACTGGAGTCCCTTGGGCAGGGTCAGGGAGCGGAAGGGAATGACGGTATTCAACCGGAGCTGGAGAGGGCGGATGCTGGGCGTTCTCATGACGGAAATGCTGCCCGCCATGGAGAAGCATCCCCGTCTGATGTCCATGAAGGAAAGGGTCGGCAGGCGTTTGCGCGCCCTTTGAAGACGCCTGCGGTCCGTATGGATCTTCGGCGGCGAAAGAGTTGAAGTGGAGAGGAAGGTTCTTGCCGTGGAGATGGGAAAAGCCGTGAAATGTGACCCGTATTCGACCTGGATCATTCGGGATCGGGAAGGTCTCGAGGAAATCCGGGAACCATGGAATGAACTCGCCAGCAGACAAGGCGGCTATGAGGCGTTTCTTTGCTCGGAATGGTTTTCTCTCTGGACGGAACACTTCCTGGGCGAACGGGAGCTGTTCGTTCTCGCGGTTTCGGAAGAAGGCAGGATCGTCTGTATTGCGCCTTGTCTGAGAAGCCGCCGGCGGATGTACGGAATGAACGCCCGGGTCATCGAGCTGATGGGAAATGTCTATTCGCCTTTTCGGTTTCTTCTGCTGGATCGACATGACGATGACGGGAGCCGTCGACTGCTTGCCTCGATTCTCACGTTCTTCAGGGACGAGAGATCGTGCTGGGACCTGGTGGATTTCCGCTCGATTCCGGAAGAAAGAGGCTGGTTCGGCCGGTTGGAGCGCGCCGTGCAGGACGCCGACATGGCGGCGTATTCCTACACGGATTACGGTGACTGGTATCTGGACCATATCGACTGTTCCGGCGAGGAATACATTGCGGGGCTCCCAAAGAAAATCCGCAAGGATGTCGCCTATTGCCGGAGAAGGCTGGAAAAATCGGGGGACGTGGAGGTCAAAATCATTCGGAAGGCGGCATGTCTGGATGATTGGATGGACCGCTATTACAGGGTATATGCGAAGAGTTGGCAGAAAAGGGAAGGGGTGGGACCGACCTTCCACCGGGACCTGGCAAGGATTACAGCTGAAAAGGGCTGGTTGCGGCTCGGACTCCTGCATTACGGCGGAGAACCGATCGCCGCGCAATTCTGGGTAACGTGTCAGGATACGAGCTTCATCCTGAAGACGGTGTATGATCAGGAATATCGGAAGTTCTCCCCCGGGAAAATCCTGACAGCGGAAATGATGAAATATGCGATCGATGTCGACGGGGTGCGGGAAATTGATTACGGCCAGGGGGATGAGGCGTACAAAAGGGGCTGGACCCCGAAAAGGAGAGAGCGAAAAGGCATCCTGGTGTTCAATGAAACTACAAAAGGGAGGTACTTGTCGCTCATCCAGAATCGAATTCGTCCCGCCGTTCAGAGGAGCGATTCCCTTCGGAAGGTTGTCAGGCGCCTGAGACGCCGCCGGGGTGAAAAGGGTTCACCGGTGACGGAGGAATAGACCGGTCATGGCCTGGTACATAGGCGGCAGGCCTGCGCCGAGAATGGGCGATATGATCCGCCGTGGGCGGGGACGACCCGATGTCTATCCCCTGGATCAGGAGAACTGCTTGCTGTTCTTCAGCGGCAGATACGCACTGGCGGCGGCGCTCGAGGCATGCGGGTTTTTGCCCGGGGATCGTATCCTCGTGCCCGCCTATAATTGTGGCGTGGAACTCGACCCGGTTGCCTACCACAAGCTCGAACCCGTCTTCTACAATGTCGGGAAAGACTTTCGGGTCGACCTGGAGGATCTGGAGGCGAAATGCGGAAGCGGACCGAAAGGCGCGGTGGTAACTCATTTTCTGGGTTTCCCCCAGCCCATGGAAGAAATCGAAGAAATCCTGCAGGCGAGGGGCGTGCTCTGCATCGAGGACTGCGCCCACGCCTTCCTGAGCTGTCATGAAGATCGTCCCCTCGGATCGTTCGGGGATGCCTCGATATTCAGCCTCTTGAAAAGTCTTCCCGTAGCCACCGGCGGGCTGCTCGTCCTCAACAGGGAGGAGGCGGCATACAGGGGACGCCTGCGCCGGCCGAGAGGCTTCCCCTCGTGGATCTACCTTGCGGAACTCGGAAGCAAGCGAAGCTACGATGAAGCAGGGGGAACCCGGAATATTCTCCCGAGGTTGGCGGCGGCCGGCCTTCATCTCGCCTTGTGGGGAGCGGGGAAAGGGATCGCGGGGGTCAGGAAATGGTCCGGCCGGGGCGGGGATCTCCTTGTCCGTCCGGACGGCTTTGCCTTTGAGGAGGCCCTTACGGAGCGGGGCGTATCGAGCCTCTGTTCGCGTATTGTCTCGAACACGGATTTCCGGAGGGTGAAACGGATCCGACGGAGGAACTTCGCCTATCTCCTGGAGCATTTCAAGGCCCGCGAAGAGATCCATCTCCCCTTTGATGGTC
>WFRX01000394.1 GCA_015486285.1 bacterium
CCAGGAGCACGCGGACAAGCCGAAAGGCTTTGAGGACACCCTGGAGCGCTGCAATTCTTATTCGTTCAACCATAACAATCGATATTTTATTGAATATGCCAAAACTTTTCAAGTGCCTTCCGGTCCTGTCGAATATCTTTCCGGGCCCCGGAGATGCGGCGGGGTTATATCTTGCGATCCAGGCCTTTCCAGTATGTTTCCCGCAGGACCTTCTTCTTGATCTTCCCGGTGGGGGTCTTCGGAAATTCGGACACGAAATCAACCGACCGGGGAAGCCTGTATCCGGCCATCTTCCCCCGGCACCATTCAATGATTTCTTCCTCGGTGGGCGTCTCGCCCGGCGCGGGAACGATGACGGCCTTGACCGATTGACCCCATTTTTCATCAGGCACCCCGATAACGGCTACTTCCGCGATCTTCGGATGTCCGATCATGACCGCCTCGATCTCGGCCGGGTAGATATTCATGCCGCCGCTCACGATCATGTCGGCCTTGCGGTCGACCACATGGAGATACCCCTCTTCATCCACATAACCCATGTCGCCCAAGCCCATGAACCGGCCATGGGTGGCCGCCTGCGTCGCCCCGGGATCCTTGTAATAGCCCTGGCAGACCATCACGCCGCCGCCCATGATTTCGCCGATCTCGCCCGGGGGCAATTCATTGTACTGGTCGTCCATGATCTTGATTTCCATACCCACTGCGCAGCGGCCGCTGCTCTTGGGGTGCGCCAGGACCTCGTGGGGCTTGAGTACCGTGCCCAGTCCCAGTTCGGAGGCGGAATAGTCCACGTAGAGCACTTCGCCGAAATACCGGATGGCCGCTTCCCGGGTATGCGGTTCGGTCGGGGCGCCCACGCTCAGGACATTTCGCAGGGAGCTCACGTCAAACTTCGCCCTGACCTCGTCAGGGACGAGAAACAGGATCGCATCCAGCATGACGGGGGCCATGGTCATGCGGTTGACCTTGTATTTGTCAACCAGTTCCAGGACCGCGACCGGGTCGAAAGGAGGAAGGGGAGAGACGACGACGGTCCCGCCGTGCCAGAAGGTAGGGCCGAAATCGTACCCGAAGGCCGCCGAACTGTAAGCGGGCAACACCATCAGGTCGATGTCGTCTTCTCTGTAATCATGGGCGAATGCCACATTCCGGATGACTTCCCCTCCCGAGCGATGGGTGTGCATGACGAATTTCGGCCGGCCGGTGGTGCCGCTGGTCTGCGCCATGAAGGACAAATCGCCCTCCTGAACATCCACATCCGGCGGCTCATCGGACGCATCCCTCAGAAAATCCTCATAGGCGATCATCCCGTCCGGGGCCTCGCCGCGCATGACCACGATCTGTTTCACCTTCAGCCTGGACCGGACATCCCGGATTACCGGGAGGAGCGGCTGATCTATGAACAACACCGAGGCTTCGCTGAAATTCAGGATGTACTCGACCTCATGGCCGACCAGTCGAAAATTGATGGGGAGCCCCGAACAGCCGGCCCTCGCCTGCCCCATGGCACATTCCAGCCAGACATTGGAGTTGTGGCCGAAGATACCGACCCTGTCCCCTTTCCGGACCCCCAGAGCGAGCAAGGCATTCGCCACCCGATTGATCCTGGCATTCAGTTCACGATAGGTGAATTCCCGGCCCTCAAAAATCACGGCCGGGCGATTCGGAAATCGATACGCACTGAGGCGGAAGATCTCTCCCAGTACGTTCGCCTTGGGATTCCTGAGCAGTTTTTCCCGTTCGCTCAACCTGGAAGCCGGCATCCTCTATCCCTCCCCCATGCATCGTTGTCGTTAACGGTCGCCCGGAAAATCGATTCCCGGCTAGGATCCTATCTTTTCGACCCTAGCAAGATCCCATTTTCCCGTAAAGTGAAAGGCAACATGAAGCCTGCCAGGGCGGGCGGCAAACATTCCGCTTTACCGCCGCATCCAATAAATAATGGTAACGATTCCGAAAACCCTGAAAACGGAATGTCGACCAACCACTTCACGAACAGGAGGCACCCCATGAGGCTTCAAGCGGGCGAGCAGGCCAGGGATTTCGAGGTCCAGGACATGGCCGGCAACAAGATTTCCCTGCAGGATTACCAGGGGAAAAGGTTGATGCTGTCCTTCTACCGGTATGCATCCTGTCCCTTGTGCAATCTGAGGGTTCACGAATTGCTCGAGCGGTACGATTCATTGAAGGGAAAAGGGCTGCACATGCTCGCCTTCTTCCAATCTCCGGAAGAGAGCATCCAACGGTACGTGGGGAAACAGGCCCCCCCATTTCCGATTGTCGCGGACCCGGAGCGCTCGGTCTACCGGGCCTACGGGGTCGAGCCCTCGTGGGGCGGATTTCTGAAGGGGTCGCTCCGGATATCCCAGCTTATTTCCGCGGCACGAAAGGGGTTTCTCCCAGGCAAGATGGAGGGAGAAAAGGCGATGATTCCGGCGGATTTCCTGATCGGCCCGGACCTCGCCGTGGAACAGGTCTACTACGGAAGCGATATCGGCGACCACATGCCGATCCGCGACATCGAGGCCTGGCTTGCTTCCTAGCAGGCCTCTGTAAATAATACCCGCAGTCTGCCGTACCCTGTACCATGATCCTTTCGAAGGAGGTATGCCGTGGAAAACAAGGCCATTGTTTACGAGAAGATCGGCGGCGTCGGGCTCATAACGCTGAACAGGCCGGAAAAGAGAAACGCCATAAGCGGGGCCACTGCAAAGCAGTGGGTCTCCATGATAAACGACGCCAGGGAGGACAAGGATGTAAAGGCCCTGGTGGTCACCGGAAAGGAGACCAGCTTCTGCGCAGGCGCCGATTTCTTCGCCGAAACCCAGAACGAGTCCATGCAGGGGTTCCCCCTGCCGCTTACCAAACACATGAGGCACTGGGAGAAGAACGCCCACATGCTGGCCAGGACCGTGGCCGAATTCGAAAAGCCCTATATCTGCGCTTTGAACGGCGCAGCAACCGGCTGGGGGATGGACCTGGCCAGCATGTGCGATCTACGGATCGCCTCCGACAAGGCCAGGGCGGCAATGACGTACGTCAACATCGGGCTGGCCCCGGGAGGAGGCGGATGCTTCTATCTGCCCAGGATTATCGGCCTCCCCAGGACACTGGAGCTTATATGGACCGGACGCTGGATGGATGCCGATGAAATGCTGATGACAGGATACGCGACAAGAGTCGTCCCCCACGAGAACTTGCTGGAGGAAACCCTGAAGTTTGCGACTCAGATTGCGGACGGCCCCGCCATTGCCCATCAGTTTGCCAAGAAGATGGTTTACAGCTCCTATGACCTGGACTTGGATAAGAATTTGGAGTTGACCGCCCTTTTGAAGCTGGTCAACTGGACCACAGACGATGTAAGCGAAGGCGTGACCGCCTTTCTCGAGAGGCGCAAGCCGCGGTTCAAAGGGGCTTAATACGTAACAAAATCAATGCTTGACAATCGATCACAAAAATGTTTTATTAATTAGTATGAGGAAGCAGACACAACAGATGAGGCGCGCCCTGCCCGCCTTGGCCCTGGTGTTTCTGCTGGGCGGCTGCGCCGGCAGCCGCATACACGAGGGGCGCAGATGCCTCGACCACGGACAGTACTATCAGGCGGTCCAGCACTTCACCCGGAGCATCTCCATCCACCCGCACAATCCCGCGGCCTACCTGGACCGGGGACGCGCTTTCCAGGCCAGGGGCAATCTGGATCTCGCAATCCAGGATTTCACGAAGGCGATCGAACTCGCCCCCAAGGACGACAGGGGCTACCTCCTGCGGGCCGGCGCATATTCGGACCGCGGGGACTATGACCTCGCCGTCCTGGACTGCAACAGGGTCCTTTCGGAGGATCCTGAGCATGCCGCGGGCTACAGCCTCCGCGGGTTGACATATCTCAAAAAGAAGGCCTATGACCTGGCGATCCAGGACTGCACCCGGGCCGTTGCGCTGGACCCGGAGCTTGCCGCCGCCTTCGACACGCAGGGAAGGGCCTACGCCGCTCTGCAACAGTACGACACGGCCATCCGCGACTTCACCGAGGCAATCCGGCTAGATCCCGCCTTCTCCGCCGCATACCGCCACCGGGGAGCCGCGTATCTCGAAAAGAAGGCTTACAGCCCCGCCATCCGGGACTGTACCCGGGCGATCCGTCTTGCGCCCGGCGACGCCGAGGCATACAGCATCCGTGGGACCGCCCGTGCCGCAAAGCAGGACATCGCCGCCGCGTCCACGGACTTCAAGAAAGCGATCAGCCTGAACCCGAGGCTTTCCGTCGCATACAGCGACCGGGGCTACGATTCCTTCCAGGCCGGCGACTACCCGCTGGCCTGCGCACTCGGCTTCCCGATCGCCTGCAGCCTGCTCAAACAGGGGGAAGCCGGGCAACGCGGGCAGGAGGCGGCCCAGGGCAATCGTCTGGCCGCGGTCAAGCGCGCAAAACCGCCTGCTGCCGCTCCGCCGCAGCCCAGACACGGCATTCACGTGATAAGGCCGGGCGACAACCTCTTCAGGATCGGGATCAAGTACAACGTTTCGTGGAAGGCCCTGATGGAGTGCAACGCCCTTTCCAATCCGAATTCGATTCACGTGGGACAGACGCTCAAAATCCCGCTGGGCGGAAGCCCCCCCAAAAAAGGTGCGCCCTCCTCCTCCACGAAAAGCGAAGGCCACAGCGCGCTGTAGCCGGCCCTCACGCCGGCACTCGCCCCCTGCCCGACTCGCACTTTCCGCGCCAACGTGTAAAATAGAGACACATTACTTACGACGATGGACGGTAACACAAGCCACGGGCGGGCGGAAAGCCAATGGCCACGGATCCCACGAAAATCAATCTCTGTTACCCGTGCGGGTTCTTCAGGCCCGGGGATCCGGACGATCCCATCGCCGGCGAGCACGAGCGAATCGACGGCGCTGTGTGGCCGAAAACCGCCGGTCTTTTCTGGGATGAACTCAGGGGACTGAACAGGGAGGCGGTGTGTGCCTCGAGCGGCGGCACATTGACTGAGAACGGCTCGATTCGGTTGACCTGCCTGAACGAAGACTGGGAAGTCGATGCGGAAGAGAAGAGGATCGTCAGGACAAATCGGGAAACCACGCCCGCCCCCAGCGAGTGGGACCAGCAGATTCCTTTCCTGATTCTCGTCTATTTGGTGAGCGCCCGCTCGGAGGCCGTACCCTATGACATGGTCCTGCCCAGGGACCTGTTCAAGGGGTTCGATCTCTTCCGCAGCAGCCTCGACGTGTCCATCCACGGGATCGAAAATGTCTTCAAACACGATGGGCAGGGATTCCTGAACGCTGCAAGATGCCTGGGAGGCGAGCCCATCCAGGCCGGAGATGCGGCGGCCCGCTTCCACATCTTCCCGAAGTTCCCGGTCGATTATATCCTCTGGCTCGCCGACGAGGAATTTTCCGCAAGCCTGACCATCCTGGTCGATCGAAACGCCCCCCGCCACTTGTCCGCGGACGCGATCGCTGTTTCCGTAAACCTGTTGAGCCGCCGCCTGTGTGAGACGAGGGGCCCGGGTTAGCTCGTCGCCTTCTCCGGCCCACAACACAACTACAACGAGCGCATCGAATTCCAGGGGGGACGAGCCGCGGCCTCAAGAGATTGTCACGAAAACCCTGGATACAGCAAGATACCCCGAAGGGCAATAGGAATGGAGGGGTGGTGCACCATGCCCGACACCATGGCTGCCACTGTCTATTCGTGGCTGCGGGAGGCGGCCAGGGATTTTCCCCGATATCCTTCCATCATTTTCTCCCTGCTGTGCAAACCCTGGAAACGCCGTCAGCGGATGCGAAGGGACAGATCTTTACGCCGGTCATGCTCAATCATCTGCTCCGGATCTTCAATTACGGCCACGACCGGTTCGACTACCAGTACCACTTTCCCCTGCTCAAGATCCTGCTCGCCTCCTTCACCGTCGGGATCATCCGGCTCAAGATGGTACTCTTTCCGTTTCCCAACCCGTTTTTCCTGTCCATGGCGAAATTCTTCCGCGATCTGCGGAAGTACGGGTACAAGCTGTTTCTCGACGTCAAGCTCTGGTAGATGCCGGGCGATGAGGGTCAGGGTTCCGTTTTGCGTTGCGGGCGGCGGGCCATCTCGGCGCGGAGTGTCTGCGTAGCCCTGTCGTCCACCCGCATCGTGTGTGCGTCGATCACCACGCCGTAATCGCGCCTGGCTCCTTCCACGGACACGTACTCGTCGCGCACGTCCTCTAGGACGGCGGCAGGATCCCGTTCGAGCGGGTCTCCCCACCCCCCG
>WFRX01000395.1 GCA_015486285.1 bacterium
ATATACGGGAGATCCGGCCCACGGTCTTCGGCAGCGTCCCCCGGATCTTCGAAAAGGCGTACGCAAGGATTCGCGCCGAGGCGGACCAGGCGTCGCCCTTGAAAAAAAAGGCCTTTCAGTGGGCCGAACGGATCGGCAGGGAGGCCGGCCGTCTCGAACAGGCTGGAATGCCGCTGCCCCTGTCTCTGCGGGTACGGCGGTCACTCGCCGACCGTCTCGTTTTCCGCAGGATACGGGAAATCTTCGGCGGCAGGGTCCGCTACTTCCTGTCTTCGTCGGCGCCTATCTCCCTGGAAATCATCGAATTTTTCCACGCGGCCGGGATGCTCATCCTCGAGGCATGGGGACAGACGGAGGTGAGTTGTTTCGCTACGATCAACCGGGAGGAGGATTATCGGCTCGGCTCTGTCGGAAAAGCGCTGCCCGGCACGGAGCTGCGAATCGCTGAGGACGGGGAGATCCTGGTTCGGGGAGACATCGTTTTCAAAGGTTATCTGAATCAGCCGGAACTCACGGCGGAAACGCTGACAGACGATGGCTGGATCCATACCGGGGATCTCGGCCGGCTGGATGAGGACGGATTTCTATGGATCACGGGCAGGAAAAAGGAGATCATCATTACCGCGGGCGGGAAAAACATCACGCCCGCAAACATCGAGAACCTGCTCAAGGACCATCCCCTGATCGAGCAGGCCCTCGTGCACGGAGATCGGAGGAAATACCTGACGGCCCTGCTCGGGCTCGACCCTGAAAACCTCAGGGCATGGGCGGAAGAAAAGGGCATTGAGTACCCTTCCTATGAAGAGATCCTCGCGAATTCGGCCCTCCGTGAAGAGATTCAGAGAATCGTCGACGAGGTCAACCGGCATTTCGCCCGGTACGAGACGATCAAGCGGTTCGCCCTCCTCCCCCGCCTGCTCGACGTGGAAAAGGGAGAACTCACACCGACGCTGAAGATCCGCAGAAGGATCGTCGAAGACCGCTTCAAGGACCTGCTGGACTCACTCTACGACGACTAAACTCCCCTGATTCTACCAGAGCTTCCCGGCCTTCTCGACGGCCTCCTTCGTATAGGATCGGCCCTTCTTGTCCCGCACGTCGAAGACAGCGTGTCGCAGAAGCACGACCGCAACACCCCCCTTCATATTCAGATTGATCTCGAACCGGGAAAAACCGGTAACGATCCCGCGCAGCACCTCCCCTTCCAGGGTCGTGAAGAAGAGTACCTCTCTCCGGTTCATCAAGGGATACAGGGTCTTGTTCTTGATGTGGTGGCGATAACGGGGACCGAAGTGGGGGCCCTCGGGGGCCTCCTTCAGGGCCTCATTCACCTTCAAGCGACCAAGCACCTCCTCCTCGTCCGCAGCCCCGCACAGCATCTTTACCTTCACCTTGTGGATCTTTTCCGTCACCCCCTCCTCCGTGACGAGCTCGAACTCGTAAGTCTCATCACGCAGGATCTTTCCTTTCCTGCGCTGATCTCCGTGGAGAAAAAGGCACCAGGACGTCTCCCCTCCCGCCTCTCGCACAAAAATCGAGTTGCGTTGATGGGCCTCCAGATATTCCGTGAGTCCTGCCAGCGGATTCTTCTCTTCCGCAGTCCCCCCCCGCGGTCGTTTTCCCATGGGAATACCCCCTTGAGCCAACCCTTCCAACCCCTGTCGACACTGGGGCCAAGTTGAAAAAACAACAAGAAACCCCCGCGTCACCCGGGATAGATATTTCTTGATGTCAGTACCATAGACATAATGGTTCGGTCGTGTCAACAAAAGCGCGCGCCGCCGCACAACGCCGCGAACCCCTCCAAAAAAACTGCGCTTTCCACCCCGCAACCGATTGTTTTGGATGCGAATCGAGCCGACGGGAGCCCCTTGCTTTCCTATGTTTCTTCCATTAATCTAGAAGGGTTATAATTTTGTTTGACTGGCTTGGCGCCCCAGGCCTCCCTCATGGAGAACCGCCTTTGAAGATGCAATTACAGAGGAGGGAGAAAAACTGCATGTCCTCTCGAAACCATCTGGCGCGAGCCGCCCGGCTCCTCGCCTGCATCGCGCTCCTCGCCTTATCGGAGACCTTGAGCGGATGCATCTTTTACATAGACCACCTGGTCCCGACTCATGCGAACGCAGGGGATCGAGTCGCCTTGCGAAACCCGGACGGGATCGACCCTCTCCCGGACAATCTGCAAGTGCTGTTCGGAACGACGCCGTCCCGGACGATCCTCCGCCGGGACCCGGAGGAAATCGTTGCCGAGATCCCTCCCGGCGTCGCGGGGGACGTGAAGGTTTCGGTCTGGCAAGGCGTCTACCTGGCCAGCAACATCAGGCCCTTTCATGTGGACGCCGAGCCGATCGTCTATCGAATCATCGCGTACGGGGACTCCCTGGTCGGGCCGTGGGTCTACCACTCCGACATGCTGGACACGATGTTGAACGCGGACGTAGGCCCTTCCCTGGTCATCAATGAAGGAAAGGCCGGGGAAACCCTGGCCGAAGGCGCCTCGAGACTTGGTGACGTCCTGTCCATTCATTCCGGAGTCGGGTACATCTACATCCTCGAAGGGGCGAATGATGTCAAGGACACACACAACACCCCTTTAAGCGAAATGCTGGCCTCACTGGACCAGATGGTGGACCTCGCGGACAGCTACTCTCTCGTTCCGATCCTGCTCACTGTGCCGCCTCGAACGCGCTCCGCCGTGTTCGACGACCAGACGTGGCCGACCACCGAGGACTGGAACAA
>WFRX01000396.1 GCA_015486285.1 bacterium
TCTCGTGAGCCAGGGACAGGGCCAGATCCCCGCAAAGGATCGCCATGGATCCCCCAAAGTGACCGGGCTCGCCGCTGTAACCCCTGTTTCCGTGGAGATCGGAGTAATGCCGGTGCACCGTCCAGCCGCCTCTCCGTGTATCGTCCTCATCGATCACGTCATCGTGGACCAACAAAAAACTCTGGACCAGTTCCAGGCCCATCGCCACCTTCCAGACCGCGTCGGTCTCGCGGGGGGAAAGGCATCGATACCCGTAATAGACGAAGGCTGCCCTGACGCGCTTCCCTCCCCGCAGGGTAAATTCCTTGAGAATCCGCACCAGCTCCTCAGCGCCCTCCGCGATGCGGCTCGCTTCCGCGATCTTGTCCCGGAAGAGGGCCTCCAGGCGCCTCTCCACACCCGCCTTCACGGCGTTCAAGCTTCGAAGGAATTCGTCCCCTGCCATGAATACTCCTGACTAGATGAACCCGTGTTCTTGAAGAAACCCATACCAGGCCTTTCCTCGACCGCGTCTCGGAAAAAACACGGAATGCCCTCCCCGCAAAAAGAAGTGCTGCGGCCGTCCCCAATGCTCGTACAGCCTCTTGACATCCTCAAACGGGCATAGCCGATCCCCCATCGACGCGATCAGGAGGCACCGCTCCGGGGCCAGCTTGCAGGCATGAGAGAAGGGCGAATGGATCTTCCAGAGGGCCTCGATCTTCTTTTGAAGGGATGAACCGCCCCTCTCTCCCCGCCGGGAAAAGGGGCCGGCGGCCAGCCGCAGGCTCTTGAACTCGAGGAAGGGTACGATCAGGGTGACCAGGTCCGGCCTGCGGGACAGGGAGGCAAACAGGGCGGCGAGATAACCGCCCAGGCTGGCTCCGACCAGCCCGATCCGGGAAGCCCCCTTCTCTTCGAGCAGGAGAAAGGAACTGCACAGGTCATACATGGCCTGTCCCATCCCTTCGAGGCCCAGTGCAGGATGGCGAAACGGGAAGGGGGGACTGAATCGCTGCAGCAGGGAAGAAGCCCTTTTCCAGTGGAAGGGCGTAATGAACAGCGCCACGTCGAGGCCCATGCCGTAAAGCCTGGACACGCGAAACATGCGTTCCGCCTGGGCGGGATCCCCGAGAGAGTATCCATGGCAACAGAGAATCGTCTTCCGCATTCCGTCGCCGTGGCCCCAGTGCACCAGGTAGGCTGTACGGTTCTCCCGGGCGCCCAGGTAGGCATCCCGAAAGGCCGGGTTTCGCACCCGGTATCCGCTGGGGAAGGCATAGGTCCGAACGCGGCCGTCGCTGAAGGGCCTTTCCCGGATCACCTCGGCCTTGGGCGCCTTCCTGGGAAACGAAAAAAAGCGGGCCGGCCGTTCCGCGTACGGCTGGTCGAGGTAGAAATCGATCAAAGAGGCCAGCCGCTCCCTGTCCACCTTGTCCGCTCCGGCCTGAAGGATGCGGAATATCCGCGCAGAATGCAGCAGGAAATCATCGAAATCCCTTCCAACCCGATGCTGCGCCATTTCTATCCAGTTCACGGTTCCTCCGCTGCCCGCTTCGTGCCCGCGGGTTCGTATTGGATGATAGCCCCTATACTATAAACACAACCTGCATGCAGGGTCCAGGCATGGCGCCCCGAGCGCCTCGCCGGCCCATCCGCGGCACACGCATCCCGCGCATATTGACACCCGGAACCGGCCTCTATAAACTGCCGTCAATTAAGAATGGTTCTCATTATAATTTTCTGATCAGGTCGGCATGAAACCCAAAAAGCGATTCAGGATGACCCGGCAAAGGCGGGTCATCCTCGAGGAACTCCAGAAACTCCACTCCCACCCCACGGCCGACGAGGTATACGAAACGGTACGGAAACGGATGCCTCGAATCAGCCTCGGCACGGTCTACCGGAACCTCGAAGTCCTGTCCCGGTCGGGCCTCGCCTTACGGCTGGATCTGGGAGGCACCCGCAGAAGGTTTGATGGAACGACATCGGATCATTACCATGTACGATGCGTCCGTTGCGGGAAGGTAGCCGATCTCTCTGCCGAACCCATCCCGGGCCTTGAAGCGGCTGTTCGCGGCGACAGTGATTTCGAGATCATCGGCCACCGGTTGGACTTTCTCGGCCTCTGCCCGAACTGCAGGGGAAAAGGAGCTGACCCGCATGTGCCGCCGATGAAGAAAGTGATTGCCAACGGGGAACAGGCATGATAGTAGCCAACAAAGAGGGGCGGGGATCAGCCGGCCGAGCATGCGTGACTACCTGAAAGCAGGGTACGAGATCATCACGTTTTAGGATCTGGAACGGAGGGAAGTGGAAAATGGCGCCTGTTGAAATCAAGGAAAATCTGTTTTGGGTTGGAGCGGTTGACTGGGAGATTCGGGATTTTCACGGGTATTCCACGAACAAGGGAAGCACCTACAATGCCTTTCTGGCCATGGACGAGAAGGTGGCCCTTTTCGATACTGTGAAGAAGACCTGTCGAAGCGACCTTCTTCACAACATCCGAAAGGTGACGGAACCGGCCAAGATCGATTACGTAATCGTCAATCATGTAGAGATGGACCATACCGGCACCCTGCCGGAGTTGATCGAGCTTGCGAAGCCGGAGAAGATCTTCTGTTCCGCTATGGGCAAGAAGGCGATGGTGGACCATTTCCACAGAGAGGACTGGCCCTACCAGGTCGTAAAAACGGGGGACACGATCCGCCTCGGAAAGCGGTCTGTTCAGTTCATCGAGACGAAAATGCTGCACTGGCCGGACAACATGTTCTCCTACATCCCGGAGGACCGGCTCCTGATCTCGAGCGACGCCTTCGGCCAGCACTGGGCCACGAGCGAGCGGTTCGACGACGAGGTGGACGAGGCGGAGCTGTTCATGCATGCGGCCAAGTATTACGCGAACATCCTCCTGTTGTATTCCCCTCTCGTTCAGAAGCTTCTCAAGAGCGTGCAGGAGATGGGGCTCGCCATCGACATGATCGCCCCGGATCACGGGTTGATCTGGCGCTCCGGCCTCAAAAAAATCCTCGAAGCCTATGACCGCTGGAGCCGGCAGGAGACGGAGCAAAAGGCCCTGGTCATCTACGACACCATGTGGCACAGCACCGAAATGATGGCCAAGGCGATCCTGGCCGGGTTGATGGAGCAGGGAATCAGCTGCCGGTTGCTCAACCTCGAGAGCACCCATCGAAGCGACGTCATGACGGAAGTCCTCGATGCGAAGGCCCTGGTCTTCGGCTCCGCCACACTGAACAACGGCATGCTTCCCCGCATGGCGGACATGCTGAACTACATGAGTGGACTGCGGCCCGCGGGCCGGCTCGGTGCGGTCTTCGGCTCCTACGGGTGGAGCGGCGAAGCGGCGAAGCAGATCCATGCCGTTCTCGAAGAAGCGAAATTCCGGATCATGGACCCGGCGCTCAGGGTCCGATATGTCCCAACCCATGAAGACCTCCGAAAATGCGTGGAACTCGGGCGGGAAATCGGCAAAGCCGTCAAGGAATAAAAAGGATGCTCTCCTAGGGGTTCTCGTGCCAGGGGGACATCCGGAGAACCATGGGAAAACAGAGGGAAGCCACAGCAAGAGAAACCCGGCAGAGGTTGTCGGCCCTCCTCGACACCGACGACCTTCATCTTGCCTTGGACACCCTGCGAAATCTGCCTCTCCGGCGCGTCATCCGCGCCCTCATGGCCTGCCTCTGCGAACAGGACGAGGAGCGAAAATGGCGTGCCGTATCCCTCCTGGGGCCCCTCGCCGCCGACCTTGCGGAACGCGACATGGCAGAGGCCCGGGATCTGATGCGGCGCCTGATGTGGAGCTTGAACGACGAATCCGGCAGTATCGGATGGGGCGCCCCGGAGGCCATGGCGGAAATCATGATCGCCCATGAACGCCTTGCCGAAGAATACGCGCACATGCTGGTTTCCTACATGCGTGAAGACGGGAACTACCTGGAGCATCCCCTCCTGCAGCGGGGGTTGCTGCAAGGGATCGGACGGCTTTCCACTGCAAGGCCCGGGCTCATGAAGAAACACAAGGCGGGCGACCCTCTCCTTCCTTTCCTGGAAGCGGGAGACCGGGTGGTCCAGGGGCTTGCGGCCTGGTGCGCGGGCATCCTGGAGGTCGGCAGGGCGAAGCCGCTGCTCGAATCCCTGGTCAATGAAAAGACGGAGATCCCGCTGTATGTGAATTCGTGCCTCGTAAAACGCCCTGCCGGGCATCTGGCCCGGGAGGCCCTCGATCGACTCGGGGAAAAAAAGGTTGTCAGCGGATAGGCAATCGCTTTTCAGCATACCCTTCACTGCGAAAGGAGGAACGAGACGATGGATGTGCTCTTGCTCTCGCGGCTCCAGTTTGCTGCGACCACGATGTTCCATTTTCTCTTCGTCCCCCTGACCCTGGGGCTTTCGGTCCTGATTGCGATCATGGAGACCCTGTATGTCCGGACCGGCGACGAAGACTACCTGCGAATGACGAAGTTCTGGGGAAAGCTGTTCCTGATCAACTTCGCGGTCGGCGTGGTGACGGGCATCACCCTGGAATTCCAGTTCGGCACGAACTGGTCCCGGTATTCCGGCTACGTAGGCGATATCTTCGGCTCCCTCCTGGCCATCGAAGCCACGGTGGCCTTCTTCCTGGAGTCCACATTCATCGCCGTCTGGCATTTCGGCTGGAAGAAGCTTTCGCCCAAGGTTCACTGCCTTTCCATCTGGCTCGTGGCATTCGCCGGCTCGCTGTCTTCCCTCTGGATTCTCATCGCGAACGCCTGGATGCAGTACCCGACGGGGTACACGATCAACGAGGCGACCGGCAGGGCGGAACTGACCGATTTCATGGCCGTCGTCACCCAGCCCTTTGCCAGCATACAGATCCTCCACACCCTGGCCTCGGCTTACACGCTGGCCGCTTTCTTCGTCATGGGGATCAGCGCATACCACCTCCTTCGCAAGCAGCATACCCGGCTCTTCGGGAAATCCTTCCGGGTGGCGCTGTACTTCGGCCTGATCTTCGCAATCGGCACCGCCCTCATGGGCGACATGTCCGGCCTGCAGGTAGCGGCCAAGCAGCCCTCGAAGCTTGCGGCCCTGGAGGCGCACTGGGAGACAGAGACTCATGCACCCTTTGTCCTGTTCTTTATCCCGGATGAGAAGCATGAGCGGAACCTTTACGAATTCGGGACGATTCCGAGCGGATTGAGCCTGATCGCCTTCCACTCCCCCGCGGCGGAGGTGGTAGGCCTCAAGGACTTCCCGCCGGATGAAAGGCCGCCCGTGACCGTCACCTTTGTCGCCTTCCGCGCCATGGTGGGCCTCGGATTTCTGTTCATTCTCCTGATGGGCATCGGCTGGCTCTTACGCAACAAACTGGAAGACAGCCCCTGGTACCTGAGGATCATGCTGCTCGCCATCCCCCTGCCCTACCTTGCCATCGAGGCCGGGTGGGTCGTGACCGAGGTGGGCCGCCAGCCCTGGATCGTTTACAAGGTGATGAAGACCTCGGCCGCGGTCTCTCCGATCGCCGTATCCCAGGTCCTCCCGAGCCTGCTCGGATTCGTGCTGGTTTACTCGCTCCTCGGTTTCGTTGCGTACTACCTCATGTTCCAGTTTGCCCGCAAGGGCCCTGAACCGCTGAAGACAGGTGAATAAGCTAGAAAAAGGAGTGCCAAACGATGATGCTGGAAACGATCTGGTTTGTCATTTGGGGGATTCTCTGGGCCGTCTACTTCATGCTGGACGGATTCGATTTCGGCGTCGGTATGTTGATGCCCTTCCTGGCCAAGACCGACGAAGAAAAACGCACCCTCTACCATAGCGTGGGCCCCTTCTGGGACGGCAACGAGGTCTGGCTGATCACCGCGGGAGGCGTGACGTTCGCGGCCTTCCCCCTGATGTACGCGGTCATGTTCAGTTCCCTGTATTCCGCGCTGATGCTCGTTCTCTTCGCCCTGATCATCCGGGCGGTCTCCGTCGAGTTCCGGAGCCAGGTGGCAAGCCCGGCGTGGAGGGCCGTCTGGGACTTGGGCATGTTTTTCGGCAGTCTCCTGCCGGCCCTGCTCCTGGGCGTGGCCTTCGGCAACATCTTCCGGGGAATCCCCATCGACGGAGAGGGCGTCTATCACGGCACCATTCTCACCCTTTTGAATCCGTACGGACTCCTGACGGGGGTCGTGTTCGTCATGCTCTTTCTGGTCCACGGTGCGATCTGGCAGGCGATCAAAACAGAAGGCGATCTCCACCAGCGTTCCCTTTCCGCCGCGAAGAAGCTCTGGATCGTCTTGCTCCTGGTGGCCGTCGTCTTCCTCGGGGCCACCAAGTTTGCCACGAAGCTCTGGGACAACTACGCGGAGAACCCCGTGCTGCTCCTGATCCCTCTGGCGGCGGTGGTCGCGCTCCTGGCGACGCGCCTCCTCCTTGCCAAGGAAGACTGCTGGAAGGCATGGTTCGCATCCTGCGTGACGATCGTGTCATGCACCCTTTTCGGCGTGATCGGGCTCTACCCGAACCTGTTCCCCTCCAGCCTGGACCCGGCCTACAGCCTCACCGCGCACAATGCCGCCTCCACCCCCCTCACGCTGAAGATCATGCTGGTCGTTGCGCTGATCTTTGTGCCCATCGTGATCGCATATCAGACCTGGGTCTATGTGCTGTTCAAGGCCAAGGTGACAAAGGAAGACCTGGCGCAGGGAGCCTATTAGCAGGTTCTTCTTCCAGGAGAATCGAGAGGGCCCGGGGTGCAATCCAGAGCCTCCCGGGCTCTGTCGATTCAGCCACAAAAAAAAGACCTTGACCGGCGGGCGTTTGTTTCCTATGGTAAGTGGACGCACACTTATATCGCGAGGCGGTACAACGAGGGCGTGAACATGGCTCGACGAAAGAGGATGGAGGGCCCCAGGCGCAGGCAGGCAATCGTCGAAGCCGCGCGCCCCCTGTTCGCCCGACACGGACTGCGTGCAACCTCTGTCAGGGACCTCGCGAGGGCGGCGGATGTGTCGGAAGCCCTCCTGTACAAGCACTTCAGAAGCAAGGAAGAACTCTACGAAGAGGTCCTGGATTACGCAGGAAGGGTTTCTCAGACGGGCATTGAGAAGTTGCAGGACCTGGAGGCCGGGACCGAGGCGCTGGTCGTTCGCATATACTTTCTTGTCCGGGTCATCTTACTGGAGGTGCCCGGTTTGCAGGAAGAACAGCAATGGCACGAGAGGATCTTGTATCGAAGCCTGCTGGGAGACACGAAGTACGCCCGCAGGCATTTCAGGAGGGTTCGCAGGATTGTGGAAGAAGGGATGAACAAGTGTCTCGACGCGGCGGCCGAGGCAGGAGATCTGGAGGCGGGCGCCATAGCGAATCGCAACAAGATGTGGTTCGTGCACCATCTGGCTATGGCCCTGAACCTTTGCCACATGTCCGACGAGCCGGCCTTCGAATACGAAGGCTCCAGGGAAGATCTGGTCGAGCAGGCGGTCCTGTTCTGCCTGCGAGGCATCGGGATGACCGAACCGGCCATCGAGCGGACCTTTCGGCCCTCCCGGCTGCGGGAGATCTTCGCGCACCTTCATGAAGGAGAGGGCATCCCTCTCAAAAAGACGGAAAGGAAAGAAAAGACATGGCGGATCTCAAGGTAACGTACGGTGGGCTGGAGTTCAAAAATCCCGTCGTAGCCGCAGCCGGCCCGCTGGGCAGGACCTTCGAGGCACTCAAGAGGAGCATCGAGGCGGGCTGTGGCGCGGTGACCCTGAAATCCAGCAACATAGAGGTCAAAGCGGAAATCACGCCCAAGCCGGCCGCCCATGTCTATCCCCGGCCGGCGCATGCCTTCCTGAAGAAATACGGCCTCACGAACATGATGATCAATTGGGAAGGCGTACCGGTCGATTTCACCGCCGAAGAGGAAAAGCAACTGATCCAGAAGATACGATCCATGGCGGACGACCACGGCTGCAGGATCATCGCAAACATGCACCCCGACCCGATGTACATGGCGGACCCGGACGCATTCCGGGCGGACATCGAAACCATCCAGTCGGCCGAACCGGACCTGATCGAGTTCTGCACCTGCCCGTACCATCTTCCGCACGAAATCACCTATCCGGAGGCGGCGGACTACGAGCGGATCAAGGAAGCGCAGGCGGCGGTCTTTTCGGTTGTGATGGAGGTCGCGCGTGTTCCGGTCATCGCCAAGGCAAACGGACCTGTCTTCTACCGTGCATTGCACGCTCTCAGGGATCTCGGCGTCGGCTGCTTCCATGTAACCGAGGGGCCCCTCTTCTACGGAACCATCGTGGATATAGACAAGATGACGCCCCTTGCGCCCGGGCCGGCGGTCATCACATACGGCGCCCACCGGCGACCGATCATGAACCAGCAATGCGCGCGTACCCGGCACCTGGGTGACAACTTCGATCTCATGAGCAGCGGCGGAATCTGGTCCGCAAACGATGTCATCGAGAGGCTGATGTGCGGCGCCCGGGTCGTGGGGCTCCACACCGCCGTCCAGTATCACGGGCAGAAGCTGTTCACCAAGATCATCGATGGCTTATCGGAATGGCTGGACCGGAAAGAGATGGGGCTCCAGGACGTGATCGGGAAGGCGGTGCCCAAGATCGTAAGACAGGAAGCACACGACGCTTTCATGAGGGAATGCGACCGGAGCGTCGATCAGATCAGGCCGGTGATCGATCCGGAACGCTGCAACGGGTGCGGAATCTGCGCCAACTGCATACACGGCGGCATCGTCATGGATGGCAAGAAAGCGGCTACCAACCTCGACAACTGCGTGCGGTGCGGCGTGTGCGAGTCGATCTGTCCGGTCGATGCCGTCACCTTGCAGGTTTAGGGGAAGGGGAGGACCATGAAAAACAAACCGTCACCGATCCCCTGGCCCACAACCGGCGAAGAGGCCGAGCTGTGGGGATTCGATATCCTCGAGCCTGTGGGAATCCCCATGGCCTGGGTGCATGACTGGAAGGACGTCATGCCGGGCTTCGACCGTCCCATGCAAAGCCCCATGGACCTGGTGGCGCTGCTGGACGGCATGCAGGGCGACCTCTCCAGGCTCGAGGCCGGCGATTTATTGTCGGCCCTCTGTTTTTTCTACAGGGCGGACACCTTTGAGTTGCTGGAGGGCTTTGAGCAGGCCGTAGGCCAGGAAACGGTCATGGAAGTGCTGAGAGAGCGGGGCATCAAGGCCGGCAGTCGCGGATGGATAAGCAGCCAGGGCCTGTACGGAAAACCGCTCCCCCTCGACAAAATCGCCCTCTACCAGGACACGGTCCACATGTTGTACGGTCCCAATATGCAACCCAACACCTGGTTCGATGACGAAAAGGTCGTCTGCTCTCGTAGGGACTGCACATTCAGCCCTCCATCGGACGCGAGGGAGAAGGCGGCCTTGTGCCGCGCTCTGTGCGGGGGCATGACGGACGCGTACATGCAGTGCGAACCGGATCTGCTCACGGCCAGGCTGGTGGACATCGGTGAGGAGGGAAAGACGACACGATGCGTCCATCTCTGGACCTATGCACCGGAAGTGTTCGACAAGCTGCCGGAGGACTGCAGGGCAAACATTCCGGAGACGACGCGGTCGATATTGGGACAAAGGGGCGTGAAGGGTCTCGCCGGGTGAAGAGCGCGTCCCGCCACGGGAAGATGGCCGAGCCGACGGTTGGACGATCACAGCAGGAGGGAGACAGCCATGTCCGAGCAGGCAATCTACGAAGGCCTCATCAACTGGCTCCGACAAAGTCCGGTCGGCGTCCCGGAGTCGGAGGCGCTTTTGCCCCTCATGAAGGCTACCTACACCCCGGAGGAGGCCTCTCTGGTGACGGGTATGCCTTTCGACGGGAAGAGCCTCGAAGAACTGGCCGAACTGAAACGGATGGACCCGGCTGCATTGAGGGAACGGCTGGATGCAATGGCCCGGAAGGGCCTTGTTTTTCGGGTGGTCGTAGGGGATACCATCCGCTACAGCCCGAACGATATCATCTTTGTCGAGTATCGCGCCACCGGGTGGCCCGGAAAGACGGACGAGCGGAACCAGGCCATTGCGCCTTGGGCGAACCGATATTACTACCATGGCGCCTGGGACCCCTTGGACCACCTCTCACCCAAGTACGGCCGAGCCTTGCCGATCCAGGGAACCATCGAGGATACGCGGGAGATTCAGCCCTACGAAGAAGTCTCCAAGGTGCTGGATCAGCACGATTACTTCAGCGTTTCCACCTGTCCCTGCAGGCACCGCAAGAATCTCGATCCGGAGTTTGACGATTGCCCGTACCCCACGGAGGTTTGCCTCCATTTCGGCCCCCTTGGGCGCTACATCGTCGAGAACGGGATGGGCCGCGAGATCACCCGCGATGAAACCGAGGAGATCCTTCGGAAGGCTGCCGAGGCCGGGCTGGTCCATAATGTGAGCAATTGGCGGGAAGGTCCGGACACCATCTGTAATTGCTGCCCATGCTGTTGCGTTTTCCTGGAGGCCTTCCACAAGCTCAAGCATGCGCAAGGCATGGCCCCGTCCGATTACCGGGTCCGCATCGATCGTGACACCTGTATCGGCTGCGGGCTCTGCGTCAAGCGATGTCCCATGGAGGCGCTGAAGCTCGAAGACGCACCGGAGGCGATGAACCGGATCACGGTGGTGGCGGCGGATGGCGGGAAGGGGGAAAAGCGTCTCAAGAACACGAAGGGCAAGGTTTCGGCGGTCGATCCGGACCGCTGTATCGGTTGCGGTGTCTGTGTCTACAAGTGTCCCTCCAAGTCCCTGGTGTTGAAACGAAGGGAAGTCCTCGAGCCCCCGCCGAAGGATCTGATCGAGTACGCGCAGATTGCGCTGCCGAGGCTTGCCGCCGCCCGGGAACAGGAGGCTTGCGGAAAAGGGAAGCGGGAAACATGACCGCGGCCTGGAACGGATGGCATCCCGCCGGCAGGCGTCCGCCGCTCGCTGAGCCCCTCCGCGCCGTCAACTTTGGATCAGGATCTCCCTTTTCACGCTCGCGGGATTCGAGGCTCCGACGCGGCTCATGATGCGCCGCATCTCTTCATTCATTTCTTCGATCAGGCTCTGAACGCCCTCTTGCCCCCCTGCCGCCAGGGCCCACAGAATCGGCCGCCCCAGGCCGACCAGATCCGCTCCGAAGGCCAGGCATTTCAGCACATCGCTGCCGCGGCGGATCCCACCGTCCACCACCACCGTCAAATTCCCCCGCACGGCGTCCATGATCTCGTCCATGACCTGGAAAGGATGAGGAAGATAATCGATCGTGTGGCCGCCATGACTCGAAACCACGATGCCGTCGGCGCCCGATTCCAACGCCTTTTCCGCATCCGTCCTGCTGAGCACCCCTTTCAAGAAAAGCGGCACGGAAACGTTTCTCCGGAAGCCCTTGAGTTCGGCCAGGGTGAAAGGCGTACAGTCGGACACGATGGTCATGTCTTTGATCTTGGTGCCGTGAGCCACATCGATCTCCAGCCCCAACCAGTCCACGCCTTCTTTCTGCAACCTCTCCAGTTCTTCGGCCACATGCTTCCGGTCCTTGAACGGCTTGATCGTACAAGCCAGCGGCACACCGGTCGCCTTCAAGGCATGCAGGTCCTTGGGCACGGGCGTGCCGGTCCACATCAGGCTCCCGGCCGACTGCAGCCCCCGGGCGGTCAGGAGCAACCCGTCTTCCATGATGGCCGGAATCGGGATCGTAATGGCCGACTGGATGATCGGCGTCTTCAGCTTGACGCCCAAGACGTCGCAGTCGGTACCGACCTCCGCCGGGCCGTCGATGACCTGCTGCCGAAAGGTGTACCTGTCGATGATGCGGCGGTCGTGTGCGGCGATGAAACCCGTTTCCACATAATCGGTAAACAGCCGGATATCCTTCTTGCCGATGATCTCCTGGCCCTTTTCATAAATCTCCGTCAGGTTCATCCGCCGGCTCCCCCGTTCGCAATCGTATCCATGATCACGGTCTCTCCCTCTTGCCCTCGCTATGGAATCCGTGAGACAAACCATAGGAGGCTGCCCCAAAAGTCCCATCTGCGGCGTTCGGCTGCATCCCTCGTCATTCAACGTACAGAAAGTACGCTTCATTCCTCGGGATTTGACTCGCGCCGTCCATGGCGCTCGCCCTGCGGGCGCGACAGCCCCCTTCCAGGGGATGTC
>WFRX01000397.1 GCA_015486285.1 bacterium
ACGAAGGTGTGCGGCGCGGGGGGGGGCGGGTGTGTCGTTGTTTACGTGGATTCGGCAAGCAGGAGCCGGGCAAGGGAGAAGATACGCGAGATGGGGTTTCGGCAGATCCCTTTTACGGTTGTCAAGAAAGGATTGTCCTTTCGTAAAAGGGAAAATCCATAATACGGGGTGCGAGGTGTTTTTTCGATGGTGAACGGGCTGCGAGGGAAAGCGGTGGGACGGCTGTCTCTGCTGGCCATCCTGTGCCTGCTGTGTGCATGTTCGAAGAAGCAGACGGTGCGGGAGGGTCCTCCTCGGGCGGCGGTTGAGGAGGGGCTTGTTTTTCTCTCCGCGGTCCAGGGCAATCCTGTCTGCATGGTGGTCGGGATCGACAAATATCGCTCGTCCGGCCTGTTTTCATCGGCCAAGACCCAATGGCGGACGAATGCCTGGCTGCTCTCGCCCGGCATTGCCACCTACCTGGGCGTGCAGAAGGGAAAGTCCAAAGAGGGGCCTTCGGCCCCGGTGTCGTTGACAAAGGACCGATTGCTGTTTACGACGGATAAGGAAGAGTTCGTTTATTACGTCCCCGGCAAGGCGGGCAAGGTCCTCCTGTATACAGATCCGCTTTTTGCGGATCGGGTGAGGAGCAGTCAGGAGGCGGAGATCCGTTACGGCAGGATGCCTGCAAAGCTCTTCTGGAATAATCGGACAGTCGAAGGGAGTGTCCTTTACGAACGATGGGCCTGGACCGATCTCCCGCGGGAAAAGCAGAAGGTTCCTTTTCCCGGCCTGGAACCGGGCGGCAGGCTTTTCGTCTTGTGGGGTCCGGGCGGGGAATTATTGTTCCTGGAGAAGGAGGCGGAAACCGCAGACAAAGGAGCCATTCGATTCGCCGTCATGCAGGGCCGCAGGGGCCGCTGGCGCGAAACCTACCAGGTCCGGTGGTCGGAGCCGGAATGTGCGTTTTCGTCGCCCCCTTGTGCAGAGGGATCGGAGCCGTTCCGCCTGGGTATTCCCGCCTGGGACATCAAGGGCTCCCTGGAGGTGCTCCGCGAAGCCGTGATCCCCGCGGAGGAGCCGGGGAAAGAGGGGCAAGCTCCGGAGAAGGGCCCCCGCGTTCAGGATACTTTTTGGACGTCTCTGCGGACCATTCCACAGGCGAAGGAACAAAGTCCGTGCGCCTTCTGCCTCCTCAAGGGAAATATCTGGGTACATCAGGACCAAAGGGCGGTGTACGGCATCGGGTTTCTCGCGAAGCAACCGTAAACGGGTTCTCAGCGCAGCCCCCTCCATTTGAGAGACGGACCCGGCACCCGGCGGGATGTTGCGGGCCGTCTGGAAGGAACGGGCCCCTCCATGCAAGGGAATGCCCCTCCGCAAATTGACGACAAGGACGCGAAGCGGAGAAGACGAGAGATCTGGTTCATCTTTGTGATCCTTCTCGTCCTCCTTCTTCTGACATCCGTGGAGTTTTCCGTCGGCCGCTTCCGTACGCTGCTGCCGTTCAACGACAGCATCCTGTTCTTCTCCATCATCAACCTCAATATCATCCTGATCCTCCTCTTGATCTTTCTGATCGTTCGGAACGTGGTCAAGCTGGTTTTCGAGCGGAGAAGGAGGATTCTGGGGGCTCATTTACGGAACAAACTCGTTGCCGCATTCGTACTCCTGTCGCTGGTCCCGACAGGCATCCTCTTCTATGTTGCCTGGTCATTCATCTCGCGCAGCATTGAGATGTGGGTCCACGTCGAGGTGGAAAGGGCCTTGGAAGGCTCTCTCGCCGTTGCGAGGGCCTATTACAAGAGTCAGGCGGAGGACGCGCTCTTCTTTGCGAAGGAGATCAGGCAGGCCCTGAAGCGGGAAGATCTCTTGCACAATGAGGAGCGGGGCAATCTCCGGGAATTTCTGCGGCTGGAGCAGATCGCCTACCGGCTGGATGCGATCTATCTGGTGACGCCGGACGGGAGGATGCTGGTCGACCCTCTCCTGGGGCAGGGCTTTTCCGGCCCTCTTCCGCCCGAGAAGGGCGAGCTCGAGAAGGTCAAGGCCGGCCAGGATGTGACGCGCATCCGGGAAAGCAGAGGGGCTGAAATGATCGAAGCCATCGTGCCGCTCGAATACAGCGGCAAGGCGGGAGTCATCAAGGCTGCTCTTGTGGTGCAGAGGCGTGTGCAGCAGAGCCTGGTCGAACAAATGGCGCAGATCTCCGAATCCCTCGAACGACACAAGCAGGTGATGCTTTACGAGATTCCATTCAAGTCGGTCAGTTTCATGGCTTTGATCATGGTGACCCTCCTGATCCTCTTTTCAGCCACGTGGTTCGGGTTTTTTATGGCGAAAGGGATCACTACCCCGATTCAGCACCTTGCCCGGGGAATCCGGGAGGTGGCGGCGGGAAATCTGAATTATCGAATCGAAACAGCCTCGGACGACGAGATGGGGGTCCTGGTCGACTCGTTCAACCGGATGGTCCTGGATCTGAAGAAAAAAGGCGCGGAGATCGAGGAAACACAGGGACGGCTCCACCAGAGCAACGTGGAACTCGAGCAGCGACGCAGATATATGGAGATTCTCCTGCGGAACATAGGCGCCGGGGTTCTGTCCCTGGACCGTGACGGCCGGATACAGACCGTAAACCGCTTCATGGAGCAGCAATTCGGGATCCGGGCCTCGGCGGTCCTCGGGAAATCCTATCGGGATCTTTTCTCGGGGGAGGCGATGCAGTCGGCCCGTGAGTTGATTGAGGAAGTGAATCGAAACCGTGTAAGACACCTTGCGAGGCAGATCAGCATCACCCTTCAGCAGGAACCGAGAAATCTCTTCGTCCGGGCCAGTATGCTTGAAGATGAGGAAGGGGAATGGATGGGCGTCGTCATGGTCTTTGAGGATCATTCGGAGTTGATCCGTGCGCAGCGGGCGGCTGCATGGAGAGAGGTGGCCCGCAGGATCGCCCACGAGATCAAAAACCCCTTGACGCCGATCCAGCTTTCCGCCCAGCGTCTCCAGAAGCGGTATGCGGACCGATTCGGAGAGGACGGGAAGATCTTTGAGGAGTGCACGAACACGATCATCCGGCAGGTGGAGGAGATGAAGAATCTGGTCAACGAATTCTCTCAATTTGCACGCATGCCTGCCGCCAACCCGGTCTTTTCGGATCTGAACCACATCGTTCGAGAGGTGATCGCCTTCTATCAGCAAGCCCATCGCACGACGCCGTTCATCTTCGAGGAGGACCCGAGTCTTCCCCGGCTGCGCCTGGATCCGGATCAGATCCGAAGAGTTCTGATCAACCTGCTGGACAACGCCATGGACGCCGCCGAGCAAGAGCGGCCGATCGTGCTGTCGACCCGATACGATCCTTTCCTGCGTTTTGTCGTGTTGGAGGTCATCGACCAGGGGATCGGGATATCGAAGGAGATGCGGGAACGAATCTTCGAGCCTTATACGTCCACCAAAAAGGGGGGAACGGGACTCGGGCTCGCCATCGTCAAGACCATCGTTGCCGATCATAACGGGTACATCCGCGTTAGAGACAACCAACCTCAGGGCACCCGTTTCGTCCTGGAGTTTCCGATTCCCGTTGCATAAGGGCGGTACACAGCTTGGCCCCAGTCACTTTCCCGGAAACCGGGCGGGAATTCCCGGATGCGTCCTTTCCCTCATGGCCTCTCCTCCTTTTCCTGGGGGGCATGCTCATGATTCTGGGGCTGCTCCTGTATGCCCAGACCTTTTCCTGCCCCTTTCTCTGGGATGAGTACGGAATTATCCTGGACAATGCGGCCAAAGGGGCCTTCGGATGGGAGAACCTCCCGACCCTGTTCACCCACCGATACTTCTACATTCCCGGCGGCCCGGATTTCCATACAGGAATGCCGTACTACCGGCCCCTGAGTATCCTCGTTCACGGTTTGAGTTTCCACGTGTTCGGGACGGCGGTCTGGTGGTATCGTCTGGAGAGCCTGTTTCTTCACGCCGGAAATGCCGTACTGGTATACGTCCTGTTTTCGATTTTTCTCTCGGATCCTTCCCGGGGTGCTCGAGGAAGGGATATCGCCCTTGCCTCCGCGTTTCTCTATTTCGTCCATCCCCGGAACGTGGAGTCGATCTGCATTATCGCGAATCAGACCGGTCTCCTCTGCGCCTTTTTTTCGCTCCTGTCGCTTTGTTGCTGGGCTCGGCTGCTCGCCACGGGACGCCACCTTCGCGTCCTGTACCCCGCTTCCATGGTCGCCCTGCTTCTGGCCATGCTTGCCAAGGAGAGCGGGTACGTGGTTCCCCTGCTCCACGGCCTCCTGCTTTGTACCCTTCCCCGGCGGATGGGCCGGAAGACCCTTGGCCTCCTTGCGGGATATTTTTCGTTGATCTTCGTTCCCCTCTATGCACGCCATCTCTGGCTGGATGGCCCTTCGATCCTGACGGCCTCTCAAAACGTATTTTCCGAGGAGGGGTCACTCTTTGTTTACTTCGGTTCGGTCCTCGCCCTGCTCTTCCATCAACTGGACCAATGGCTCTTTCCGCACACGATACAGCTTTTTCAATACCCTTTCCGGCTGGAGGACTTCACCTTTCGGGAGGCGGTGCTGCCGCTGGTGTTTTGCGGTACGGTGGTCTGGTTCCTGCGCGGAGACAGGCGGATTCTGGCCTTCGGGTTCGGCCTGTTCCTGATCGCCTATTTGCCCTCGTCGAACCTCATTCCGATGGGGAAACTGCCCGGTGGGGGTCTGAAGACGGGCGCCCACCATCTGTATCTTGCACAGGCGGGCCTGGTACTCCTCTGCGTATCGGTCCTCTTCTCATCCGGCGGAAAGGTGCCGGCCGGAGGGGCAAAGCCGGGGATCCGGTTGATTTCCTGGTCGCTCACCGCTGTTTGGGTCCTCCTTCTCTGCCGTCAGACGTTTCTATTTGCCGGCAATTATCGAAGCGCGGATCGTTTCTACCAGGGTGTACTGGCGAGAAACCGTGTCTATTCCGGCGCTTGGCAGAACTATGGCTACTACAAGCTCACCTTTGAGGATGCGCCGGGCGTCGCCGAGCGGATCCTGTTGGAGGGGCTCACGGTGATGCGTTCGGAAGGGGACAGCAGGGGGCGGAGGAAGCTGGTCTGGAACCTGCTGCATCTCTATCAGGGGACGGACAGGGCCCTGGAAGCAGCAACCCTGCTCGAGTGCGTGGCGGATGCATGGGTGCAGGATCCAGTGGGGAATGATTACTACTGGTCGCTTGTTCGACGCTTTGAGACGGAGCGTAGGAGGCTGCCCCAAAAGTCCCATCTGCGGCGTTCGGCTGCATCCCTCGTCATTCAACGTACAGAAAGTACGCTTCATTCCTCGGGATTTGACTCGCGCCGTCCATGGCGCTCGCCCTGCGGGCGCGACAGCCCCCTTCCAGGGGATGTC